>JBOGKX010000118.1:0-29419 GCA_050746125.1 Terriglobales bacterium | reverse complement strand
CAACCAGGTGCAGCCCCGCCGTAAGATAGGCCCCTACAATAATCTACGAGGTTCCCGGGTCTTCAAGCGCGCTCCCTGGATCGACCAGGTGTTCCTGCTCCACGTCCTGGACCACCCGTTCAAGAGTGCGTCCCCACAACGTCCGCCCGCGCTCCTCGCCAACCCCTCTCTTTCCCTCCGCGACTAACTCACGCCGGGCGGGCCCGGCCCCGCCGCAGCGGCGATGTCGCCCGCCTATGCAGCCAGCCGCGCGTGAACCGGGGCCAGCACCGCCCCTCAGCCCCCCAGGAAATGGCCGGGCCAGAGCCATAATGGTGCCCTGGGGACGGGCTCCCGGCGAGCCGCACAGCATGCTGGCGCCCCCGGGTTCCGCCGCTTGAACGTATGCGCGGCGAGCTCTTGGCAGCCTAGTTCAACTCGAGTATTCGCGATCTGCGCTAGGCAGATCGGCGCCACCGGTGACGATCCAGGCTGGAGACGGCGCGGCCATACCGACATAAATCTTAGCAAGGCGCCGTTGACAGCGTCGGGGCCGCGGCAACACGAACTGCTGGCAGCATGGAGGTCATAGTGCGCAAGTCGTCGCGCCGCCGGGGCGAGTCAGTAAGGGGGGCGGGAAAAATCAAATTACGACGCCGCGGTCGCGATGAAAGAACTTGCGGGCAGGATCCAGAGCGCAGATGCGCTGGGCGGGGACGCCGGAGTAAAGGCTGTGCGTCTGGGTGCTGCCGCCGCGCAGCACCGAACCCGCTGCGAGCACGCAGCAGTCGCTCAGCGTGGCGCCAGCCAGCAGGATCGAGCCGGTGCCGATAAAGCAGTGGTGACCAATGCTAACCGGCGAGCAGCCTTGGCGGGCCTCGCGCAAGTCAACGCTGTGGGTCAGTATTTGCGAGCGGCAACCGGCAAAGACGGTGAAGGCGCCGATCCGCACCCGATCGGTGCAATCAAGGATGTGGCGGTGCGTAATCGAGCTTTGCTCCTCCATCAGCAGCGAGGATTCGCGCTGCGGCAGGTCGCGATAGAAAACGGAACCGGGATGGTTGGCGCCGACGATCCAGTTAAAGTTGCCAATGCGCGCCTCCGTGCCAAGTTCGAGCCGGGCCAGGTGGCGCACGACCGTGCCATGCCCGATCCAGGAGCCGGCGGCGAGCAGGACTTGGTCGGCGAGTATCAGCGCGCAGCCAATGCGGGCGTCCGGGGCGAGAACGAATCCCAACATATAGCGCAAGAGCGCGCGCCGACACCGCCACGGGCACAGCAGCAGCAGAAATTGCACGACAGCCGCCAGGCGCGAACTGGAGCGGATCCAGCCGCGGGGGCGATGGCGGGGCGCGGCAGCTTGCTGGGCAGCAGGCATCATGAAGGAGTCCCGGGGGTAGGTACGGGGAACAGGCCCGACAGCTCCGGCGGCTGCCCATGTACCCAGTGGCGCAGCAGATAAACCCCGGCGGCATAAAGCAGCAACCCGCCGGTGACACGGACGTACCAAGCTGCGGGCACACCGAGCAGCACGCCCAACATCGGCAGCGCCGCCAAACCTGGCACGCGCAGGGCACGCAGCATGGCGGCCAGCAGGGGGCGCCATGCCGGTCGCGTCAACATCCAGACCAGATTCGATGCCAGCGCGGCAGCAGAGGCCATGGCGGCGCCAAGCGCGCCCCAGTGAGGGATCAGCCAAGGGCTCAATCCCGCCGTAGTCGCCAGCGCCAGCAGCGACAGCAGCACACAGGTGCGCTGGCGGGAGGCGGCAATCAGCAGGGTGGTCGCCAGCACGTAGCCCAAGCCGCCAAACGCCCCCCAGAAAAGCACCTTCAGCGCCGGCGCCGCCGCAGCATAGGCGGGGCCGTAAAGAAGCCGGAGCAGATCACCCGCCACAGCCGTCACCACCAAGCAAGCGGGCACAATGGCCAGCATGGGCAATTCCAGCGCGATCTGACAGACGTGCGCAAATGCGGCGGTATCGCGACGGGAAAAAGCCTGCGACAGCAAAGGCAGAGCGGTAGCCTGGCTGGCCAGCGCAACCGCGCCCAGCCCCTCGGCAAGACGGGCGGCGGCATAATACTCCCCGACGCTGCTGGCGCTCGACATGCGGGAGAGAAACAGCACATCCAGCCGGACGAACAGCACCACCAGCACGTCCGAGAGCGCTAATGGCCAGCCTTCACGCAACAGCAGGCGGCAAAACTCGCCTGCGGCGCGGAAGCGTGGGCGGGCGCGCCGCAATATGGCAGGCAGAACCATCGATAAGGGGAGCAACTGGGCCGCCGCGGTGACCAGCAAAGCATCAGCGCAGCTCATTGCCCGCGGCAGCAGCCACAACCCGGCGATGCCGGCAAGCAGCAAGAGCCGCGCCGCCACCCGGACTTGGGCCGCCACGCGCAACTCCAGGCTGGATTTGAAAAACGCCTCTTCCAAGTACCACAACGTCACCGCCAGCACGTACGGCGCGGCATAGACGGTGGCGCGGCGGAACGGCTCGGCGTATCCGATGGCGAAGGTCAACTCCACCAAGGCCGCCGCGACTACCACGGCCGCGGCACATCGCAGCCAGAGTGCGGCGCCCAGCAGCGCGCTCTTGTGGTGCCCGTGAAGACTCATCTCGCGCACCAGGATATTGTCAGTGCCCAACCCGGCCACCAGACCGCCAAGAGTCGCCAACGTAAACGCGAACGAGTAGACGCCGAACTGGGCAGGGCCCAGGAGCCGGGCCCACAAAAGAGTGGCGAGCAAGAGCAGGGGCTGAGCGATAAGGTTGCCCAACAACATGGAGCCGCTGTTGCTAAGGAACTTGCGGCGGAGTCCACCGGAGTGCGATCCCAAGTCGAATTCGGTAGCGACGCTCACAAGGGTGACGTTCCCGCGCGCGCAGCATGGGTGCGGCGGAGTTGCGCATGGCGGTTCCCGCGCGCACGCCCGTGGCCAGGGTTGGGAAGCCGCGGGCGGGCGGCATCAACCGAAACCGGAGACGGCGCGGCCAAGACCGCACCCAACTCAAGAAAGAAGAGCAAGGCGAGCGCCTGGGAGTGGAATTCGAAGTCCCCGAAGCTGTGAACGAGCAGGCCGGCCATGGCGATGAAGCAGGCGAGCTGCAGCGCCCGGCGGCGACGGTGGATGCCCTCACCGCGCCAAGTGCGGAATCCGGCCCAGATCCAGGTTCCCAAAAACGCCAGGATGCAGACCGCGCCGGCCACGCCAGTTTCCGCCAAGGCCTGGGCATAATCGTCATGGGCATAGTCGTAGACAAGCCTGTCATCCAGAGTCTGATAGCGAGGATATTCGACGCCGAATGTCCCCAATCCGGTTCCGACCCAGGGATGGTTGCGGAAGATCTGCAAGGCGGAAGCGGAAATTTCGAGGCGGGTGGAGAAGCTATTGACGCGATTGTTGGCCATGTGCTCGAAGCGGGCGAGCATGGCTCCGGGATTGGCGAGCAGCATGATAGCCGCGCTCACACCGACCAGCGCAAGCACGAGCCCGCGGCCGCGCGCACTGCTGAACCAATCCCGCCAAAATAGCAGCAGGGCGAGCAGCAATTCGAAACCGACGGCCAGTAGCGCACCGCGCGATTGGGAGATCATTAACGCCGCCAAGCCAGCCAATGCTGGCAGGGCGCGCAGGACGTGCCCCGAAAAGGAGCGGTCGCCGGAGCCTCCCGGCAAGAGTGCTAGTGCCGCGGCTGGCGGCAGCAGCAACTCCAGGCAACCCCCGAAGTGATTGTGGTAGACGAATGGTCCCACCGGCGTGGCGTAGCTTGCGTCGTGGAACCAATAAATGAACCCGTGAGCAGTGAAGTACTGGACCACCGCCTCGGTGGCGAGCAGGCCTAAAAAGACCCACAGCACGCGCACTAGCGAATCGAGCGCCCGGGCGCGGGAAGCAAAAGCCAGCCCAAGATAAAAACTGCATCCGCAAGCGGCGAGCAGGACCAAACCGGTGAGAGTCTGCCCAGGATAGACGCTGAGGTGAAACAGCCACTGCACGCCCACCAGGGCAGCGAAGGCGAGCATGGGTATCAGGATTGGATGCCAGGGCCAGGGGCGGCTGGGCTGAGTTGCCAACTGCCAAATCCAGATCGCGACCGCAGCGAACAGCGCCACTGCCACCGGGGCCCAAACCCAGCTGTAGGTGGCGCCGAAGCCCAGGACCGCCGCCAGTACAGGCGCCAAGGCGGCCGGGAGTAGCCACCGGGGGGCAGCCATGGCCGGTTGGCTGGGCACCAGCACCGGCATGGAAGGCTCACTCATGCTCACTCCGAGAATCCAGTGCGGAGTCAGAGCCAGACGCCGCTTCGAGGTTCACGCGGCGCAGGCTCACCTCGCCACGGAGGAGTGTGGCGCCGAAGGGGCGGTCGCACTCGAATCCGACTTTCAGCAGGTAGACGTGATCGGGAACGACAAAGCTTCCGCTCGCAGAGTTCCAGTTGGGCTGTAGCGGGGCCACAACCTGCGTGAGGCGCACCCCGTCGGGCGTGGCGACCTGCAGCAAGAGGCCGGCGCCGGTGACAGAGTCGTCAGCACGGCTCTGAAACGCGACCCGATAATGCACTCCCGGAGAAACCGGAACCCATTCCCATAGCAGGGGAGATTGATCGGGCTGATCGCCGCTCAGTTGCATCACCGCCTGACCGGAGCCAGCTCCAGCGTCCGGGGCGCGGCGCCAGAGCGTAACACGGGAGTCCGACGTCCACTCCAACCCTCCAACCCAGGGATAGCGAAAGCCGCCATCTGTAATGGCGCCGAAAGAGGCGCTGCCCGCGAGTAATCCGGCAGCCACGGCGCGATTCCAGTATTGGATCGCAGGGGCGACAGCGGTGGATTGATGGCCGGGGTGGAGGGCGTCCGCGAGCCAGGCATGCGCCAGCGACAGAGCGGCGCCACGGCACGCCCACTGAGTGACGCTGGTGCAGGACGGCATGAGCTGCCAGGCGCGAGTGGCGGCGCGAGGGTGGCCCATCGCGCACAGGAACTCGACCCCGCCGCACACCGGGCCCGCTTGGCCAGGCGGCAAAACGCGCAGCACATTGGCGGTATCGGGGCCGTTCAAGCGCTGGACCTGAGCCAGAATGGCCGGGTACTGGTCGCGAGAGCAAACCGCCAGCGCCAGGCGGATCTGGTTCCAATAGAGGTTGCGATTGCCCACGAGCCAAGCCATATTCGCCAGCTGCAGGTGGGCGGCGGCGCCGCGATCGACACGGGCGGCAGCCGCGAAATCGCTCGAAGCGGCCTGGAGGTGATTGAGACGGTAGTCAACCAGGGCCAGTGAGGTCCAGTTGCGCCAATCGGTGGGCGCCAACTGGACGGCGCGCCGGGCGAGAGTGCGCGCCCGGGCAGGGTGGGCAAAGGAAGTCACGTCGGCCCATTCCCGCCAAGTGTCGGCGAGACCGGGACGCAGGCGCGCGGCGCGCGTCAGGCGAGCGACCGCCACGGGCTCGGCAAGGCCCGGGATCTGGGCGCGGGTCTCGAACCAGTTGGCGGCGGCGGTGGCGACCGCCACCAAGGCCAAGGCGGACATTGCCGCCGTTGCCAATCCGGCAAGAGCGAAACGGCTCCAGCGCGAAGACATGCCGGGACTTGGGTTCCAATTACCAGTGATAGCCGATACCGATGGCGACGGTCTGAGCGGCATCCTGTATGGCGGTGCCCATCACGACGCGTAAGCCGTTACGGGGAACATACAGGATGTCGCCGGCCTGCAAGACGGGATCGGCAATCTTATGACTAACAATATTATCGAGATTGACGGGATTCATGACCCTGCGGCCGTCGCTCAGGGTGTGAATGATCACGGCCTTGGAACGGCTGGCGGTATTGTTGGCGCCCTCGGAGAGGGCGAGCGCCTTGAGGGCCGTGACGGGCTCACCGCTGCGCAGCGGAAACGCGCCGGGCTTGTGCAGATCGCCGACGACGTAGATCAGGCGCGCCGAGAGCACGGTGACCGCGTCCTCACCGGTGAGCATCAACTGGCTGCCGGCGCCCTGTTCCAGTACCTGCTGCAAGCTGATGCGCTGCAAGTGAGGATCGCTGCCCAAGCCCGTGGTCACGAGCACGGTATCGCCGGCGCTCGCGCTGGGACCGCCCGCGCGCGCGAGCACCTCCAGCAAGGAAAGCGGTCTTGCGGCCTGGAGCGTGAGCGGCTGGTTGACTTCGCCGTTGACGATGATGGGCTTGCTCATGACTTGGCGTACGACCACCTGCACCATGGGCTGACGGGCGATGCCGTCGCGCTCCAGCGTGGCCGCAATCCGGTCGGAGAGCACATCGGCAGTGGCGCCCGCCACGGGTATTTTTTGCGGCACAAAGGGTAGATGAATGTCGCCTTCACTATCAACGCGGACTTGGCGGGTAAGATCAGGCATTTGATACACGAACACCGAAAGCAGATCCTGGCGGCCAATGGGGTAGCTGTCGGGAGCTTCCGGCGCCGCAAGGTCCGGGGTGAGCGCGCTTGGGATGGGAAGTTCCGGTGTCGGAATGGAACTCACCGGTAGCTGACTCTGGGAAGTGGGGTTGATGCGAGCGCCGGTTTGGGCCGCCAGCAGCGGGCAAAACCACAAAGCCGCAGCTATAAAGCCGAGACAGGGCAGCGGGTGCACTTTAGGCATGAGCGGAATTCTCCCAGTTGGATGAAGGAGTTGGAGCGGGTTGCAGCCGATTGTAGGCGGCGATCAAGTGGCGCGCAGAGTGGTGCCATCCCACCTCGTTTTCCACGCGCGCGCGCCCGAGCGCACCCATGTGTGCGCGCCGCGCCGGATCGGCCAGCAATGCGTCAAGTGCGCTGGCCATTGCGGCTGGGTCATCGCCGGAGGCGTAGACGCCGGCATCGCCGGCGGAGCGCTGAGTTTCGAGCACGTCAAAGGCCACCACGGGCAGCGCGCAGGCCATATATTCGAGCACCTTGTTCATCGTGCAGAGATTGTTGAAGGGCGTGGGGGGATCGGCGGCGATACCGATGTCGGCCGACGATAGGTACGCCAGCAAACAGGCATCAGACACGCGTCCAGGAAAGCGGACATAGCGGCTGACCCCGAGCTGGGCCGCCAACTGCTGCAGCGCTTGCCAGCACTCTCCGCTGCCCAGGAAGGCAAACAATGTGTCGTGACGTCCGCCGTTCACCAAGTGGGCCACGGCACGCACGGCGCGATCCACTCCGTCCGTAGTGCCCATGACCCCCACGTAGACCACCAGGTGCGAGAAAACTTCGCGCAACCCGGGCTGGGGCGCGACCGGCACAAAGCGATCGAGGTCCGGTCCGCTGCGTACGATGGTGAGTTTATCGGCGGGCACATTGCCACGGCGACGGGCAACCTCATAATAACTCTGATTGGGGGCAATGACCAGGCTGGCGTGGCGATAGGACTGCGCCTCCAGCCACAGCAGCACCCGATAGAGCCAGGATTTTTCTCCGAACTTATCGGCAAAGGTTTCCGGGGACAGATCGTGCTGGTCGTAGACCAGACGCCTGCCCATCCACCCCAACAACAGGAAGGGCACAAACAGCAGGTCCGGCGGGCTGGCCACATGGACAATGTCGACACCGTGGCGAACGGCAATCCACAGTAGCAGCACTTGCATCCAGGCCAAGGCCCAGCCGTACTCCAGCGCATAACTCCACCCCTGGCGCCCTTCCACCAACTGGGGATAGCGGTAGACCCGAACACCATCGCAACTCTCATACCAACGCTGGTCATAGCCGCGTCCGCGCGGGCAAACCACGGTCACGGCGAAGCCGGCGGCGCGTAACGTGGCCGCCTCCTGGCGCATGCGGCGATCGAAGGGAAACGACAAGTTCTCGATCAGCATCACCACCCGGCCGCGCACCTGGACCGCCTCAGAGGGCATGTTCGCCTCGCAAGGCCAGCCGCAATCCAGCCAGGGCACACATCATGGTGGCTTGACCCCAATGCAGATACGGGGTGCGGTTCACCCAGTAACGACCGCGTTGGAAATAAAAATAACCGCTCGGGTCCTGCATTTGCGCCAGGGCCACCAGCGCCACCTGCCGCGCACGCCCGACGGCGTCCGGCTCCCAATGGGCAAAACGGCACAAAGTCTCGATGCTTTGCGCGACACACTGGATGTCAATGGGATAGGTCTGCCGCCAATAGTGGCGCGCCAAGGCGTCGGGAGTAAAGAAATGGTTCCAGTAAAAATCCCAGCCGCGGCGCATGGTGGCCTGGAAGCGGGCATCGCCGGTGCTTTGTTCAAAATCCAGAAAGCTGTCGAGGACGTAACCGGTGTGCCAGTTGTCGATCCAACGCAGATTGGGCGCCGGGCCGTAATCCCAGCCACCGTCGGGATGCTGAGCGGCGGCAGTGAACTCCAGCGCCTGTGCCGCCCGCTCAGCGAGCACAGGCTCCGCGCCGTGGCGGTAGACCCGCGCCAGCAGGCCGGCCACGAGGCAGTTCGCATTATGTACCTGCACCGGCGTAAAGGTCACGTAGCTAAAGCAGGCGCCCGCCGGCGCCGCCTGGAGGGGGATGTCGCGGAGAAAGAATTCGCAAATGCCGCGGGCCACGTCCAAGTAGCGCGACTCTCCGGTGAGCTCGAACGCATCCACGAAAGCCTGGCCAATGAGTGCGCTCCAAACCACGGTTGGAGCTCCAGCGGGAAGATAAAACAGACGGGTTTCGTAGTCAAAGCTATTGCCCCAGCAGGGACCGTGATAGCCGGCGCTGGCATGGTCGGTCAGCCAGCGTAACAAGTCCGCGGCGCGTTGCAGCCATGCCGGGCCCTCGGCAGCGCGGTAACGGCGCAGACACGCGCGGGCCAGGTAGCCCATGGCCTTGGTGCTGTGGCAGCGGGGCACGCCCAGCAAGGGCCGCAGATTGACGCGGCTGCGCTTGAATAGCTGCACCAGCATGCGGCGGCTGTAGCTGGTGCGGGCCAGCGGGCGCAGGCGGCTGCTAAGACCGTCGAAAGGCTCGTAGCCGCGCAGCTCAGCCGTGTCCAGCCAAGCCTGAAGCCGGTCCATGGCGGCGAGAACGGGATCCGGTGCGGTCACCGCCGCCGACGCGGGCGCGGCAGCGCTCACCGCAGCCTCACCGGCGTCCGCTCCAGCAGCGCGCGCTGGAGGGCAAAACAGGTTTCCGCCACCCAACTGAGCTCCTGTAGCGCAATGGGCGAGGGCGCGCCGCTCTCCACCGCATGGACAAATTGCCGGAGCTCCTCCGTGTGGCCCTTATCGGGCGTGCGGGTCTTGTGGCGCTGACGACGACCGGACGCGACGATGTTGAGCGAACGGAAATTGTCGAGGACCGCCAAGCCGCCGTTGCCAATTACTTCCAGGCGTTCCTTCCCGGCGGCCAGATCGCCCTCGCCGGTGTATATGATGGTGGCGATAGAACCGGAGGCGAACCGGATACTGTAGACGGCATGTTCATCGGCGGGAATGGCGGCCGTAGGCGGGGCGCCGGCGGCGCTGACTTCCACCGGAGGGCTGTCGCATAGATACAGGGCAGTGTCGACAAAGTGGCATAGTTCCGACAGCAGCCGGCCGCCGCCCTGGCTCGGGTCGCGGAACCAGTGGTTGGCGGGCAAGGAGCCAGCATTGACGCGGTAGTCCACGATCCAGGGCTGACGATAGTTGGCCATCCAAGCGCGCAATCGGCGCACCAGCGGGGCGAAGCGGCGGTTATAGCCAACCATCAGCAGGCCGGGGGCGGTGGCGGCGGCCGTCAGCACGCGCTCCAGATCGTCGGGTGTAGTTGCCAAGGGTTTTTCGACGAACACCGACTTTCCCGCCTCCAGAGCCGAGGTGGCCATGGGGGCATGCAGATGATGGCGTGTGGCGATCACCACGCTGGTGACGGCAGGATCCGCGAGGACGTCGTCGAATCGCGTGGTGGACAGGGCGAAGCCGAAGCGGCGCGCGGTATCGGCGGCGCTCAGACCGGTTGCGGCGCATACGGCCGCCAGATTCACCTGGGGCAAGCGGCGGAGGCGAGGCAGCAGCATCGATTTGCAAAAATTGCCGGCGCCGATGACGCCGATTTGCACCGGGCTGGCACTCGCACGCTGCGAGCGTGGCAGGCGGAGATAAGTGTGCGGGGCCGGATCGGGCTGGCGATCATAGCGGAGCACAATGCCGAGCGCGCCGTGGTCGTTCATCAAGGTGGCGTAGGCGTCGGTGGCGTGGTTGAACTCGTATTCATGGCTGATCATGGGCTTCAAGTTCAGTTTGCCGGCCGCCACCATGTCCAGAAAGCAGGCCATGTTGCGCCGCTCGGTCCAACGCACGTATCCGACCGGGTAGTCCACGCCTTGTTCTTCGTAGCTGGGATCGTAGCGGCCCGGGCCATACGAGCGCGCCATGCGCAGCTCCAATTCCTTGTCATAGAAGACTTCCCAGGGGAGTTCGAGCCGGGCTTTGCCAACGTCCACCAGGCGGCCGCGGTCGCGCAGGAGATCGCCCGCGAGCAGCACCGGATCAGCGCTATCGGCGGACGCGGCGAGCAGAACCGCATCGGCGCCAAGGCCGGCGCTCAGGGCGCGCACCTGCTGATGCAGGGCGCCGGCATCAGGACGGGAGGCAAATACCGCACCCATCGTGGAAGCCAATTCGAGCCGGGCCGGCTCCAGATCGACGCCAACCACAATGCAGCCCAACTCGCGCAGCATCTGCAGGCAGAGCAGGCCCACCAGGCCTAAACCCACCACAACGACCAGTTCCCCGAACTGGGCCTGGGTTTGGCGCACGGCATGCATGGCAATGGCGCCGACGGTGGTGAATGCCGCGTGGTCGAGACTGACTCCATTCGGCACCGGCACGCAGAGGTTGACGGGGACCACGTTGAAATGCGCGTGGTTGGCACTGGATCCGCCACAGGCCACGCGATCACCGACGCGGAACTGGCCGGCATCCGCACCGAGCGCCTCCACCGTGCCCGCCAGGCTGTAGCCCAGCGGCACCGGCGCCTTGAGCCGGCTCATCACTTTTTGCACGGTGTTGAGCAGGCCCTCCTGCTGCACGGTGCTGCGTACCTTGCGTAATTGGTCGGGGCGGGCGCGGGCCTTGCCGACCAAGCTCATTTGGGCCTGCTGCACCTTCATGCGTTCAGTGCCGGCGCTGATGAGCGAGTACACCGAACGCACCAGGACGGTCCCGGGCCGGGGAATCGGCGCGGGCACTTCTTCCAATTTGACCTCACCGCTCCAATAGTTGTCAGTAACTTGAAACATCGTCTTCGTAGCTCTTAGCTATCCTTTCGAACGCCTAATCGGCGATTGCCGCCATTTGCGGAAGGGGAGGGGGCGCGACGGTCGACTTTAGCAGGCCGCCGGGCACGGCCTCCGGGCGGAGGGTGCCACTCAAATCGAGGCACAGGGCGGTGGCAGGCATGAGCCGCAGTGCGGCCAACTCCGATTCCTCAAGCGGACGCGTCACAACCACTAAATCGGATTTCGCGAGGATGGGTTCGAGCTTGTCTCCCAGCAGTTCCCAGATATGCGGGAGGGAACGTTCCAAATATTGCAAGTTGGCGCCGAATAGGCGGGGGCGGGCGATATGGGGCTCCCATACCCGCAGGTTCAGGCCTTTGCCCAACAGCGCCTCCGCCAGCAGCACCGCGGGGCTCTCACGCAAGTCGTCAGTGCCGGCCTTGAAGCTCAGGCCCAGCAGGGCGACTTGGCGCCGGCCGGTGGCCAGCACGCGGTGGACGCAGCGCTGCAAGTGCTCGTGATTGCTGGGGAGCACCGATTCCAGTAGCGGCAGCCGCTGCCCCTCCGCGCGCGTATGCGTGACCAAGGCGCGCACGTCCTTGGGCAAACACGATCCGCCGAAGGCAAAGCCCGGCCGCAGGTAGCGGGCAGAAATATTGAGCTTGGTATCCTGGCAGACGACGCGCATGGCTTCGGCGCCGTCGGCGGCAAGGGAGCCAGCCAGCTCGCCGACCTCGTTGGCAAAATCCACTTTGAGTGCATGCCAGGCATTGCAGGCGTATTTAATGAGCGAGGCCGTGGCCGCGTCGGTGCGCACCAGGGGCGCGTCCAGCCCGGAGTAGAGTTGCTGAGCGCGGTCCAGCGCGGCTGGATCCCCACCACCGAGGATGGTGAAGGGGGGATGCCGGAAGTCGTCAAGGGCCGAACCTTGACGCAGAAACTCTGGGTTGACCACCAGCGACCACGCCGGCTTACCGATTTCAGCGTGCACCCGATCGAGCAATGCGCGCAGGGCCGCTGGGAGTACCGTGCTTCTCAAAAGCACGGTCAAGGGCAGCGCCGGAACCGGGCGCAGGCCGGCATGGAGTCCGGTCAGCAACCGGCGCAGATGACTGGTATCCACGCCGCCATTGGGGCTGGATGGCGTACCCACACACACCAGCGCGACTTCGGCGCGGGCGAGGGCCTCGCCGGCATCCGGGGTGGCGTGCAAGCGGCCGCAAGCGCGTTGCTCGCGGATGAGCTCATCGAGGCCAGGCTCGTAGAACGGGGCGCTGCCCGCCAACACCGCATTCACTTTTTCGAGACTGACATCCACGCCCACAACGTTGTGGCCCAACTGGGCCAGGCAGGCAGAACTGACGCAGCCTACGTATCCCAATCCAAATACGGCAATTTCCAATCGAGTACCCTCCTGATCTTTTACCCAGGCGAGAGGCTGCTTCAGCCGCTCGCCGCCATTTCGGATCGCTGCCCCAGAGCCGCCAGTTCGCATTCTAGTGCCGTCAGCAGGCCGTCGGTGCTGGAGGCGCCGCCCACCGTAACCCGGACATGGCCGCTGCCGAAGAAACGAGAGCGGTCGCGCACGAATATGCCGCGCGCGGCAAGCCGGGACACCAGCTCCGCCGCCGGTTCGAACTGAAAGAGCACAAAGTTGGCCGCCGAAGGCCAAAAGCGCAGTTGGTGCGCTGTCAACCAGGCACACAGGCGGTCGCGACTCATGCGGACCTCGTGCACGTAGCTCCGCATGGCGTCGAGGTCGTCCAGGGCGGCGATGCCCGCGAGCTGCGCGAGGCCGGTGAGGCTTTTGGGATTATGCAGGCGGCGCAGCAGCAGTGCCAGCTCGTCTCCCATCAGCAAGTATCCCAGCCGCATCCCGGCCATGCCAAACGCCTTGGAAAACGAGCGCATGACCACGAGCCCGGGCTCACGCTCGACCCATTCGGCGACGCTCAAACCGCTGAACTCGAAGTAGGCCTCATCCACGACGAGCACCGTGCGCAAATCCTGGCAGCAGCGCAGCAGCGGATGCAGGTCCTCGCGGCTGAGCAGATAGCCCATGGGATTGTTGGGATTGGAAACATAGAAGACCCGCGGGGCGTTTAGCCGCATTTGGGCGATCCACGCGGCAACGGGCGCCGGCGTTTGTCCCTGGTATGGCAGCGGTTGCAAGGCAGCGCCGCGCTGCTCGAAGGTAGAGCGGAATTGATCGTAGTTGGGCGTCAGCATCGCGACCGTGTCGCCGGGCCGGATCAGCGCCGCCGCCAACAGCTCAATGGCCGCGTCCGAACCGTGGGTCAGTAGTACACAGGAGGGGGGCACGCCCGCATACGAGGCCACGGCCCGTTGTAGCGCGGACTGATCGGCATCCGGATACCAGTGCACCTGCCTGGGGTCGCGCAGCGCCTGCTGAAGCACCTGCAACACGCGCGCGGATGGGAGGCGGTCGGCCTCGTTCCAATCCAACTTCAGCGCCGGCGCATCGCACCGCGCCAACTGCCAAGCCTGCTGCGAGGAGACGATGTACTCTTCCCGGTCCTCGGCTGCCCGCGTACCCAGCCGGCGAACGATGACCGGCGTTTTGCCGTCGGCGTTGGTCAGGAAGCGGCCGCCGGCGTCAAGGCTGAGCTGAACCTGATCGCCGAAGCGTGCGGCAAGCTGCTCCCGCAGACCCGGCAGCGGGGTGTCGGGAGGCGCGCCGGGGCGCAAGCGCAGCTTGACTGTCACTTCGCGCCGTCCATACTGCACGATCTGGAACTGGCTGATCTCGGGCCGGTTGCGAAACACGGTGTAGAAATTGATAGAAGGCAGGCGACGACCGTCGGCGGTGAGCATGCACTCGTCCTTGCGGCCCAGCACAGCGGCCACGCGCGGAAGGCCGCGGCCGCAGGGGCACGGACCGGCGGAAGGCATCAAGCGGACGATATCGCCGGTGTCGTAGCGTACGAAGGGCATAACCGGATTGTGAAACCCGGTGGCCACAAGGCGATACTCGTCCGGCTGCAGGTCGGGCGAGGAGAGGAATTCGGGATAGCCGTACTCCAGATTCACATGCAAACCCTCGTGGGCGGGGCACTCGGTAAGGATCACGGCTGGCTCGGTCATCCCATACCAGTTGAACAGCTTGCGACCGAAGGTGGCCTCAATGCTTTCGCGTTCGCCAGGCGTGAGCGTTTCCGAGGCCGCAAACAGGCCGCGGACAAATCCGAGCTGCGCACGACGCTCAAAGGCGAATTCGGACAGCATGGCCAGTGCGGATGGGTAACCTTTGATATAGAGCGGTCGAAACTGAAGGAGCTTTTCCAGATAGAGGCCGCAGTTATCCGGCCGCAGGTCGTAGGCAGAAAAATAGAGGCAGTTTTGCGAGCGCGAGTGACGCCATAGCGGCGCGCCCGCGTGCGCCGGCACATAGCTGCGGATCGCCGCCATCGGTTGGCGGAAACGATATCCCGCCCAGGACCAATGGCGAAAAATGCAGGCGTAATCCATAGCGACGAAGCCGAACTCGAGCCACATGCGCAGGGGCTCGCCTGTAGTGCCGCTCGTGGCAGCTGGAAGGGCGAAGCGCATGCGGCGACGATTGATCATGGCGTCGCCGGCGGCACGCACGTCGGCCTTGCTCAGCAGCGGCAGCGACGCCAATTCGCCGGGGTGACGTAATCCGGCCTTTGCATCGAAACCGGTGGCGCGGAAGCGCTCGCGATAGAAGGGGGTGGCCGCCGCCGCCCGGAGGCTCAATTGCAACTGGCGCCAAGCGTAAGTTTGCAACCGTTCGAGCGGCCAGAACTGCGACTGGCGCAGTTGCCGACGGTAAACGTTATAGCCCCAAGTTTGGGCCCACGTGCGGTAGCGGGAGGCGGCAGCACTCATTGTTTGAGCTCCAGCGTGGGTTCGGCCGTCCAGCGCCGCCGACCATTGCGCCACGCGCGGTATCCAACCCGCGCCAGCGGCACCAATATCCGGGGCAGCGGAAAGTGTGACTTCATGCGGTAATAGGCTGGCGCATAGCGGCGCCCCAAGTCGCCGGCGGACTGACGGATACCGACGATCTGGAGCGAGCGATGCTGGAGCGCAGAGCGCAAGCTCGCCGCCGCGTCGCCCTGCCATGGGAGGGTAATGATGCACTGGCCGATGTCGCTTTCATAGTGGGCATCGCTCCCGCCACAAGGCGGGAGTGATGCGCCCAGGCGGCGGGCGGCGGCATTTTCGCGATGCGAGCACTTGGGGTTGAACAATTCAAAGCCGTCCGCGCCCAAGGCGGCCTCCGGGACTGTCTCCTGGCAAACGCCATCACGGCGGCGGCAGGGATGGGGCAGAATGGCCAGCCCACCCTGCGCCTGAATTTCGGCAAGCGCGTCGGCGAGTGTGTGCGACTGCACCGGCTCCCGTAACGCCAGACCGAGCAGATGGGTTCCATCCGCCAGGGTTCGCTCTTCGCCGGCAACGATCAACAAATCGGGCGCCCACCGGGGGAGCCGGCGGCGAAAGTCCTCGACTCCGGCCATGGTGTCATGGTCGGTAATGGCGACCAGGTTCAAGCCCAGCCGCTGCGCGGCCCGCGCGAGGCCAGCGGGGCGGATATGGCCGTCGTGGGAGAAGACGGTATGCAAATGCAGCTCGCACCGCAACCGCACCGCGTCGGCGTTCACGACGCCACCGCCGTCGCGCCGCCAGCGCTTCCGCATTCCAGCAGCAACTCCAGGCTGGCGCGAGCTTGGGCCTCCCAGGAAAACTGTCGGGCGCGCCGACGACCGCGGTCACGCAATTGTTCCTGCAGCGACTCGGACTCCCATACCTGGCGGATCGCCGCAACCCATTGGTCCGGATCGGTGGCATCCACGAGCACCCCTGCATCGGCGACAATTTCGGGCATGACCGTGGCGCGAGAGGCGACAATCGGGCAGCCGCAACGCATCGCCTCGACCAGCGGTTTGCCGAAAGTCTCGGCCAGCGAGGGAAACACCAGCATGCGGGCGCCATGGAAGAGGGCCGGCATCGCGGCAATGGGCAGATAGCCCGGAAAATGCACCTGGTTGGCGATGCCGAGCGCGGCCGCCATGTGCTCCAGACGCGCGCGGTACGTGGGGAATTCGCCGCTCGGATCGGGCGCATGCTCGGCATCGTCGCGTCCGGCAAGCACCAGGTCCACCTGGGCGCGCATCGCTGGCGGAAGCCGGGCGAAGGCGGTGAGCAACGTGGTCTGGTTTTTGTAGGGCCACAGGCCTGCCGGATAAAGCAGATACGGGCGGGGCGGCGTCCATGCCGGGGCCGGCGCGGAGGTCACCTCGGCCCCGAAGCGATCCTCGGCGGCTTCATAGATTACGGTGACCTTGTCCTGCGGCAGGCCCATGTGACGGCAGATTTCGGTTTTGGTATAGATGGAATTCGCCACAACGCGGACCGCGCGCCGGGCTGAGGCGGCGATGGCAACGCTGCGATAGCGCCGTCGAGCCCAACCGATGTCGAGATCGGCCACGAGGTGATGCAGGGTATTGATTTTCAACACGACCGGGGGCCCGGACCACAGCGGGCAAACGTTACCGTAAGCGAAAAGGACATCACATCCGGCGCGACGGAGCCGCCAGGGGAGCAGCGTTTGTTGGGCCGCGATGCGCAGCAGGCGATGGTCGTTGGCCACCATACCGCCGACCAGCTTCAAGTTGCGGCATTCGAATTCGGCGAAGTGGGGACGCAGCGTACGGCTCACCGGAATCAGGAAGTCGTGCTCCGGCGCCAACTGCGGCAGCCAATGGGCCAGGGCGCGCAGGTTGTCCATGGCGCTGCTGTAGAGCGCGGGGTGCTCGAAACTGCAATCGATGGCGATGCGCATGGGCAGATTCAGGATCGCCACGCCGGCAGCGGCACACGCGAGGCCAGCAGATGAAATTCGGGCGCGCGGGGCAACTTGTACTGATGAGTGAAGCCGTGGCGTTCGAGGCGATCGCCAATGGCCGCGGCGGCGATGCCGGGCGGGAGCTTGTGTGGGTGCACCTCGCAGCATACCAAGCGGCAGGCGGGTTGGCGCAGTACCTGTTCCAGACCGGCCAGCACGGCATCTTCATAACCCTCGACATCCAATTTGATCACCTGGGGCGGAGGAAACTGGCAGGCGTCGAGCAGGCTGTCGCCGCGCCAGAGTGCTACACGCACGCTCGGGCCGGGACCGCCATTGACGGCCGCCATGTACTCGTCGCACAGGCTGAGCTCCACCTCGCCCCGCTCCGCGCCAATCGCCACCTCCTCGATCTGCACACGAGGCTCCAACTGGTTGAGCTGGAGGTTGGCGCGCAAGCGCACCAAGCTGCGCGGGTCGGGCTCCACAGCCAGCACGCGCCCGGCTGGGCCCGACGCCAGTCCCAAGAAGATCGTGTAGACCCCCCGGTGAGCGCCGACGTCCAGGATGTGGTCGCCGGGTTGGATGAGGCCTGCCAGCAGCGGTAGAACCGGCTCGCAGGCGATTGCGTCCAGGGTGCGAAGTTCAGCCGTGCTCTCAACGTGGAAGCGAGCCCGCGCGCCTGCGACTTCGCGTTCCACCGAGGTTGCACCCGTCTGAAATAGCCGGCCATACAAGTAACGAGCCGGGCGTTGCAGGCCCAACGCCCGCACCGACGTCCGCACCGGGGTGGCGAAGGAGAGACGGCGCAACCAATTGGCCACGAAGGTCATTGATGTTGCCCTACCTTGCCCGAAGCCGCGCGAAGGATGGGGCCAGTGCCGTGCGTGGTTGGGGGAGGCGGGTGGCGGCCGCTGCCAAACCTAACGCCACCCAAAACACCGCGGACCAGCCGATGGGGTTGGTCTGGGACGCCACGAACAAAGCTACCATGGCGGCCAACGCAGCGGCGACCATCCGGCGTTGCCGCATACTCAGGCCGTCGCTGATGGCGCGCCGATAGGCGCCTATGAGCACACCGCCCACAAGCCAGAGTAGGGCGCCGAATCCCCAGATGCCGGTGCCGTGCAGGATCTCGATGGTAAAGTTCTCGCTATCGGCCACGCCCACGGGAAAGTACATGTGGTAGCTGTCGCCTCCGCGGCCCCAGAGCGGGTCGCGGGCGACATCGTCGAGCATCATTGTCCAGCTTTGCACGCGGGCCCTGACGGTGCCGGTGTTGTAGCCGGAAGGATCTAACAGCAACGCTACCCGGCCGCTGACACTTGCACTGAGCCCGGTGGTTGGAAACAGCCGTTGCAACATCGCCAGGGTGAAAGCGGCGACCAGCACGGAAACCAGGGCCAGCACAAGCAGCGAGCGCAAATGGCCCTTGCGCGCCAGCACGTAGCCCAGCAGCGCCATTCCCAGCACCAGCGCCACGATGGCGGCACGGGATATGCCAACGATGGCGGCCAGGACTCCGCCGCAAATCCCCAGCACCGCCAGCAGATTCGCCACGCGGCCCAGTCCCAAGCCCCCGCAGCACAGCACAGCCGCCCAGGCCCCGGCGGTGGCCGCCAGCACGCCGCCATTGAGGCGCATGGCCGCACTGCCGGCCATGACGTCCCCCAGGGCGATGTCCTCGAAATGGCTGTTTAAGTTGAGCCGGTAGGAAATCGCCATCCACAAGCACATCGGTATGACGGCGACGGCGACCCATCCCAGGCAGCGCCGGAATTGAGCCCAACTGGTACCAGCCAGCACGGCGACGAGCCAATACTGCAAAACGTCCAGCACCAGCAGCGCACTATGCCCCAGCGCGGCGGTGGGCTCGGCCGAATTGATCAGGCTCCATCCCAAGTAAAAGCCGGGAAGCAACAGCGCAGGCACCGCGAACGGTGGCCAAAACGCGCGCCGTCCGAGGCGGCCAAGCCGGTGCAGCAGCACGAGCGCACCCGGCAGCACAAGCAACTCGCTGGCGCGGAGATGGAAGCGGCCAATGGGAAATGGCGCCACCCAGAGATCCAGAACGCTGGTAAAAATGAGCAGGCCCGCAAGCAGCGCCTCCAGGGGCTGATCGCGGGACTGGTAGCGTGCAGGGGTGGGTGCGCCAGGCACGGGCCGGGTCCAGGCTGGAGGCGGGACAATGGGACCTGAAGTGGTCATCGTGGGCGAAGGGACGGGCGGCGGGCGTGGTCGAGCTAGGCCTTTTCGGCCGCGGTATAGTAGTCGCCATAGGCATGATAGCTATAGTACGAGCCGTGTTCACGGCCCACGCCATTGAGCACGATACCGAGGATATTGGCGCGAGTGGCGCGCAACGCATGCAGGGCCATCATCACCTGGGTGCGCTCCGCCAGCCCGGCGCGCGCCACCACAATGATGCCGTCGGTATGATTGCCGACGACGGTCGCATCAGCGAAGCCGAGAACCGGCGGACAATCCACCAACACGCAGTCGAATTGGGCCTGTAATTGCTGCATGACCTCCTCCAAGCCGCGGTGGAGCAGCTCCACCGGCCGCGCCGGACAAGTTCCGGCCGGCAGCAGCGTAAGGGCGGGTTCGTTGCTAGGGGCGATCAGCGCCTGCTCCAAGCTGCACTGGCCGGTGAGGACGCTGGAGAGGCCTATGGTGTTGCGGCACTGGAACAAGCGATGGACGCTGGGCTTGCGCAGATCGCCGTCCACGAGCACGGTGCGCTGACCCAAGCGCGCGAAGGCCACGGCCAGATGCGCCGCCAGTGTGGACTTGCCCTCGCCCGGCAGCGAGCTGGTCACGCCCAACGAGCGCGGGGCGCCGCCGTTGGCGAACACGAGCGCGCTGTGCAGGCTGAGCACACTTTCCTGCAGTTGGTGGACCGCGACCAGGGTCGGGCCGGCGTCAGCATCGGGACGGTGGCCAGGATCCGCGATCTGTATCGGATCGAGCCGCACGCCGCGCGAGAGCGCGATCTGGGGCACGGAGGCAAGGAACGGCACCTGGAACCAACCCTCGACCTGTTCCGGGTTGGTGACGCGCCGGTCCATGATGCCAATGAGCACCACGGTCACGCAGGCCAATGCCAGCGAACCGACCAGGGAGAGGGCGCCGGCCAGCACCGGGCGGGGGTAGACGGGCCGGGGCGAGGGGATGGCGGGGCTGATGGGACGGAGGGTTTCGGCGTGCAGGTTGGCGGCGACGCTCACGTCCTGGATGCGCTGCTGCAACTGGAAAAACAACTGGCTGTAGCTCTGGGCGGCGGCCTGCAGGGCGCTGTAGCGAATCGCCTTGAGGTTGTACACATCCATGGCGCTCTTGGTGGACTCCAGCGCATTCTGCAACAATTGCTCCCGGCGCAGCGCGGTCGCGTATTGCGCGGCGACTTGTCGCTCGATGTCCTGCTGTTCCTGCTGCAGCACCTGCTGATCGTGGCGCACCACCGCGGCTTGCTCGCGGTAGATGGGGAAATTGGGCCCGTAGACCTGGGCATCCTGCGCCATCCGGCGCTGGTCGGCGAGCAACTGCTGGTGCATCGGCTCCAGCACCTGGCCGCGAGACGACGCCAGCAACGCTTCCAACCCGCCGCTGCTGGCGGTGGCGTACTCAGCCTGGAGGGCGATGCGCTGCGAGCGCGCCTGGCTGAGGTCGGCGTTGACCAGACTCAACCGGGCCTGCATGATATTGTCCTTGGAATTCGGGTCGAGCACGTCGTTGCTGCTCTCGTAGTTCACCAAATCCCTTTCGCTCGTTTCCATCTTGGAGCGCAGGTCATCCACCTGCGCCTCCATGGCCTGGGAGGAATTCATCAGCGACTGCACCCGGGTGGTATAGTCGCGCGCAATCAGGCTCTCGACCAACTGATTGGCAATTTGCGCGGACAGTTGCGGGGCACGCGAGCGGACCGTGACACTGAGCAGATAGGTGCTCAGTGGTTGATCCACGGAAATGGCCTTGGTAACACGCGTGAGCACTCCGGCGCGATCGGTGGGGGTCAAGCCGCTCCCGCTGGCCACCCGGCGTGTATAGTTGGGGGAAAACTCGGGGTTCTGGTCCAGGTGCAGGGCCTGGATCGCGGCCATGACCACGGCGGGGCTGGTAACTTCCTTGGACTCGGTGAGTACCAGTTCCCGGGCGCTCTGCTGCACGGCCATGGATTCGTTGTTCTCCCCGAGGGTCTGCATGCCTTGCGGATCGATGCGGAGAATGGCGGTGGAGTCGTACTCTTTGGGCAGCGTAAAGGCAATGAGAACCGCGGCTGCGGTGGCGAGCACCACGAAGGCGGCGATGGCCTTGACGTGGCGGCGGAGGAGCGTTCCGTAGAACCGGAGCGGCAGGCCTCCGTCGCCGACGTCGGCGGTTTCGTCCTGGGTCCAGAGCACGGGCGCCACGTTACTGATGGCGGCGGGGCCGATGGGTTCGCTACTGTAGGCCATGCGTCACTTCCCTTCTATGATCCGCGGGCAGCCGCGGGCGGACATGGCCAGCGCGCCCGCGCGGGGCGTGCGCCCCGCATGCTTGCGCCGGTAATCGGCCCGGGTGGTGATATGCCCTCCCAATTCGCAGAGCCACGGATGAATACGGGCGGTCTTTTCAATGCAACACAGGAACTTATTGCCCTGAGCCGGCGCGACGGCGTTGAGCAGGGGCTCCAGCAGCCGCAGGCCCCAGGGCAGCAGATTGCCGGCGCGCCGGACCAGCCAAGCCAAGTGGGTATCGCGGCGCGCGCCCAGCTCCTCGCGGCTCGCACGGAAGGACCAGTAGGGCAGGGCGTGGACGCGCACCGGATGCTCGGCGAGCATGGCGGCGGTGGTCTTCTGCACCTCGCGCCCGGTCCAGCGATAGACGAAATTGGGGACCGGAGAATTATTGACGCCGCCGCAGCGGCAGCCGTTATCGAACACCGCCGGCAACTCATACACCGCCGACAAGCCCAGCCGCTCCAACAGCCGCATGCACGCGGAGTCGTTGGGCTCGTGAAAAATCACGCGCTCGCGGGCGACGCGCACCATTTCATTCAGCGCGCGATGGGGAGAGCGGCAATGGTGGAGCACGTCGTAGGTAAACACCACGTCCACGCTGTTGTCGGCCAGAGCGAGATGCTCCGCGTCGAGGGCCACCCAGACGCCGCGGCCACGCGCTGTGAGGCGGCCGAGGTCGGTGGCATGATTGGAATTGATGATGTGGCGCCAGCCGATGTGGCGCAGCACCGCCGCATCCTCCGGGCAGCCGCCCACGATCAGTACGCGTTGGCGGTGATCGACACCCCAACCGGGGGCATGGCGCTGAAGCAGCTGGACGAACTTGGCCCGGCCCGGCCCGATGGGATCGCCGGCCCCATCCGCCGGAATGGTTACTGCCTCGGCGCGCATGCGCGGTCCTCTCCGGCGGCGTCGGTCGCGGACGGCAAGCCCGCCGGATGGGCCTCGCCAGTTTCCGGCAAAATGACGCACATCATGATGGTGAGGTGCCCGCGGCCGCGCTCGGTCAGCGGTGCCCGATGGGCTCGCAAGCAGTGTAACCTACTCACCCGGGCGCGCCAAGTCCGGATTGGCCGCCTTGGACGACCAAACCTGCTGCGCCAGGGCATAGCGCTCCGGTGCGCCGATGTCCAACACCATTCCCGGCAGGCGATAGCCTGTCATGCGACCCACCAGGCGGGGGAGCAAGTCCAGGCCGATGTCAGCGGGTGTATGCCGCGGCAGCTCCTCCAGCAGCGCGCGCCGGCCTAGCAGCACGCCGGCAAAGGCAAGGCGGCTGCGCGGCTGGCGCGGCTTCTCCTCGAAGGCGGTGATCCAGCCTTGGCCGTCCAGGGTGGCAATGCCGCAACGTTCGGGTTCGTCGGTGGTGAACAGGCCCAGGCTCGCGAGGGCCAGCGGCGGCGCCCCGGCGGCCATGGCCTCGAGGTCGGGGGCGCAGAGCACGTCAGCGTACAGCACCCAAAACGCATCGGCCGCGTCAAGCCACCCCCGGTGCGCGGCGAGAGTGCCGGCGCTCCCCAGCAGCACCGGCTCGTAGGCGCAACGCACGCTGGGCTGGCGCCAGCCGCGCAAATAGGCTTGTACCTGGTCGGCGTGGGCATGGGTGTTGACCAACACCTCCTCCACACCGGCACCGCGCAACCGCTTCAACCAGTGACCGAGCAAAGGCTCGCCGGCCACCGGGAGCAAGCATTTGGGGGTATGGGCCGCCAACGGGCCGAGGCGGGTTCCCAAGCCGGCCGCAAGCAACACCGCCTTGCGCGCGACGGTCATCCCGCGGCCAACTCCAAGCGCCAGCGCAGGCCACTGCGCCGGTCACTATCCAGAAACGGGTCATTGGCAATAACGCGGGTGCCGTGAAAGTCGAACGCAAAGGGCATTTCGCGCAGCCCCTCGGCGCGCAAGGCGGCGCGCACCGCCGGTTGCGCGCTGGGTTGGGCGTACAACAGGAGATAGCCACCGCCGCCAGCGCCGGTGATTTTCCCCCCTCCTGCGCCGGCGGCGCGGGCAGCAGCGTAATAGCTGTCGATGTCGGGGGTGGAGATCTGGGACGACAGCGCGCGCTTGCGCTGCCAACTCAAGTCCAGCAGCTCGCCGAAGCGGCGAAAGTCGGCCTGCAGCAGCGCCTGGTACATGGCGTCGGCAAGCTGGCGGATATCATGCAACGCCTGCAGTCCGTCGCCGCTGACTTGTTCCTGCTGCTTCAGTATCTTCCAGGAATCATGGCTCACACCCGTGAAAAACAGCAAGAGGCTGCCCTGCAGCTCGCGCAGCGCGGGAGCCGGCAGATCGACGGGGGTCACGGCCACACTGTCATCGCGCTCGAAGCGGATGAAGTTGAGGCCGCCAAACGCGGCGGCATACTCGTCCTGCTTGCCCACAGGCTTGCGCAAGCGCTCGCGGGCAATGTAATAGGCGGTTTCAGCCAGTTGCCCGCGGTCGGCCGAGAGGCCCTGCAGCAAACGGGTGGCCTTTACCAGGTTGACGCATACGCTGCCGGACGAACCCAGCCCGGTACCGGGCGGAATCTCGGAGGCCAGGAAGAAGTTGGCGCCGCTGATCTTGCCCGCCTGGCGCATCACCGCGATCGGGAGCGCGAGTGGATGGCTGACTTCGGGCAGATCGTCGAGGTTCTCCCAGGTCTCGATGAGGCGGAAGTCGGAGGAAATAATCTGCACCTGATCGTCCGCGCGGCGGCTGACCACGGTATAAAAATACTTGTTGATAGCAGCGCTGAGCACCGCGCCAGCGTAGGCGCGATAATAGCCGGGCATATCGGTGCCGCCACCGCCAAAGCTGATGCGCACCGGACTACGGACGATTAACAGAAAGCGGCTCCGGGATGATGGCGTCACGCGCGGCCACGGCAGCGGCGCGCCTGCGGTAGCGGCCGGCGAGCGTGGTGACGGTTTGCAGCAGCAAGCTGATGTCGAGCAGGGGGGTCCAATGTATCAGATACTGAAGATCGAAATGAGTCTTCGCCTCCACGCTGGTTTCATCACGGAGGTGATGCACCTGGGCAAGGCCGGTAACGCCGGGAGACAGCTCCAGGCGGCGGCGCTGCCATTCGGTGTAGCCGCGCACCTGTTCCGGTCCTTCCGGTCGAGGGCCGACCAGGGTCATACTGCCGCGCAGAACGTTCCATAACTGGGGCAAATCGCGCAGGCTGTAACGGTGCATCCAGGCCTCCAGGCGCGAGTGCGACGGAACCAGAGCCAGCAGCCACATGCCAAAAATGACGCCATGACGTCCGCAGCGGGACTCACGGCGCAATGGCTTGCGCACACCCGCGAGCAGGAGCGCCACCACACAGCCCAGCAACAGCGGAATGACCAGGGGCGAAATCAACGCCAGCACGACAAAATCCAGCACGCGCTTCCAACGCCGTTGCCAAGCCGGAGCAGACATGTCCTCGGTGGACAGCAGTGGCACTCCGCCCAGGTCCACCAAGCGCAGGCGCCGGGTATAAAGCTCGTACGGCTGCGGCAGCATGAACACGCGCACGCCCAGTGCGCGACAGCGATCCAGCAGCTCCTGAAACTCGCGACCCGGCGATTGGCTGAGCGCCACGATAAGATGGCGGATGCGCTGCGTGCGGATCCAGTCCAAGACATCGAGCGAGCTGACGTCGCCGTCGCCGGGCTCGGTTTCGAAGGCAGGCAGCAGCTTGCCGGCCACCCGCATGAGCATTTCCGGATGCTGCTCCAGCTTGCGTTCCAGCGCGGTAAGCAGCGCGGGTTCGCCGACCAGCAGAACCGATTCGATGGTGCCGCTGCGGTGGCGCGAGCGCAGCCAGGTCACCACCACCACGCGTACAAGCAGGACCCCAAGGCCGAATTGCAGCGCGAACAGGGAGAGCCAGAGGCGCGAGATATAAATGCGCTCGAAGTACAGGGTGGCGGCGGCCAAGCCGATGGCGATCGGCACCGCGGTGGATAACCGGCTGACGGCCGCGGCCACGTGCCAGCCGTCACGAAACCCATCCAGTCCGAGCAGGGGGTACAGCAGGGCCCAAGCCACCGCCGCAACCGCCAGCGGCCACAGATAGATGGGCAGGTGGCGCTCCCAGGCGTGCGGCAGGTTGTGGAAGCGCAGCAGGTAGGCCAGCACGAAGCTGGCCAGCAGCGCCAGCCAGTCCAGCGCCAGCAGCATCCAGCGCAGGCGCGGGCCGCTCACCGCGCCCCCAGCCCCGCCGCGGCGGCGTTACGCCGGACATCGGCGCTCGCCAGCGCCAGATAGAGGGCGTGGCCGATGGCATGGTGCATATCTTCGATGATTTGCATGTGGTCGCTGGGCACGACCACGCAACAGTCACACAGCGCGCGCATGCGACCGCCGGCATAGCCACCCAGCGCAGCCGTGGTCATGCCGAGCTCGCGGGCGCGTTCCAGTCCGCGCAACACGTTGGGGGAGTTGCCGGAGCAACTGATGGCGAGCACCATATCGCCAAGTTGGCCTTCGTTGGCGAGTTGCTCGGCGAAAATCGCCGCGTACTCGGTATCGTTCGCCCATGCGGTGAGCAGCGGGATGTTGCCGACCAGCGAGCGCATCCGCAGCCGCGGTCCGCCCGCCTGGGCGGTGCCCTTGGCCAAATCGCAGACCATGTGGGCCGCGAGTGCCGCGCTGCCGCCGTTGCCGAAGGTAAACACCGTCCGACCCGCCATCTGCGCCTGGCGCAAGAGTCCGGCCAGCCGCTCGATGTCGGCAATCGGCAGGCGCGATTGCGCCGCCGCGAGTTGCTCGAAGTATTGTGTGGGGTTCATGGTCGGGCAACGGGCGGTGGCGCCGGGGCCGCTTGGCGGACCACGCCCGCGGCTTGCATTGCCGACAAGGCGGCATTGCTGTTTTCCTGAAACCCGCCGGCGCGATACCAGGCAACATATGCGGCCATGGTGGAATCCAGACTGCGGCGGGGCGACCACCCCAAGGCGGTGAGCCGCTCGATACTGGACACGGAGTGGCGATTGTCGCCCACACGATACTGCCCGGCCAGCACCGGGGTGCGTTCGATGCCGAGGGTGCGGCCCAGGGCATGCGCGTAATCGAGCACGGTGGTGGCGCGGCCGCTGCCGACGTTGTACGCGCCCCAGTTCATGCGTTCATCTCGCGCGGCTTGCAGGTTGGCCTCCACCACGTCGCCAACGTCCACATAATCGCGGCGCTGCAGCCCATCCTCATAAACGACCGGGGCCAGGCCCGCCAACAGGCGCTGGGTGAAAATGCGGCAGACGCCGGAGTAGGCGTTGTGCGGCGACTGACGCGAACCTTGCGTGATGGAGTAGCGCAACGCCACGGTGGGCACGCCGATCTGGCGGCCGAGCCGCAAGGCGGCCATTTCTTGACCCAACTTCGACAGCGCATAGGCATTGCAGGGATTAGGGAAGTCTTCCTCCAAGGGGCGGGGACGCATGACCGCGCCACAGATGGGACAGTGAACTTCCCATTCCCCGCGCTGCAGCTGCGTGGCGGACCGCGCTAGCGGCAACTGCCGTCCGTGGCGGTCACAGTTGTACTGACCCTCGCCGTAAACTGACTGGGAGGAGGCGACCACCACCCGCTCCACCGCACCCGCACCCGCCGCCAGCAACTCATAGAGCCGCGCCGTGCCTGCCACATTAACCTCGAAAAAACGGCTGTAGTCGGGCATGTAATCCTGATAAGCCGCCTGGTGAAATACCAGTCCCACGCCCTCCAGTGCCAGCCGCCATGCCGCCGGATCCCGCACATCGCCGCGGACCCACCTGACACCGCTGGGCAACCTGGGTTGGGGGTTGTCGCCGTGCACGCGCGCCTCCAGGCTGTCGAGCACTACCACCTCGCGGCCTTCGGCCAATAGCGCGTCAGTCAAGTGCGACCCAATGAACCCCAGCCCACCCGTCACCAATACGCGCGCACCCATCAGCGGCCCTGCCCCAGTATCACGATCGGTATCGTAGCCAGCAGGATGCGGAAATCCAAGCGCAGACTCCAATTGCGGATGTATTCCAGATCCAGTCGCACCCATTCATCCAAATCGCGGATGCGATTGCGTCCTCGCACCTGCCACAGGCACGTGAGCCCCGGCCGCACCTGAAGCTTCGCCCGCTGCTGCGGACTGAAATGCTCGTACTCGCTTTGCAGCGGCGGCCGAGGTCCCACCAGGCTCATCCGGCCGGTAAAAACGCTCCACAATTGTGGCAGCTCGTCCAGGCTGAGCCGCCTCATCCAGCGCCCAGCCGGCGTTATGCGCGGATCATTGGCCATCTTGAACACCGGCCCCATCATCTCATTGCGAGCCCAGAGCTGAGCCTTCAGCGCGTCGGCATTTTTGAACATAGTCCGAAACTTGTAGCCGCGAAAAGGTGCTCCGCCCTGGCCCACCACTTCCCAGCGATAGAAAATTGGCCCCTCCGAACTGCAGCGCACCACCAGCGCCAGTAGCGCAAACAGCGGCAGCAGCGCAAGCAGCCCCAAGCCTGCCACCGTCACATCCAGCGCACGCTTGATTCCCAACCGCAATCGAAGGCCCCAATCCATCGGCGTGGGGGGCAAGTCAACATCTGTCCCCTGCCGGTTGCGGGTGCGAGCAGCGATGGCACACCTCCGTCCCACGAGTCACATGGCGGTGACTACCACTACGCCGAAACGGCGTTTAGCCCCTTCCAGAGTAGCCACAAGCATAGCCCACTCGTAAAACGGCACGCAATAACAAAACCGGCGCCGTCAGAGCGCGCTGCGGTAGCACGGCCGCAAAAGAGCTCAAGCCGGAGCGTGGCGGCGCGCACAGCCCGTAGGCAACACCGGAGCCAGCCATGACGGATCGGGCACCTTGATGCGCACGCCGCCATTGATGGCCCCCACGACGAGCGCAATTTCACATCTGTCCTTGCGCAGCAGCTTCCCGCGGCAGCCGCGCAGCGCCCCATTCGTAATTTCGACCTCGTCTCCCACCTCGACGTTCGGCAGCGGATCCCACTGCAAGCCGCTCGCCAGCAAGTCACGAATCGCGTACAGTTCGTGGGGATGGACTTCAACCGGGCCCATTGCGTTGCGAACAAAACCTAAAAAGCCCGGCGCCTGCACAGCGCAACCGGATTGCGGTCGAGCGAGGCGCACGAAAACGTAGCGCGGAAATAGAGGCAGTTGAATCACCACCCGTCGATCGCTCCAAACCCGCCAACTCTGGTATCGGGGCAAGTAGGTTTCCAAGCTACACCGGTCCCAATACTGCCGCACTCTTTCCTCGTGACGAGGCTTGGTATACGCCACCCACCAAGCCGTCGAATCCGCTGGGGCGTCAGCTACACATCCGGCCTCTGACTCACACGACGAATCCGGCACTACAACCATTAAATTCGACTCCCACGTCAATGGCAAAACGGCTTGCAACTGAGAATATCTGAAACGCCCCACCACACTCAAGAAGGAAATATCATTTTAGTGAGGATTGCCCGGCATATATCAGCTATTTTGCGGAGGCTCGCCGGGGTCCTATAAAGAAATCGCGGAGAAGCGGCGCGAGCAGTACCACGCCGTCGAGGTTGCAAGAGTATGAACCGCGGCACAATCAGCGCCGGCGGTAAAGCGTTCGTCGGGAGACGACATCGTCAGCCAGGCGCCGATGCCGTGCCCACTGGGGAGGCGGCTGAATCGGACTGTCAATAACTTGGCCGCCGGTTCGGGGCGGACGACCTTGCGGCGATCGTCGCGAGCTGAGGTCAATGCATCCCCGGGTGGCGCGCCCGGCGCCGCCTCCGTCCCCACGCTAAAATGGCTGTAGTGGAGGCATGGCGATGAACAGCTTTGGGGCGCGGGCGGCGTTGGGCGGGGACGGGCCGGATGTTTACCGGCTGGATGCGCTGGAGAAGCAGGGCGTGGGGCCGGTGTCGCGGCTGCCGTTCGCGATGAAGATCCTGCTGGAGAACCTGCTGCGGCACGAGGACGGGCGCTTT
>JBOGKX010000117.1:0-19041 GCA_050746125.1 Terriglobales bacterium | reverse complement strand
GCCATGGAAGCCGCGGCGCGTGCCTGGGCGCGGCCCGCCGCCGCCGCCGCTCTCGCCGATCTGCTCTATGCCGCCGCGGGTGCCCCCCAGGCTGCCGTGGAGCATTCCCGGCCATGAGCACGCTCATCACCTTTTCTCACTCCCGGCGCGTCCACTTCGTCGGCATCGGCGGCATCGGCATGAGCGGCATTGCCGAAGTGCTGCTGACCTTGGGCTGGCCGGTCTCCGGCTCCGACCTGCGCGACTCCGCCGTCACCGAGCGGCTGGCTGGGCTGGGAGCGAAGATCTTCATCGGCCACGCCGCCGAGAACATCGCCGGCGCCGAGGTGGTGGTGGTGTCGAGCGCGGTGGCGGCCGACAATCCGGAAACGCGCGCCGCCCGCGAGCGGCAGATCCCGGTCATTCCCCGCGCCGCCATGCTGGCCGAGCTGATGCGCTTGAAATTCGGCATCGCCGTCGGCGGCATGCACGGCAAGACCACGACCACCTCCATGATCGCCACCGTGCTGGGGGCCGCCGGCCTCGATCCCACCGTGGTGGTGGGCGGACGGCTGGATTCGATCGGCTCCAATGCCCGGCTGGGCACCTCGGAATACCTGGTTGCCGAGGCGGACGAGAGCGACCGGTCGTTCTTGCAGTTGTCGCCCATCGTCGCCGTGATCACCAATATCGATCGCGAGCATCTCGACTGCTATAGCGACCTCGACGACATCCGCCGCGCCTTCGTGGCCTTCGCCGAGCGCGTGCCGTTTTACGGCGCGGTGTTGTTGTGCAACGACGACGAAAACGCCCGCGCCATCGCCCCGGCCATCCAGCGCCGGGTGCTGACCTATGGCGTGTGCGAAAGGCCCGACTCCGACTGCGACCTGGCGATTTCCGGCATCGAGCTGGCGCCCTTCGCGGCGCGCTTCCGTCTCGTCGCCGGCGCCCGCGCCGAGCACATGCTGGCGGCGATGCACGCGCGCCCCTTTAGCGGGGAGCTGGGCGAGTTTACCCTGGCCGTGCCCGGCCGCCACAACGTGCTTAATGCCGCCGCCGCCATCGGCGCCGGACTCCTGCTGGGCTGCGATATCGAGCGGCTGCGCGAGGGGCTGGCGCGGTTTCGCGGCGTGGATCGCCGCTTTCAGCGCAAGGGCGAGGTGGATGGCGTGGCCGTGATCGACGATTACGGCCACCACCCCACCGAGATCGCGGCCACGCTGGCGGCGGCGCGGCAGTGCCGCTACCGCCGCGTGCTGATGCTGTTCCAGCCGCATCGTTATACGCGCACGCAGAAGCTGCATCGCGAGTTCGTCGCCGCGCTGGCCGCCGTGGACCGCGCATTCCTGCTCGATATCTATGCGGCCAGCGAGGCGCCCATACCCGGCGTCACCACGCCGGGACTGGTCGCCGATCTCGTTGCCGCCGGCGTCAAGGCCGAATACGTCGCCGGTGCCGACGCGGCGGTCGAGCGCGTGGTCGCCGCCGCCGAACCGGGCGACCTGATCTTGACCCAAGGCGCCGGCAACGTCTCCACCCTCGGCGACAAGATCCTGCGCGCGTTGGTGGCGCGCGCAACGGCGCGCGGCGTGCCGGCTCCCCATGCCTGAGACCCGCTCCCGCAAGCCGACCGGCCCGCCCCGCGACGGCGAGGCCGCGCGCTGGGCGCCAGAGGACGCCCCGCGCCCCGCCACCGGCGACGACGAACTGCCGCCGGAGGCGGATCGCGAGTACCGCCGCCCCGCCCGTCGCGCTCGCGTGCGCCGCGGCTTGGCCGCCGCCCTGGCGCTGCGCGCCGCGCGCCTGGCGCGCTCCAGCTGGCCCTTGCTGGCCGTGCTGCTCGTAATCTTCTTCGCTTACCGCTTCCTCGCCACCGATCCCGCCTTCACCTTGAACGGCTCGGCTGGCATCGCCGTCGCCGGCGCCCGCCACGTGGCCGCGGCCCGCGTCGATCAAGTCTTCGCCGCCGACTTCGGACGCAACATCTACTTCATTCCCTTGCAGGAGCGCGCCGACATGCTGCTGCAAATACCCTGGGTGCGGCGCGCCTCGGTGCTGCGCCTTTGGCCGAACCGTCTGCGCGTCGAAATCGAGGAACGCGTGCCGGTGGCCTTCGCCCGCGCCGGCAGCCGCCTGGATTTGGTGGACGCCGACGGCGTCTTGCTCGAGCGGCCCCCCCGCGCCCACTACGATTTTCCCGTCCTCGCCGGCTTGGCTGGCACGCCCGGCGGCGCCGGCTCCGGCGCCGAGGCGCGGCGCGCCCAGGTCGGGCGCTTTTTGGATTTCGAGCGGGCGCTGGCCGCCGGCGGCATCTCCGCCGCGCCCATCTCCGAGGTCCATCTCGGCGACCCCGACGACCTGGCCGCGGTGGTGGCCGGCGGGCCGGGCGCGGCGATTTTGTTGCATCTCGGCGATGGCGAATACTTGGCGCGGTATAAATTGTATTTAGCGCACATCGGCGAGTGGCGGCGGAATTTCCCCCGCCTGCGCTCGGTGGATCTGCGCTACGACGGGCAGGCCATCCTCGACTCGGTGCCGTCGGCCGCTTCTCCCGCCGCCGCGCCCAAGCGGGCGGCGGCCCGGCGCCGCGGCAAAGCGCGCCCGCGCCGCCGATAACCCGCTCGCGCCGCAGCGCTCGTTGGTACCATGCCCACCGCTCCCCCTATCGCCATCCTCGACCTTGGCTCCGCGAAAACCACCGCCCTCGTGTGCGAGGAACGAGACGGCTTGCTGCGTTATGCCGGCCGCGGGCAATGCGAGTCGCGAGGCATGCGCAAAGGGCAGGTGATCAACCTCGAATTCGCCGCCGAGGCGGTGCGCCTGGCCGCCGAGGCCGCCGAGCGCGCCGCCGGGCTGCACGTCGAGCGGGCTTTTCTCAGCCTCACCGGCGCTCACGTGATGGGGCTGGCCAGCCAGGCCGGCGTCGCCCTCACCTCCCGCAGCCGCGAAATCACCCGCGACGATGCCCGCCGCGCCATCGAGATCGCCCGCAACCTCGATCTGCCGGAAGATCGCGAAATCCTGCACGTGCTGCCGCAGGAGTTCGTGCTGGACGGCCATGGCGGCGTGCGCGATCCGGTCGGCATGCTGGCCGGCCGCCTGGAGGCGCGCGTCTTCGTGATCACCGTCGCCGCCGCCATCAAGCAAAACCTGGTCCTGGCCGCCAATCGCGCCGGCCTCGAAGTCGAGGAGCTGGTCTTCGCCCCGCTGGCCGTGGCTGAAGTGCTATTGCGCGCCGAGGACCGCGACTTGGGCGCCGCCGTCGTGGACCTCGGCGCCGGCTGCACCAGCCTGATGGCGTTCCTGCAGGGCGCGGCCCGCCATGCCGCCACCATTCCCGTCGGCGGCGATCACTTCACCAACGACATCGCCATCGCCTTCAACACTCCCCGCGGCGACGCCGAAAAGCTCAAGCGCTTCTTCGGCGCCGCCCGCGCCGACCGGATCAACGACGGCACGGCCGTCGAGGTGCCGAGCATCGGCGACCGCCCCGCCCGCACCCTGCCGCGCCGCCGCCTCTGCGAATGCCTGGAGTCGCGGGCGCGCGAGCTGGCGCAACTGGTGCGCGACGAACTGGCCCGCGCCGGCCTGCTGCGCGCCCTGGGCGCCGGCGTCTTCCTCACCGGCGGCGGCAGCCGCCTCGCCGGCTTCGCCGACCTGCTCGAGGAGACGCTGCAACTTCCGGTTCGCTCCGCGACGCCGGCGCTGATCGACGGCATGCCGCCCGAGTTCGCCGAGCCGGAACACGCCTTTGCGGTCGGCGCCGCCTACTACGCCCACCGCGTACGCTCCCACCATCGCCCGCCGGCTCGTCCTTGGGAGCGGTGGAAGGAAAAGCTGCTGCGCGCCATCGAAGAGCCATGAAACGCGCCGTCGCCCGCGAGCGCAACAAGCGCTATTACCGGGTTCTGCACATTCCCCTCTGGATTTGGGTTTTCTTTGTGTTGCCCGGCTCGCTCACCTATCGCCTGTACCTGCACGGCCCCAATCGCTGGCATGCGATCTGGCTGGCGGTGGTGGTCGCCGTCTGCGCCTGGCGTGGCGAGCGCGGTCGCCTGCCCGGCGCCGAGTCGCGCCCCTATGTCGTCTATTACGGCGTCGAGCAGGCCAATCTGCCCTTTCGCGTGGTGTGCTACACCGCCGCCTGGATCGACTTGCTGGTGCCCTTCGCCTTGAATCTGATCGCGCTGGTCGCGGCCGTGGCCAGCGGCGAGTGGCCCATGGCCGCCCTCTACGACCGTTGGTACTACGTCTTTGCGGCGGTGATCGTGCTCGTCACGCTGTTCGATGGGACGCCGCGCGCCCGCCGCTCCACCCGCGGCGAGGGCGTCGAGCGCGCCTGGTTTTACGTCGCCGTTTGGACCGTCGTGCCGGCGCAACTGGCGGGCTGGGCGATGTGGCGGCTGGGCCACCAGTTGCATTTGGCCGCCGCCGCCCTCGATCTGAGCCGTCTGACGGTCTTTCTCGCCACCACCGCCGTCTTTTTCGCGCTCGGCGCCGCCCAGCGCTTACCGCGCACCGAGCGCTACCACGACCGCCCCGCCTTCGCCGGGATTTGAGCGCTGGCCTGCCCTAAACTAAAACATTCATGCGGTTCGGTGCGATCGCGCCCCCAGCGCGCCGCCGCCACGCCGATGCCGTAGCCCGCGCCGATGCCCAGCCCTCCCGTAAACCCGCCCGCGCCCGGCACGCGCCCCGCCGGGGTCGCCGCCGACGAAGCGCCGCATTACGTGCGCGCGCTCTTCGATCGCATTGCGCCGCGCTATGATCGCGCCAACCATCTGCTCTCGCTCTCCGTGGACCGCTATTGGCGCTGGCGCGCCGCGCGCGCCGTCGAGCGCCTGCTCGAGGGCGCGATCGAAGCGGATCGTCCCGCGCCGCGCGCTCGCCGCCTGCTCGACCTCTGTTGCGGCACCGGCGATCTTGCGCAGGCGCTGGCGGCGCGGCGGCGCCGCTGGCAGATCTTTGCCAGCGACTTCACCCATCGCATGCTGCTGCTGGCCCGCGCCAAGGCCGCCCGCCGCCCGCCGCACGCCGCTGCCGGCGTGGTCTGGATCGAGGCCGACGCCTTGCGCTTGCCGCTGGCGGGGGGCTTCGCCGACGCCGTCACCACCGCCTTCGGCTTTCGCAACCTCGCCGACTATCGCGGCGCGCTGGCCGAATTCCACCGCCTGCTCAAGCCCGGCGGCGTGCTGGCTATCCTGGAGTTTTCGCAGCCCACTCTGCCGCTGGTCGGCCCCCTTTACGGCTGGTACTTCCGTCGCGTCTTGCCGCGGCTGGGCGGCTGGATCGCCGGCAGCGGCGAGCCCTACCGCTATTTGCCCAGCTCCGTGGCGCGCTTTCCCGCGCCCGTCGAGTTGGCCAACTGGATCGAGCAGGCCGGCTTCGCCGCCGTGCGCTTTCGCCGCCTGACCGGCGGCATCGCCGTCCTCCATACCGCCCGCCGCCCGCCCCAACCTTGAGCCGAGCCGGCGCGTGCCGCCCCCGGCGCCGCGTCAGGAGGCGTAGAGCGCCGGATGGCGGTCGGCGAAGAGGTCGTTGTACTCGGTGACGCGCTTGTCGTCGGCCTGGGCCGGGTCGAACTCGACCGTCGCCGTTTCCTCCCCTTCGTTGCTCAGCCGCGCCAGCAGCTCGCCGCGCGGGCTCACCGCCTGGCTCATGCCGATGAAGCGATGCTCGGCCTCGCCGTTGCGCTCGTGACCGACCCGGTCGCAGGTCAGGCTGAAGACGCGATTTTCCAGCGAGCGCGTAATCATCGCCTCCGGACAATGCGGCAGGACCAGGTTGGAGGGATGGGCGATCACCTGCGCCCCGCGCAGGGCTAGCGAGCGGGCCACCTCGGGGAAGTACCAATCGAAGCAAATCATCACGCCCACCCGCCCGATCGGCAAATCGAAGACCGGCGCCGCCGCCTCGCCCGCCGCGAAAAACAACGTCTCGCGGCCGAAGAGGTGCATCTTGCGATAGGTGCCGAGCAGCCCGTCCGGTCCCAACATATTGGCGGCGTTGTAAAAGCGCCCGCCGCTGCGCTCGGCGAATCCGTAGCAGATCCAAGCGCGCTTGCGCCGCGCCTGCTCCGCCAGCGCCGCGAAGGTTGCGCCGCCGCCGGCCGGCTCCGCCAGGCGCTCGACTTCGTCGCGGCTGGCAAAGGTATAGCCGCTCGGAAACAGCTCGGGCAGCACGAACAGATCGGCCTCGAGGCCGGCCACCAACTGCGCCGCGCGAGCAATGTTGTGCTCGACGCGGCCGAAGGCGGGATCGAGTTGGATCAGCGCGGCGCGCATGACGCCAGGGGTGGTCCCTGTTTAGCGGCTGGCGGGCGGCACGATGCCGTTATCGCGCAAATACTCGACGCACTGTCCGTAGTGGTCGAAGTTGTGGCCCACCGCCATCGCCACCAGCCCCGGGCGCGTATCCGGGCCAAAGGGTCCCTTGATGATCGCGCCGGCATTGGCGAGCGTGATCCGGGCAATGGCCTTGTGGCCGAGCGCGAAAGAGTCGCGCAGATAGCGCACGATCTGTTCTTTGCTCGTCACGTCGGCGGAACCGTTCTCGCCGCCCGCCGGTGGCGCCTGGCCGAGCATGGCGGAAAAGATGAGGTAATTCACCGCGGCGGCGTGTTTGATCTCCTGCGCGAAGGTGCGCACGCCCTTGAATTGCCCCTGCGTGGGCGCGAAGGCGTATTGGTCGGCCGGCATGGCTTCCGCCAAGGACACGAACTCGCGCTCGACGCCGCTCAGCTGGCGATCAAGGCTGGAACGCAGCGAGACATGGTGGGCAGGCGCTTGGGCCGCGGCCAGCGCCGTGCAGGCGCAGAGGGCGGCGACGCAAACGCAGGGGACGAAGCGAAGACGAGGGCGCATAAAACGTCTCCTGGGGGATGCAATGGAACCCCAGTGTACCGCAACCCCGCGCCGCCTATCGAACCGTGACCAGCGCCTGCGCCGAGCCGCGGTTGCCGGCCGTATCCCAGACCCGCAGCATCAAGAGATGCTGCCCCGGCTTCAGACCCGTGGCGTGAATCGTAAACGCTTCGGCCGGCGCGTCGATGATGCCGTCGTCGGATAGCAGCATGTGCCATGGGCCGGCGTCGATCGAATACTCGGCTCGGGTCAGAGCCGAAGTCGCGTCCTGGGCGTTGAAATGCGCCACCGCCCCGTCCGCCCCCGCCGGCGCCGCCGCCGCCACGGTGATGGCCGGCGGCGTGGTGTCGAGCGTGGCCGGGGCGCTGACAATCTCCGCTGTCTTGGCCAGCGCCGGCGGGTTGGCGTCGGCATCGCTGGCGACGATCTTGAATTTATAGGTGCCGTCCGGCAGCAGCCTGCCATCGACCTCGAGATGCTCCGTGCGCAGGCCGTGCTTGAGCAGCGTCCAGCCGTTCTCGCCTTCCGCTTGGAAGTAAACGTCGTACGTCAGCGCGTCGTGGTCGGGATCCTGCGCGTTCCAGCTCAGCGCGATGCCCGGCTTGCGGTTGCCGCCAATCTCGGCTCCGGGCGCCGGCTCGAGCCCGTGCGGGCCGCTGATGTAGGTGACCGGTCCCGGCTCGTAGCCGGAATCTCCATCGAGCGCCGTCCTCGCCTCGACGCCGCTGATATCGGGAGCTTGATTGGCGGGCAAGTAGGGCACCGTCACCTCGTCGAGCACCGGGCTTATGTCCGCCGCCGAGGCGGTGAACTTGGCCTTCCATTGCAGGAACCGCGCCGGCGGGCTGGCGATGCGGGAGCCCGAGGTCGTGATCGCCGGCGACCAGTCGCTCCAGGTTCCATCGGGGTGCTCGGAGTTGCCGCTGCGCGTGTAAAACTCCAATTGGCTGCCGCGCGGCGCCTGCGCTCGCCAGGAGAGGTCTCCCCAATGCGCGATGGCATGGGCGTCGCGCACTTCCGAGACGTACGTGCCCGTCGCCGCCGGCCGCGCGTCGAGGCGGTACAGGTTGCCGAAATTGCCGGTGGTGGCCAGCGTATAGCCGCCCACGCGCAACAGCCGCGTGGTCTCCTCCTGATTGGTCTGCACCAGCAAGGTGGTGAGGCGATCGGGGTCGAGCCGGTAAATACGGCCCTTGGTGTCGGTTGAAAACAGCAACCCGCCGGCCGCCGGCAGCACGTCGTCGGCGTCTTCGCTCGTCGAACTCCACACCGTATCCACCGAATTGTCGGGGGATATGCGATAGAGCGCGCTCTTCACCCCGCGCGGCGCCAGCGGTGGCCGGGATGGCCTGATCGCCGCCGCCTGATTCGCTAAACCGCTGCCGCTCTCGTTAACCGGCGCGTGCGGCACGCCGGGGCTGGGCGCGCCGCCTTGCTCCGCGCCGCCCGGCGGCAGCGCCAGCGTCTCGCCTACGCTTTGCCGCTGGCCGCTGGCCTCGGCGACGACCGTCACCGTCGGCGTCGGCGCCGGTCCGAACTCGGTCATTAGGTTGGCTTCGACCGTGTGAGGGCGATGCGCCGCTTCACCCTGTCCGGTGGCATAGATCGAGCCGTCGGCCGCTACCGCCAGGCGATGGATCTCTTGCAGCGGCGAATTGAAGAGCACGAACCCCTTGCCGGCCGGCGTGATGCGAAAAACCAATCCATCCGGGTCGGTTCCGGCCAGCAGATTGCCTTCCGTATCGGTCGCCAGCGCCATCACTTGCTGTTGGTCGGTGGCGTAGAACTTGCTGCCCTGGCCGCTGGCCGTGACGCGGTAGATCTCGCCCCGGTCGCCGGTGCCGACGTAAAGATCCGAGCCGTGGAAAAGCAGCGACCAAATGTAAGGCGTCTTGGGGTCGAAATAGACCGTGCTCGAGCCGTTCGCCGCGATGCGATAGACCTTGCCGTCCGGCGACGTGCCGGCATAAAGGGCGCCGTCGGGGCCGATGGCCAAGGCGAAGATCTCCGGCTCCGGCGCGGTGAAAAAGAGCGTCTGCGCCGGCTGCGCCGGCGAGCTCCCGGCCAGCATCCGCGGCGTGAGGCGATAGATGCGGCCGCGGTGTCCGGTGCCCACGTACACGTTGCCGTGCGCGTCGGCCACCACCGTCCAGATCAAGGCTTGGCCGCTGTCGAAGACCTCGCGCAACGCCGGCGCCAGCGAGAGCGTGCCGTCTTGGCTGATGGATAGGCTCGTCAGCGAGCCGCGCGAAAACGAGCGATAGCTGGCCGTCCGCCAAAATACGGTCGAGACCGCCCAGATCGGCAAGGCGGCGCCAAGCGCCAGGGCGGCCAGCAATACGACGTTGGAAATTCGTTTCATGGGGAAAAAGGCGGCCAAAGGAGGGGCCGGGCGCCCTCCTAGTCGCTGTCCTTGACCTGCACCGTGATCACTTTCGCGCCCTTCACCACGAAGGGCAGGTCTTCGCTGGCGTAATCGAACAGGGTGGAGGAAAAAACCGGGGCGATGTCGCTATCGACCGAGGGCACGGCCGCCAGCGCCCGCGCCAGCGAGGGCGGCGGGGCGGGGAACTGCTCGCCCGCCAGCGCATAGGCCAGCTCCGGCTGCGTCACCCGCAGATAGAGCCGGTCGTTGCGGCGCAAATGATTGATGGCCCGCACCAACTGGCCGACTTGGCGCGCGTCGAAGCCCTGTTGCAGTTCCCGCATCTCCAGCGCGTCGAGCGCTTGCCCGTCGCCGACGATGATGTGCAGCTCGCCGGCGCGCAGGCTGGCCGGCAACTGGATCGGCACCCGCTTCGCCACCTCGCTGCCGTCCGGCGCCTCCAAGATCGCCGTTACCGTGAAGCGCTGCCCCGGCTCGACTTCGCGGCGATCGCTCCAAACTTGCTCCAGGTTCAGCACCCGCTCCTGATCCGACGACGTCACGTCCAGGTCGATGCCGCGCACGTGGATCGTGTCGAGGCCGCTGCGGTACAAGAATGCCAGCGGCGTCGCCGCCGCCATCGCCGCCGCCGCCGGGCCGTTGACGTTGCCCGAGAATAGCTGCCCGATCGTCACGTCGGGCGCGCCCGCCAGGTGAATGGCGCCGCGCACGCTCAGCGTCGCCGGACCGATGCTGCGCTCGGTGGCGTCGAGCGTGGCGAACACTCCCATGTTGAAAAGCACGGGCGACAGCATTTTGTCGTTCACCATCTCGAAGTGGTAAATCTGCGGCGGGGCGTCGGCGGCGTGCACCCGGATCGTCACCGGGATCATCGGCGCCGTGCCGCCGAACGTTCCGTACACGCCCTGCGAGCGGTCCTGGCGGATCACGCCCAGCCGCTCCCCCGAGACGGCGATCTTGAACGAGGTCATGTAGCCCGGCATCAGCGCCACCACGTCCGCCTTGGTGAAGGGCAGCGTCGTCTGCCCGGCGCCTAGAAAGCGATGGCCGAAGGCGTAAACGTGCCGGCCGTGAATGTACGTGACCGTGCCCTGCGCCGCCACCTCCAGGTCGCCGCGCAGCAGTTGCACGCTGATCATGTCGCCGGGCTTGAGATCGCTCGGCTGGCCCAGCCGGTCGCTTTCACGCGGCGCGGCGCTGCCGGCGATGCCGCCCAGCATCGGCGTCAGCCCCAGCGCCTGGAGCTGCGGCATGAAATGCGCCACGGCCCGCGCCGTGAAGCCGGCCAGCACCAGCGGCGTGTGCAGTTGCGGCAGCGTCGCCGCGCCGAAGTTGACCGCCTCCGGAGCCGGCGCGCCCGGCAGCAGCGCCGGCGGCTTGGGATCGAGAAGTTCCAGTTCGCCGTGCGCGGCCGTCAGTTGCAGCGTGGCGTAGGCGTTGGTCTGCGCTCGCGCCTCGTCGGCTCCCTGCTGTTGTTGCGCGATCATCTGCTCGATGGGTGTAATGCCGGCGATCGCCGTTTTCGCGAAGGGGAAGCCCAGCGCCACCGCGCCCAGCAGCTTGCCATCGATATAGACCGGGCTGCCGCTCATGCCTTCGAGCACGCCGGTATCCGCCAGCGGCCCGCCGCTCAGTTTGGCCAGGATGACCGCCTGCTTGGGCCCCAAGTTGTTGATTACGCCGAGGATTTCAACCTGGAACGGCTGCGGATGATCGCCCGAGAAGACCGTCTCGCCCACCCCGCGCAGGCCGGCGTGGACGTCCTTGAGCGGAAAGATCGGCGTTGTCGGGCTCGGCGCCGCCTTGGCAGCCGGGGCTTGCGCGAACAGGCTAAGCGCCGACACCAGTAGGAGGAGGAGGCTGCAAGGGAATACAAACAGGCGCTTCGACATGAGGCTCGATGCTCCGGCATGGCGCCGGCGACGTGAGCAGGCTTGCCCTCAGTCTAGGCTGGCCTCGTGCTCCGGTCAATCCCGCTCCGGGATAGGAGACAGGGCGGCGCAAAACTGCACCCCGCCCAGGGCCTCTCGGCACGGGGCAGTGCCGCTAGGACATGAAGCGCGGCCTGCGACGCCGCTCAGGCGTGCGGCGGCGCGCACTAGCACTATTGGGTGCGCCGGCTGGCCGCCGCGGGGCACACGGTGCGCATGATGGCGCCGCAGTTCGTCAAACCATTCGTCAAGTCCAACAAGAACGACGCCAACGATGCGGAGGCGATCTTTGCGCGGATTGCGGGGTACAGCTCACTGCGCGCAATCAGGGTGCGAGCTGCTCGACACGATCAAGGAACGCACCCCGCTCCCTCAGCCCGATGCTCGGCGGATCCTCATAAATAATTCGCTCGTCCGACAAGCGGATCACCAATTTCCAGGGTGTCTTCGGCACCCGCAGTGCCCGCAGGAGATGCCCGTCCGTGTCGAGGAGCACTGGGAACTTGAGGCCGAAATTCCGGCGGGTTTGCTGCGCCTCATCGGAGCTGGCGAACGCCAGCAACCCGAAAACGCGAGTGTCGGGCCGGAGTTCTAGTTGGTTCAGGTCCGTTAACTCTGGCAAGCACCCGAAGCAGTCCTGCAGCGTGAAAATGTAAAGGACCAGGTACCGCGACCTGATCTCGCCCAGGCGGGTCTCAGCGCCGTCGCCGCTTGGCATCGCGGCGTTAAGTAAAGCGGTCAAGGCGGAAGGGTCAACCGACGGCGGCAGGCGTGAGATTTCGCTCCTAAGAGCCCTGACTTTCCAGGCAAGCACCATGGCAGCACTGACCAACGCGAGAGTGCCTAGCTCAAAAAACCAAGTTCGTCGCCGTGGTCCCATCATTGGCCCGCCAACCGCCACTCGGTGAGGCGGACCCCCTGGGATACTTTCCGCGCGAACAGGAAGTTTTCCTCGTCAGTGCCGACAAGCCGCCCCGGTGAGGGTAGATCTGTAGCTATTTGGCGGCCGCTGTCGAGGAAGGCCTCCAGAAGATCTTCATGTTCCGCGGGCACATGCAACTGCACGAGCACGACGCGTCCGGCGGCGAAAAGAGCCTGAATAAGGCAGGCGTCACCATACTTCCTCTCGTAGTAAGCGGCCTGCTGCCCGGTTAGGATCGCCTCGGGTGGCCGCGCTCGATTGGACCGGATGGGAAAGCGCTTGATCGAGCCCGTGCGCGGATTCAGCTGGGCCAACTCGAAAACGGGCCCGTCGGCAAAATACAAGTCGCCGTTCTGCCCAGTCGCGAGAAAATAATTTTCGAGCGGGAACAGGTGATCCCGTATCGCGACCGAAGCCGTCGGCAGAAAAGAGCGCTGGAACGCCCGCCCCGCGATGCTGTACTCGTGCAGCAGCGAGCAGCCAAGATCGAGATAGTAGTGCAGCGGCTGACAGCCCGCCAGATAGAACACTCTGCGGCGGGGGACGAGAGCTATCGCTTTCGGTTCGAAGCCCGGATTCTGAATGAGCGTTGTGCTCAGCCCGCGCCCCTGCAGCGAGTACCGGATGACCTTGCTGCGAACATCGACCGCCCAAATTGCCTGGTCTGGGCCCAGCGCGATACCCACGAGCCTGTCGAACTCAAACGGTCCGGGTCCGTATCGGCCGACACGAGACTTGAGGTTGCCTGCCGCGTCGTACACCGCGATTTGCTGGGTTTCTGGCCGGCGAAAGTCCGCCTCCCGTACAACGAAGCCTCCGCTGAAGGCCACCACTTGATCCGCGCGCGGCGCCCCTTTTAGGAGCGCCGAGTCTACCTTCCTCAGTCGCCCGGCAGGGAGCGCCACAGCAGCGACGGATGAGACTGCCAAGGCAGCGGTCAAGATTGCCCTGGCGCATCGTGGGAGCAAAGGGAGGGGCCCGCACGCGGCCCCCCTTTCATGGGTCAGCCCCGGTTGACGCATTTGCAGCCCGCGTAATACGTCGGACAGGTGCAGGTTGCCTCGCCCGCGTTCCACGTTCCTGTGGCCCAGGTGCTGGGCGACGCGAAGGCCTTCCCGGGAGAAAAAGCGACTAGAAGCGCCATCGCCAGGGTGGCAATAGCCGAACCAGCGAATACACCAGCGCTAAGCCGGCGTTGAGTGTTATGTGCCATGATTACCTCCAGGCTGCGATGTGTGCAGCCGAGCAAATATTACCCCCCCCCCCGAAATGTATGTCAAGCGACGGCATTACGCGCGGGGCGGGTTGTGGCTGGTGCCCCAATGCTGCTCGACCTGGTCTGCGTTTGGCGTTTTCTGACGCGAGAGCGCGCTTACTCGGCCGGCGCCATTGCAGTAATCGCGCTGGCAGTCTCGATCAACGCCGTCGTGTTCGCGTTCGTCGGGCCCGCACTGATCGCCCCATTGCCATTCGCGCGTCAGGGCAGCGCGTTGGTCGCGTTCAGCGAAACTAACCGGTTTGGCCAAGACCCCGAAGGCGTTGCGCCGCGCGATTACGCGCAGCTCGAATCTCTCCGCTCGATCGTCGCCGTGGGGGCATACGTCAACGGACCCGAGGTCACGTTCACCGTCGGGCGGGGCGCGTCATTGCGGGTTCCAGGCGCGGTGGTTTCGGGCACATTTTTCGCAACGCTCGGGCAGCCCGCAACTTTGGGCCGGGTACTCGCGCCTTCGGACGATAGCGAGGGCGCTCCCGATGCGGTGGTCTTGTCGAACGCCCTTTGGCGGGAGCGTTTCGCCGCGAACCCGGATGTGTTGGGTGCTAGCATTCTGCTCAACGACCGCCGCTACGTAGTGATCGGCGTCATGCCGGCAACGTTTCAGTTTCCCGCCGGCGCCGAATTCTGGCTGGGCAAAATCTCCGATGCATACCGGGCGATCAGCAGCACCGAGGTCATCGTTCCCAGCTATGGCGTCGTCGGCCGGATGCGCCCGGGCGCGACCCTAGCGCCGGTGCGCCACGAAATCGCGGCCCTCCGCCCCGAGGGCACGTCGGGGACCGGCAACCTTCGCTTTCGCGCCGAGCCGATGCGCGAGTATCTCTACGGTTCGGCGCGGCTCGTATTGGAGCTTGCATGGGCGGTCGCACTATGCTTTTTGGCGATTGCTTGCGGCAGTATTGCCACGCTCGCGGCCGCGCGTTGGAATTCGCGCGAGGGCGAGATCCAGATGCGCGCGGCGCTGGGCGGCGGCCGATTCGCACTCGTGCGCCCGGCTTTGCTGGAGGCGTTGATTCTCGGCGTCGGCGGCACCGGCGCCGGGGTGTTTCTCGCGCTCTCGCTTTTCGATTGGCTGCGGGCGATCTCGCCCGTGCGGCTACCCGTGGGTACGCCGAGCGTCGCCCCGGCCTATGTTGCCGCCCTAATGCTGGTCGGGATATTAGCCATCGCGCTGCCCCCGGCCGCCGGGCTGAGTCGGAGGGCCCTGGAGAGGCCCAGAGCAGCCCGCCCGGACCGAAGCGGCGTCGCGGCCCGCAACGTGATCGTGATCGCCCAGATTGCACTCGCGATGGGATTCGCGGCGGCCGGAATTATGGCTGCCGGCGCGCTCCGGCGCGTTTTAGACCTGCCGACCGGGCTGACCGGCGCGCCCGGTCGCGTGCTGGTGGCCGACTTCACGGCCGGGGCCGGCGCGCACGCGGCAGTGTTCGCCCGCGTGCTGCAGCAAGCCAAGGCGCTGCCGGCGGTAGAAGAGGCGGCCTGGTCGAGCCAAGTCCCCGTGCGCGACGGGGCTTTGATCTTGCCTCTACGCCACCGCCAAGAGAGCGGGGCGGCGGTGATGGCGATGGCGGACTGTTTCATAGTTTCGTCAGGGTATCCCAAGGCTGTCGGCCTGCCAATCATTGCTGGCCGCGGTTGGCAATCGCCCGCGGATCGCGGCGTGCTCGTTGACCAGGTTGCGGCGCGAACTTTTTGGCGGCTCCGGTCTCCGCTCGGGCAATGGATCAGCTTCGCGCCTCCGGGTTCCGGCCCGAAGAGTTGGCGGAAGGTCATCGGCCTAGTTCCTAGCGTGATGACCGGAGGCGCGGGCGGCCTGCCGCAGGTCTATGCGTTGTTCGATGGTTTTCCCGTGCCGTTTGCATCCCGCGTTCTTGTTGTGCGCACGTTTCGGCCGCAACTGGTTTCTGCCGAGCTGCGCAGTGTCCTGCGCGCCGCAGCCGCGCCGCCGCAGCGGATGGCGACTCTTGCCGACGTGCTGCGCGCGCGCTTTGCGCGGCAGCGATTCGCCGCCGCGACGCTCGACCTGGTGGCGTTGGTCGGCCTGGTGCTAGTCGCTGCCGGCGTGTATGCCCTGGCGACATACAACCTTAGGCGGCGCGAGCCGGAGTTCGCTGTGCGAATCGCCTTGGGCGCCCAGCCGGCACGCATTCGCGCGCTCATTCTAGGAAACGCGGGCCGGTGGGCTGCGTCCGGTTCGGCGCTGGGTCTGCTGCTGGCGACGGGATCCCTTTGGGCCGGATCTCGTTTTCTCGGCCTTCAGGGAGGAACCAGTGCCCTCGCTGTCGTTGCCGTGGCTCTGGCGCTGGTCAACGCAACCGTGTTCTTTGCGTGCTACCTGCCGGCGCGCCGCGCCGGTCGCATCGCCCCCGCCAAGCTGCTGCACAGTCAGTAATGCGGGCGCCAACGGCCATAGACGTCCCCCCCGCGCCGCGATTGCGATCTCTGCCACCGTTCCGCCCGGCACCAATCTCCCACGAGATGTATTCCTGCGTTGGAACTAGGGTATCTGGTCGGGGCACCTGCATCTCGACCGCGTGCGGGTGCAGTTTCGGCGGCTCCCATCTCCTATCCCGTCAATCCCGCTCCGGAATTTAGGAGGGCTAGGCAAGGCTGGCGGGGCCGACGTTTGCCTGCGCCTAGGAAGTCGAATCCGCCCCGCCCGGATCGGACCATCCTGCGGGAAGCCCGGGTAAAAGCTCAACCAAAGGTTCGCGTCCTCCCGTACTGCAACGCACCGTCTTTGATCGAGGAGCGCCAACGTCTTTTGCCTCCCGCATTGGCGCTGCCGGAAAACTTCCGGCCGCTAATGCAAAGTTGCTTCACAGTAACTCTGGGTATCGCCGCATTCAGGCCTTTCCGAGCGCCGGCGCGCGGCCACTAACGTGCTTGCGCCACGTAGGAAATTTGTGGGGGTGAACCGCCCGGAGGAGGACGAAAGCATATGATGAAGCGCCTGGCCGTCGCATTCCTGCTTGCGACGCTGGCAACCATGGGTTTGGCCGCGCAGACACCCATCGCAATGTGCCCACAATCCGGAGCGCTGAGCGTCTATATGAGCGCGGGCGCCGGCGGCTGCAGTGTCGGAACTCTGACCTTCTCGAATTTCTCCTACAAGTACACCCAAGTCGCGGGAACGACGGATACTGCCCCGGGAACGACGACGACCACCGTACCAAGCAATTACAACCTCTCGCCCTATACGGGGCTAAACGGCACCGGACTCGCAGTGGACGCGCCGCTGGCAACCAGTTCTTATCGCGGCAACTTGGAGAGGCCCTGAGCGGAACGGGCCTCCGTCGCCGGCCGTCGAAGCCGGGCCGCTGCCGCGACCAACGGGAGCGGCGTCCAGAAAACGGGCGGCCCCGCCGCCGGCAATTGCTACGTCCCAGACAGCGAGCTGGCGCAGTGTGAGGCCGCACAAGTTCAGCGGCAGACCTTTTCGCTGACCTTTGATGTCTCTCCAAATAATGGAACCGCGATAAACGGACTCGGGTACATCGTCCCCCATTACTCTGGAATTGGTGGCAACGCCAGCGCTGAGGTCAGCATCCCCGGATCGGCCCCTCTCGTCATCACCTGTTAATCCGTTGCGAACATGGGGCAAGATTGCACGCCCGAATTAGAAGGCTGCGCCGGATGCCCTGCGAGCGCCTAGCACAAGAACTTCCCGCCGATCCCGAGCGCAAGCGTCACGCTCGGAGAGCAGGCGTACCAAGATTTCGCTGGCGGGTAGGTCGGCCCCCTCGCCGTAACGTTCGACGAAACGCCTGCGGTTACGCCAGAGCCCGCCACTTGTCTGCTCTTTGGCACGGGCCTGCTTCTGATGCTGGGTCTGATAGCGCGAGCCCGCCGGAAGGAGCGTATCGCGGGCTGACGCACCGTCGTGGGCCGCTGCGAGGAGGTTTGGTCCAGCGCGCGCTGAGACTCGCCAGTTCCAAGCAAAAGCGGGTTCAAGGGGTTCTCGTAGAGCCCACCGCAACAAGGGCTTCGCCAGCTTCGGCCAATCGCGGCAACTTGGAGAGGCCCTGAGCGGAGCGCGCCTCCGTTGCCGGCCGTCGAAGCCGGGCCGCAGCCGCGACCAACGGGAACGGCGTCCAGAAAACGGGCGGCCCCGCCGCAGTTGCTGCGCAGCAGCGGCCGGAAGTTTTCCGGCCGTGGCAAAGCCGGAAGGAATTTCCGCCGCCCCGGCCGGGGGTTTTCGCTTACGCGGCGGCGCCCGCCGCTTGGGCGCGGGCGGGCTTCACGGCCGCGGCCGGCGGCGCGATCGCCGCCGCGCTTTTGCCGCGCAGTACTTCAAGCGCCTTTTGCAGTTGCAGGTCTTGCGAGCTGGGCGGCACGCCTTCGAGCGGCATGTCGTCCTGCGGCGGCGCGCCGGCGTAGCGCACTTGCGGCACGTTCGGCTTCACGCCCTGCCCCTGGATCGCCCCGCCGTTGGGAGCGTAATATCGCGCCACGGAGAGCAGCACCGCGCCGCCGCCCTCGAGCGGCAGCAGTTTTTGCAGCGAGCCCTCGCCATAGGTGCGGTCGCCCACCACGTCGCCGCGATGATCGCCCAGCACGGCGGCGGCGATGATCTCGGCCGGCCCATAGGTGCCTACGTTGGTGAGCACGGCCAGCGGCGCGTCGGTAATCGCTTTGCCGGGCCCGGCGGTCACGACCTGGCGCGGATATTCCTGTCCTTGCAAGTAGGTGATGGTGCCTTGCTTGATGAAGAGATTGGCGACGGCCTCGGCTTCGCCGTATTCGCCCTGGCCGCAATCGCGCAAATCGAGCACGAATTTCTTGGCGCCGCGGCTCGTCAGCTCCCGAATCGCTGCCGCGATCTGGCGCGCTCGCCCGGCCTTCAGGTCCGGAACCTTGATGGCGCCGATCTGGCCGTCATAGAGCTGCGTCGTCGGCGGCGCTGAAGGCAGCTCCGCGCGCGTTAGGGTGATCTTTTCCGGCTGCACGCGGTGCAACAGCACTGCGCTCACCTCGACCGTGCTGCCCGGCGCTCCGCCGAGCAAGGCGCGAATCGCTTGTAGCGAAAGATCGCGCGTGCTCTTATCGCCGATCGCCTCCAAAAAGTCGCCCCGCCCCAAGCCCGCCCGCGCCGCCGGGCTGCCGGGAGTGACGTCCACGATGGCCGCGTAGCCGAAGCGCTTGGTGACGACCAAGCCCACGTGCCCGCGCTCGGGCGTCCGCTGCTCCGCTTCATAAGCCTTGTATTCGGCCGGATCCAAGTAGCTGGAGTCGGGGTCCAACGATTCGAGCAGGCCGTGCAGCGCCCCGTCGGTGACGGTATTGAGGTCGGGCGTGGTCACATAATCGTTGTTGATGTGCTCCAGCACCTCTTGGTAAACGTCCATCTGGCGGTACGGCACCGTGGAGGGGTCGTCTTGGCCGCGCCGGCCGCCGTTGAGCGTGGCGCCCGCCACTACGAACGCCGCCACTAAAAGCGAGATTACGAGAACGATGAGGCTGAGTTTGCGATTCATGGGCGGGAGCCGCCGGACGCGCCGCAAGGCGCGATTTTTTTCATTATACGGGACAAGCCGCGCCCGCCGTGGCGCCGCCGGGCCGCGGCACCGCGAAGGCCGTCGCCGGCCGCGCCATGCGGTCTTGCTGGCTTGCGCGACGGCGCTGCTGCTGTGCGGCGCCGCGGCGTCGCGCCCCGCGCCGCCGCTGGCGCGAGGCGCGGT
>JBOGKX010000116.1:0-7703 GCA_050746125.1 Terriglobales bacterium | reverse complement strand
CTCGAGGCCAGCGCCCGCGCCCATGGCGGCGCCGTGGCCGCCGGCGAAGCCGAAACCGACCTGTTCCTTTACCCCGGCCAGCGCTTTCAGGTGATCGACGCCCTGCTGACCAACTTTCACGCCCCGCGCTCCACCCTGCTCATGCTCGTGGCCGCGTTTGCCGGCCGCCAGTTCGTCATGGCGGCGTACCGGCATGCGCTCGCCGCCGGCTATCGCTTTCTCAGTTACGGCGACTGCATGCTCATTGAATAGCGGATCGAGCGCGGCGAGGCAGACTGCGAGTCCCCACTGCGAAGTTCTGGAATCCGAGGTCGAGCGGGAGAGCGGCGAAATTCCGCCGGCCGGCCGAGAACGAAGCCTGGCGTTGCTTATCCGCCGCCCAACTCATTTATTTGCCGGGCGGGCGCACCAGCAGCGCGAAGCGCGGAAAATTGAAGCGGCTGGCCGTCTCGTCCAGCACGTTGACCTGGCAGGTGTAGAGGCCGGGCGGCAGCTTGGCCAAGGGGACATCGAGTTCGAAGACGGCCGCCTGCCGGGCGGGATCGTTCACGCCGCGCCGGCTCACTTCCGCGCTCTGGTAGCGAACCACGCCGTCGCGCAGGAACTCGACGTTCGAAAGTAGCTGTGCCGGCGCTTTGCGGCTGCCGGCGTCATAAACCTCGTAGTAGATGTAGAGATGCTGATCGCCGGCGAAGACGCGAGTTACGTTCGGCACCACCTGCTTGCCTTTCCAGGCCAGCGGGTTATCGGCGCCGCCCTTGACCGCCGCGATCTGGCTGCCGACCAGCACGGAGCTCATCGGCAACTGCGCCGGCCCGGCGCCCGGCGCCGGGCCGCGCAAGTCGGGAAGATCGAGCTGCGTCTCGAAGCTGCCGATCAAGCCGCTCTGGTTTTCGCGCACCACGACGCGCAGATCGTAGCGTCCCGGGCCGAGAATGAAGCCTGTGTCGTACTGCAAGTTCTTGCCGCGAATCGCCCCGCTCGCCAGCTTGAGGTTCAAGGTGTGGCGCAGTTCGCCCACCGACTCGCCGTCGGGAGTTCGCACCACGCCGGCGATGTCGAGCGAGGCGGTATCGGCGCTCTTGTCGCTGCGGAAGGGAATCACCGCGCCCGGCACCGCGATCGAGACGGGGACGAAATAGCGGAACGGATTGAGTCGGAAATAGCCGGCCGCGAGATAGATCGGCAGATTGGTGTCGGGCAGCGGGGCGTCGAGCTCGTCCTGGATCTGCCGCGCCTTGTCCTCGCGCGTGAAATGGCGGTAGTCCTTGGAGGCGAAGTAGCCGGCGCGATAGTCGAGCTTCACGCCCGGGCGCAGGCATTGCACCTTGATGCGCCGGAAACGCCCATCCTGCCGCCGGTCGGTGCTGTGATAGCCGAGCACGTAATAAGCCTCGGTGTCTTGCTGCACGCGCGTGAAGACGCGGCTGAAGTCGTTGCTGTCGAGAAACGCTTGCCCGCCGGTGTCGCCCGCCAGCGTGGTCAGCGTCTCTTGCGAGCCGAAGTTGGAGGCCAGGGCGTTGCGGGTGGCGGCGCCGGAGAAGGCGGAGACGCCGCGCAGGCTGGCGCTTTGCGCTTCGCCGCCCGCCGGCAGCGCTTGCAGGCCGCGAATATCGAGCGGATAGACGGCGACGTTGTTTTTGACCAGCGAATCGGTGGCGGCGCGCAGCACCGATTGGTTCTCGATGCCGGTGCGGGTCAGCCCGGCGCTGAAGTAGATCAGCGACTTGCGCTGCCGAATGCCGCCCAGCATCTGCCCGAGCGATTCGAGCGCCGCCAGCTCCCGGTCGGTATCGAAGATGTTGTACTCGGTGTCGTCGGGATTGAACGAACCGCCGGTATCCGCCGTGCCCTCGGCCGAGCCGGTCGAGCCGGCCTCGAAGCCCTCGCCCACCGGCCCGTTCAAGCTGCCCAGCACGCGATCGAGCAAGGCGCGGTCGGCGGTGAAATCCAGGTTGACTTGCAGCGACGTTCCCAGGCTGACCACGGCAACCAGATCCGCCGGCGCCATCTGCCGCGCCACGTAGCGGCGGGCGGCGGCGACGGCGTGATCCACGTCGTCGGGCTGCATGGAGGTGAGGTCGAAAAACAGCACGATCAAGCGGCGGTCGCGCGCCGCTTCCGGCGCCGGCAGCCGCGTCTGCGGCGCCGGCAGCGACGGCGGCCGCGGCGCGCTCGCCGTCTCCACCGCCGGCGGCTGCGGAGCGGCCGGCGGCGTCGAGATCACGTGTTCGAAGTCGAAGGTGGAGATGGTCTGCGGCTTGCCGTCTTCGGTAATGCGAAAGTCGTCTTTGGTCAGGCCTTGGACCAGCGCGCCATGGCGGTCGCGCACCGTTACATTCACCACCACCAGCGCGGAGGTGACGGAGATCTCGTAAGGCTTGGGCTGGCTCGATTGGCGCGCCGGCGCTTGCGCCCCCGCCGCCATTGCCGCCACCACCGCCGCCAAGGCTATCGCGAGCCGTCGTCTTGCGCGCAATGTCATTCTCCTAGAAGCGATACCGCGCCAGCACTTGCACGGTGCGCATCGAACCCACCCCGGTCACCCGGCCGAAGGTCGGCGAGTTGACCACGGCATCGACGCCGGTCCATTGCGGCGTGTTGAAAACGTTATTGGCTCGCAAGCTCAGCTCCAGGTTGCGGAACTCGCCCAAGGAGACGGTCTTGCTAAGCGCCGAGTTGAAAATGATCGTGCCCGGTCCGGTCAGGATGTTGCGCCCGGCGTCGCCGAAGGCGCCGGAGGGCGGCAGCGCGAAGGCGGCGGTGTTGAAGAACTCCGCGATGCCGGGCGCGGCCACCGTCAATGGCTGGCCGGTCAGATCGGGGCGCAGCGTGCCGTTGGTGCCGCGGGCCACGTCGCCGGCATTGCCCAGCACGCGGGGCGTCAGCGGCGTGCCGGTCGCGAGCGTGAAGTCGCCGCTCCATTGCCATTGTCCGAAGAGGCGCGCCGCCCAGGTATCGCCGGTCAGCCAGCGTCGTTCCGGCCCCCACGGCAGCTCGTAATCGAAGTCGCCGGTGAAGCGATGGCGCACATCGAAGCTCGACAAGCCGCGCTCGGCTGCCAGGTCGAGCGGATTTTGCGCCACCACGGTGGCGCCGCCGCCAATGGTCGAAGCGTCGTCGATGGACTTGGACCAAGTGTAGGCGGCGCCGAACGAGAAGCCGCTTTGCAGCCGCTTGCGGATCTGCACCGTGCCGGCGTGCAGGATGGAGTCGCCTCCCGACGTCTCCCAAAGGAAGGCATCCACGCCGGGCAACAGCAAGCCGGCCGGACCGCGGTTGGGCGCCAGGGTCTGATCGAGATCCGTGCCCTTGCTGCCCGAGTAGTCGAGATTCAAGAGCAGCGTCGGGCTCAGCTGCCGCTGCAAATCCAGATTCCAAAGCTGCACGTAGCCGAGCCGGTAGTTGGGATCCACAGCGAAATTATTCGTGATCTGGCCGCCGGCGGCAGCGGCGAAGGCGTTAGCCAGCGGCAACGGGCCGTTGGCCGCTCCGACCAGCGTTTGGCTGGTGGCGAAGGGCGGCTGCGCGGCCATTTGCGTGGCCAAGGATGCATAGGCGCCGGTATTGAGGTTGATGCCGTAGCCGCCGCGCAGCACGGTGTCGTGCCAGGGCACCCAGGCGAAGCCCACGCGCGGCTCGAAACCGTCGCGATCGGGGCGGATCAGCGACAGCGGCAGGGAGGTGGCGAAAGGTGGCCGGCCCGCCAGCAGCGGCGTGACCGCCGTCAAGCCAGGCGTGGCCGTGCCGAATTGCAGCGCGAGGTCGGCGAGGCGATTGTATTTTTCCGTGAGCGGCGAAATGAACTCGTAGCGCAGCCCCCAGTTGAGGCTGAGATTGCCCCGCATCCGCCAATTGTCTTGCGCGTAGAGGTCCCACGAATCGCCGCGAAAATATTCCGCGCCGGCGCCGTAGTTCACCGCCGCTTGCTGCGCATCGCCGAGCAGGAAGTCGGCGAAATCGTTGCCCGTGGCCGGCGCCGGCGCCCCATTCACCAGCCGCGCCGTGTACAGGCCGCTGAAGACGAACGAGCCGCGCGGGTTCGCATCCGTCTCTGGGTTGACTTGTATGCGGCGAAAATCGCCGCCGAAGCGCCAGTTGTGCTTGCCGCGGTTCCAGATGACGGCTTCGCCGATGCTGCCGGTTTGGTTGCGGGTGAGCGCGGGAGCGATGTCGTTGAGGGAAGCGAAATCGCTGAAGGACAGGCTCGGCAAGCCCCAGTCGAAGGGGGCGTCCGCGATGCCGCCGATGCCGGCGGCGCCGGCGACATTTTGCAAAAAGGCGTAGAGGTTTTGCGTCTCGACGCGCTGGCGGTTGTAGCCGACGCGCACGATGTTGGTCAGATGGCCGAGGCCGCGCGCGTAGCTGGCGTTGACGTCAATGCCGCGGCTGCGCGTGGTGCCGGCGATGGTGGGGAGCGCGTCGGCGCGCGCCTCGTTCGAGCCCTGATAGCGGAGCGCCACGCTCAGGTTGTTGCGCGCGCCGCCGCGGCCGCGCCCGAAGCCGATGCCGCCCGCGCCGAAGTTGTGCATGAAGCGCAAAGAAGCCTGGTCCGTGCTGGTGCGGGTGGTGGTGGCGTAGTAGAAGTTTTGGAAGCCGCCCGGCAGGTTGGGGACGGGGATATAGGGCAGCAAGGCTTGCGCCACCGGGCTCACCGCCACGGAGTCGTTCGCCAGAGGCTGGCCGCTGGCCGGGTCGTAGAGCGTGATCGGCTGACCGCCGCGCGTGGTGGCGCCGCTGAAGTCGCCGCCGCGCTCGGCGAGCGTGGGCACGGTCGAGAAAGCGGTGAAGGGGCTCTTGGAATGATTACCGGTGACGTTCAGGAAGACGAACGTCTTCGGGCTATTGATGATTTTGGGAATCACCAGCGGACTGCCCAGGGCGATGCCGTAGCGCTGCTGCACGAAGCTCGGCTTGGGCGAGGGAATGCCGGTGAGGGCGTAAGGGCGGGCATCGAGCGCGGAGTCGGCCAGCGAGTAATAGACGGAGCCGTGCGGCTGGTTGAAGTTGAAGCCGCCGCGGCTGCGCGCGATGAAGATCATCGGCCCGCCGCCGCGAAAGCCGCCCCGGCCGCCGAAGCCGCCCGGCCCGCCGCGCGCTTCCCCGGGCCGAAAGCCGCGGAAACGGCGCGCGGCATTGAGCGCATCGGGCGAGCTCTGGCCCATGCGCCCGGAAATGGTGACGGCTTGGGTGGAAGTGTCGACAGGCGCGCCATTGCCGCCGGAGGCGCCCGGCAAGGCGGCGGCACTGGCGGCGTTGCCTTCTTCGAGCGCGTTGAAGCCGGAGCCGGCGCCGTTGTCGCTGGCCTGCAGGGCAAGATTTTGCGGGCCGCCGAGCTCGCCGCCCAGGCGCGCCGCTTGCGCGTTGCCGGCGGCGCGCAGCCGCGCCGCCAGCGTCATTTCGATCAAGACCCGCGTCGGCCCGGAGGCGGACAAGTCGATCGTCTGGCCGCTGGCAGCGAAACCGGCGAAGGTGGCGCGCAGCGCGTAGCGCCCAGGCCGGGGCAAGCGCAACTGAAAGCCGCCGTCGGGGCCGGAGGCGGTGATGAAGCGTTGATGCAGCGCCACGCTGCTGGCCACGATGCTGACGCCGGGCAGCGGCGTGCGTCCGGCCAGCACGCGGCCGGTCAGGACGATGGGCGCGGCCGGCGGCGTCTGCGCGCCCGAGCGCCGCGCGGCGGCGCCCAACGACAGCAAAACCAAAAAAACCCCGGCAACTCGGAGAGGCCCTGCGCGCAGCGGGCCTCCGTTGCCGGCCGAGGAATTTCCGCCAAATGTTAAAAATCGCACCGAGAGCTCCAGCGGCCCGCGCGCTGTGATTTACGCCCTTTCGGATCGGCAAGTTACAAGTAGAGCTCGGCCGCCTGCCGCCATTTGCCTTGCGCGCGCAGCACGAATTCGATCAAATCGCGCGCCGCGCCGGCGCCGCCCGCCCGGCGGGAGACGAAATGCGCCGCCGCCCGCACCTCGGGGCGCGCATTGGCCGGCGCCGCCGCCAAGCCGCAGGCGCGCAGCATGGGCAAATCGACCAGGTCGTCGCCCATGCAACAGGCCTCCTCGGCCCGCAATCCGGCTTGGCCGATAACCTGCGCGAAGGCTTCGCCTTTGCGCTCGATGCCTTGCAGCACGAATTCCATTTGCAGGTCGCGGGCGCGCGCCGCCAGCGAAGCCGACTTCCGCTTGGTGATGACGCCGGTGCGCAGGCCGGCGCGCCGCGCCAGCATGATGCCGATGCCGTCGTGGGCGCTGAAGCCTTTGACCTCGACCATCTCGCCGCCTGGCAGCGGGAAGTACCAGATGGTGCCGTCGGTCAAGACGCCATCCACGTCGAAGAGCAGCAAGCGAATGCGGCGGGCGCGAGCGCGCGCGTCGCGGGCGAGAGCGCGGGTAGCAGGCATGGTCAGAGCAGTTGCGTCGTCCAGAGGTCGTGAAGGTGAATCAGGCCCGCCAGCCGGCCCTCGCCGTCGGTGACCATCAGCGCGGTGACCTTGCGCTGCTCCATGATGCGCAGCGCCGCCGGTGCCAGTTCGCTGGCGGCGATGGTCAGCGGCTGGCGCGTCATGTAGGCTTCTGCGGCCAGCTCGAGGGCGCGCGCGCCGTTGCGCTCCAGCAGCCGGCGCAAGTCGCCGTCGGAAATGACGCCGGCCAAACGGCCGGCGGCGTCGAGCACGCCGGTCAGGCCGAATCCCTTGCGGCTCATTTCGTAGAGCACGTCCGGCAGCGGCGCCTTCAGCCCGACCGTTGGCAGCGCTTCGCCACGGTGCATGAGGTCGGCGATCGGGGTCAGCCGTTTGCCCAGCTTGCCGCCGGGGTGCAAGGCGGCGAAGTGGGCGGCGCTGAAGCCTTTGGCCTCGGCCAAGGCCATGGCCAGGGCGTCGCCCATGGCCAGCGCCGCCGTCGTCGAGGCGGTGGGCGCCAGGCCGAGGCCGCAGGCCTCCTCGGCCACGCTTACGTCCAATACCGTTTCGGCGGCGCGCGCCAAGGGCGAATCGGGCGTGCCGGTCATGGCGATCAAGCCGATGCCCAGCCGCCGGATGGGCCCGACCAGGTCGAGTAGCTCCTCGGTGTCGCCGCTATAGGAGAGCGCCAGCACCACGTCGCCGGCCGCCAGCATGCCGAGATCGCCGTGGCGCGCCTCGGCGGGATGCAGAAACAGCGCCGGCGTGCCGGTCGAGCTCAAGGTGGCGGCGATCTTGCGCGCCACCAGCCCGCTCTTGCCCATGCCGCTCACCACCACGCGGCCGCGGCATTCGCGCATCAGGGCGACGGCGCGCTCGAAGCGCTCGTCCACCCGCTCCACCAGCGCCCGCACCGCCGCCGCTTCGATCTCCAGCACGCGCTTGGCGCTATCGGCAAGCATGGCAGGAAAATCGTATCACTCGTGCCCGCTCGAGCGCCGGGGCGGCGCGCAAGTCGCGTGCTATATTGAGGTTCTGGCCCGCGCCCGGCGGCGCGCGCCTTCCTTCCCGACGGTGGGTGTAGCTCAGCTGGTAGAGCGCTGGATTGTGGCTCCAGTGGCCGAGGGTTCAAATCCCTCCACCCACCCCAAATAGGATGGCTCCTTCACGCTGGATTGCGTTCTCATCGAGGGAAGCTTATCTCACGGCCGCCGTGGATGACCACTGCAGTGCGTGAAACGTCGGTCCGTGGACCGGGTGGTGAGCGCCACGCGGCCGATTTCGTTCAACTCGAGCCGGGTCGCGA
>JBOGKX010000115.1:0-26817 GCA_050746125.1 Terriglobales bacterium | reverse complement strand
GAGCGGGATTTGCCGCGGGCAAGGCAGCGCGGCGGGTACCGGCAGGCGGGGGCGCGCGGTGAACCACGCGCACAGCACCGGCCGCACCCAACCGCGCTGCGTGGCGCCGTCGGTGGTGCGCGGCGAGGAGCGCCACGCCAGTTCGAGGGCGTCGCCGGCGCGGGTAGCGGCAAAGGCGGGCGGCGCCGCCGGCAAATTGGCGCTGGGCGGAAGCGGCGGAGCCACCTGCGCGCAACCGGCCAAAAGCCACGCGGCGGCGGCGAGCGGCGCCAGTTTAGAGGATGTAGCGAGACAGATCCTGGTCCTTGACGATGCTCTGCAGTTGGGCTTGGACGTAAGCGGCGTCAATGTGGACTTCTTTCTCTTTTAGCTCCGAGCCTTCGAAGGACAGCTGCTCGAGCACGCGTTCCATGATCGTATGCAGGCGGCGGGCGCCGATGTTTTCCGTGGCGTCGTTGACCTCGGCCGAGAGGCGGGCGATTTCGCCGAGGGCTTCCTCGCTAAAGGTCAGGCGAATGCCCTCGGTTTCGAGCAGCGCGGTGTATTGCTTGATGAGCGCGCTCTTGGGCTCCTTGAGGATCTTGACGAAGTCGTCCACGGTGAGCGAATCCAGCTCGACGCGGATGGGAAACCGGCCTTGCAGTTCGGGGATCAGATCGCTCGGCTTCGAGACGTGGAAGGCGCCGGCGGCGATGAATAGGATGTGCTCGGTGCGAACCATGCCGTAGCGAGTATTGACGGTGGTGCCCTCGACGATGGGCAGAATGTCGCGCTGCACGCCTTCCCGGCTTACGTCGGGCCCGTGGCCGGACTCGCGGCCGGCGATCTTGTCGATCTCGTCCAGAAAGATGATGCCGCCCTGCTCGACGCGCTCGACCGCGGCGCGCGTCACCTGGTCCATGTCGATCAGGCGCTGCTCTTCTTCCTGGATCAGGTAATCCATCGCCTCGGCAACGCGCATTTTGCGCCGCTTGGTGCGCTGGCCGAAGAGGTTGGGGAGCATGTCCTTGATGTTGATGTCCATCTCCTCGACGCCCTGGTTGGTGATGATCTCGAAGGAGGGGAAGTTCCGCTCCCGGGTTTCGATCTCGACGATCTTGTCGTCGAGCTTGCCTTCGCGCAGTTGCTGGCGGAGTTTTTCGCGGGTCTTGCGCTGGCTCTCGGCGGCGGGCGGAGCGGCGGCATTGCCGCCCTCGGCGGCGGCGCCGGCCGGGCCGACCAGCACCGGCGCCGCCGGCACGGGAACGGGAGCAGCGGCGGGGGCGGGCGGCAGCAGGACGTCGAGCAGGCGCTCCTCGGCGTTTTGTTCGGCCTTGTCCTCGACCTCCTCGAGCTTTTCCTCGCGCACCATGTCGATGGCGATCTCCACCAGGTCGCGGATCATGCTCTCGACGTCGCGACCGACGTAGCCGACCTCGGTGAACTTGGACGCCTCGACTTTCAGGAAGGGCGAGTTCGACAGCCGCGCCAGACGGCGCGCGATCTCGGTTTTGCCGACGCCGGTGGGGCCGATCATGATGATGTTCTTCGGCATGATCTCCTGCGCCAGCTCGGGGGCCAGCTTTTGCCGGCGGATGCGGTTGCGCAGGGCGACGGCGACGGCGCGCTTGGCGGCTTGCTGGCCGACCACGTGCTTGTCGAGCTCGGCCATGATCTCGCGCGGCGTCAAGGAATCGAGCGCCGGGGAGTCGTCTTCGGTGGAGGCGGGCAAATACAAAGCCATGACAAGAAACCGTGAGCGATGGCGCGGCCTGGTCCGCGCCCTAGGTCGGCAACTGCGGCGCCGCCGCGGCGGAGGTGGAGCGGCTGGAAGCCGCCTCCTCGATGGTCAATTCGTAGTTGGAATAAATGCAGATCTGGGCCGCCAGCCGCAGCGACTCTTCCACTACCGCGCGCGCCTCCATGTGCGTGTGCGCCAGCAGCGCGCGCGCCGAGGCCAGGGCATAGGGGCCGCCCGAACCAATGGCGCAAACGCCGTCGTCGGGCTCGATGACGTCGCCTTGCCCGCTCAGCAGGAACGTGTCGTTCTCGTCGGCGACGATCAGCAGGGCCTCGAGGTGCCGCAACGATTTGTCGGTGCGCCAATCCTTCGCCAGTTCGACGGCGGCGCGGCTGAGATTGCCGCGGTATTGTTCGAGCTTGGTCTCGAAACGGCTGAAGAGCGAGAAGGCATCCGCGGTCGAGCCGGCGAATCCGGCTAGCACCTTGCTGTTGAAAAGGCGGCGGATCTTGCGGGCGTGGTGCTTGGTGATGGTGTCGCCCATGGTCACTTGCCCGTCGCCGCCCATCACCACTTTGTCGCCGGCGCGCACGCACAGAATCGTGGTGGAACGGATGCGAGGCTGGCCGCCGGCGCGCGAGCGCCGGCCCCACCAGCCGGAACTTGAGGCGGCGGAGCCGCTAGATTGAGCCATTCCGCAGTCGATTATAGTATGGCGCGGCGGCGCGCCCTTTCCGCCCGGAAAATTCCGATCGCGCCGGACAGCGCGTGCTTACTCAGGCCGCCAGCGCCGCCGCGTTCAGGGCTTGGCGAATCGAATCGAGCGAGCAGCCTTGCGTGCCGAAGGCCACGGCGGCGTGGCGCGCCGATTCCGGGGAAATGCCGTAACCGCGGCCGCTTAAGAAAGCCTGAATGACCTCCGCCGCGCCGTCGTAATCGGCTCCCATGGACAGCAGTTGACTGCGCAGGTTTTGCAGATCGCTCGCCGGGAATTTGTCCTCATCCACGCCAATTACCGTGAACATAAGCACCTCCGCACGTCCGTTCCATTCGCGCTAGGAGAGCGGTAAATGGATCGAGGTCAACTACCAACTGCTTGCCTCAAATGATTAGACACAGCAAGGGACAAAATTGTTTCGGCCGAGCGGACTAAAAGCCCAACGGCGACCGGCCGGTCGGATAACGGCCGGCCCGACGGCAGGCAGCCCAGCGCCGCGTCCTCGACCGCTCGAGCCGGATCGCGTACGGTTCGTACGCCTCCGGCTCTCATGGCCGGCCGCCACTTTAAAGTTGTAGTGGGACGTTACTCGCCTTCGCGGCGCGCCTTCTTGCGGTTGCGCTTGCGGGCCAGGGCTTGCTTAATGCGCATTTTTTCCCCGGGCTTGAGGTAAAAGGAATGGCGCTTGACTTCCTTGATGATGTCTTCTTGCTGTACCTTGCGTTTGAAGCGGCGCAGCGCGTTTTCCAACGATTCGCCTTCTTGCAGCCGAATCTCGGCCATATTGAATTCACCTCCTTCCCGCGAACTCTATTTTACCTGGAACGCGAGGCTTGCCACAGGCGGTAGAGCTTGGCCTTGGGCTGGCCGCTTTCGCGCGCCACTAGCTTGAGGGCGTCGCGCGGCGACAGTCCGCCAGCGGTCAATTCGCGCAAGCGGGCAAGCACGGCGGCGGGGGCGGCGGCGGGCGGCGGCGCATCGTCCGCCGGCGGCGCGAGAACGAGGGTGAATTCGCCGCGCGGCGGGTGGTCCTCGAGATGGGCGAGGGCGGCGGCGAGCGAGCCGCGAAAGAATTCCTCGTGAATCTTGGTCAGCTCGCGGGCCAGCACCACGCCCCGTTCGCCGCCCAAGATCGCGACGGCGTCGCGCAAGCTAGCCGCCAGCCGGTGGGGCGCCTCGAAATAGACGATCGTCTCGGGGCGGGCGCGCCAGGTCTCCAGCACGCGGCGGCGGGCGGCGGCGGCGGCGGGAAGGAAACCGGCGAAGTAGAAGGGCGCGGCGGACAGGCCACTGGCAGCAAGGGCGGCGATCGGGGCCGAGGGCCCCGGAATGGGCACCACGGATACTCCGGCGGCCGCGGCGGCGGCGACGAGGCGCAAGCCGGGATCGGAGATCACCGGCATGCCGGCATCCGAGACCAGAGCCACCGAGTCGCCGGCCACCAGGCGGGCGAGCAAAGCGACGGCGCGCTGCTGTTCGTTGTGCTGGTGATAGCTGACGAGCGGGGTGGCAAGGGCGAAGCGCGCCAGCAGCTTGCCGGTCTGGCGCGTATCCTCGCAGGCGATCACCGCGACCTCTTGCAGCGTGCGCTGGGCGCGGGGCGAGAAGTCCTCGAGGTTGCCGATCGGCGTCGCGACCAGGTACAGGGTGCCCAACTTCGGCATGGAGGGCCTTTCAGATCGAGACGGCGCCTTCATCCATGGCTTGGTTGGCGAGGCGGTCGGCGGCGCTGTTCTGCTCGCGCGGAACATGGCGCATCGCGAACGAGGCCAGGCTGTCGGCCCAAGCACGGGCTTGCTCAAACAGGGGACGCAGCGCCGGGCTTCGCACTTGATAGCGGCCGGTCATCTGCCGCACCAGGAGCTCGGAGTCGGCGCGGACTTCGAGCGCCGTCACGCCCTGCTCGCGCGCCCAGCGCAGAGCGGCAAGCAGCCCCTGGTATTCGGCGTAATTGTTGGTTTGGCGGCCGAGATAAGCCTTGAGCTCGGCCTGCGGCTCGCCCTCGGCGCTTTCCACCACCACGCCATAGCCGGCCGGGCCGGGATTGCCGCGCGAGCCGCCGTCCACGTAGGCGATCAGCCGCGCGGCCCTCAAGCGAGTTGGGCGGCGTTAGTGGCCGCGACGGGCTCCGCCTCGGCGGCGGCGGCGACGTAGAGCAGCCGCCCGCAGGATTCGCAGCAAAAGACGCGCTCGGAGCGGCTGAGTATTTCCTGCAAGAACTGCGGGCGCAGCCGCACTCGGCAGCAGCCGCAGGCCTCCTGATCCAACACCGCCACGGCTTGGCCGCGCAGCCGCGCGACGCGATCGTAACGGCGCAGCGTGTCATCGGCTACGGTGGCGCGACGGGCGGCGCGCTGCTCGGCGATGCGCTTCCGCTCGGCGCGATCCGCCTCGGTGCGCGCCTCGACGGCGCTCTTCTCGGAGGCGATCTCCGCCTCGGCGGCGGCCAGGTTCGTTTCCGCCTGGCTCACGGTGGCGCCGCGCTGCTCGGCTTCTTCCATCAGCTGCAGCACGCGCTCCTCGCACTTGCCCACTTCGGCTTCGGCGAAGGCAATCTCGTCGAGCAGGGCCTTGTACTCCTGGTTGGTCTTGACGTCGGCGGAATGGCTGCGGAATTTGGCGATCTTAGCCTTCAGGTCCTGAATTTGACCATCGGCTTTGCGCCGCTCGGCTTGCGTGGCCGCCAGGGCGGCTTGCGCGGCTTGCAGATCGGATCGTTGGGAGGCGATTTGGGATTCTACGGAAGAGAGGCGGCGCGGCAGGGAGTTGATTTCTACGTCTAATTCCTTCAGACGCTGCTCGAGGACCTGCACCTCGAGCAAAGTCTCCACGTCTTTGTGCATTGCAATATCGAATTTTAGCATGGTGAGCGGCGCGTGCGCTAAGATGATCGCGGGTTCCCATGGATTCGATCGCCGCCAGTTGCGCCGCGCTGCTGCGCGGCTTGCCCGCCGAAACCGCCGCCCTGCTGGCATGGCCGCTGGCCGCCGGTCCCCTGTTGGCGGCCCACACCCGCGCCGAACAATGCCGCGGCGGCACGCTGGCGGTGGCCGTGCTCGACGCCGCCTGGCAAATCGAGATCGAGCGCATGTGTCCGGAGTTGCTGCGCGGCTTGCGGGCGCTCCTTCCGCCCGGCGCGGTGCGGCAGCTTTCGTTGACAACCGGAGCCCGGGCGTGAAGATCGACCGCGCCACCGTGGCCCATATCGCCGCGCTGGCGCAGCTGGAGCTGGACGACGAAGAAGCGGTGGCGATGGAGCGCGACCTGGCCAGCATCCTGGCCTACGTTGAGCAGTTGAACGAACTCGACCTCGCCGGGGTCGAGCCCATGGCGCAGGCGGCCGTGCCCGGCGCGGAGGCGGAACGCATGCGGCCGGACGAGCCGCGCGACTGCTTCACGCCCGAACAAGCGACGGCCAATGCGCCGCGCGTCGGCGCGGGCTGCTTCAAGGTTCCGCGGGTGATCAACCCCAAATGACCGCGCTGCTTGAACTCAATGTCGACACCGTTCGCGCCGCGCTGGCGGAGCGGCGCATCAGCGCCGCGTCCTTGGTCGAGGATTTCTATCGCGCCATTCCCGGCGTGAATGAGCGCGTCCACGCCTACTTGACGCTGGCGCATGAGCGGGCGCGCGCCCAGGCGGCCCGCCTCGACGCGTTGGCCGAGCGCGGCGATCCTCTGCCGCCGCTCGCCGGCGTGCCGATGGCGATCAAAGACGTCATTTCGACGCGCGGCCTGCGCACCACCTGCGGCGCTCGCATGCTCGAGCACTACACCCCGCCCTACGACGCTACCGCCGTCGCGAGATTGGAGGCCGCTGGCGCCATCGTGCTCGGCAAGGTGAACTGCGACGAGTTCGCCATGGGCTCGTCGAACGAAAACTCCGCCTACGGACCGGTGCGCAACCCCTGGAATCTCGAGCGCGTGCCAGGCGGATCGAGCGGCGGATCGGCGGCAGCGGTGGCGGCGGGGCTGGCGGTGGCGGCGCTCGGCTCCGACACCGGCGGCAGCATACGCCAGCCGGCGGCGTTCTGCGGCGTGGTCGGCTTGCTGCCGACGTATGGGCGCGTCTCGCGCTACGGCTTGGTGGCGTTCGCCTCTTCGCTCGATCACATCGGCCCGCTGGCACGCAGCGCCAAGGACACGGCGGCGGTGCTGGCGGCGATCGCAGGCCGCGATCCGCTCGATTCGACCAGCGCCGCCGCTCCCGTGCCGGATTACGCGGCGCAGCTCGACGAGCCGATCGCCGGCTTGCGCATCGGCGTCCCGCGCGAGGCGCTGGCGGCGGGCGCGGGGCTCGACCCGGAAGTTGCGGCCCAGTTCCAGGCGGCGCTGGCGGCGCTCGAACGCGCCGGCTGCCACATCGTCGAAATTTCGTCGCCGCACGCGGCTTACGCCATCGCCACTTATTACATTTTGGCGACGGCCGAGGCCAGCTCGAATCTCGCCCGCTATGACGGCGTCCGCTACGGGCTGCGTGCCGGCGAAGATGGGGGCCTGACAGCCATGTACCGGCGCACGCGCGATGCCGGTTTTGGCGCCGAGGTCAAGCGCCGCATCCTGCTTGGCACCTTCGTGCTCAGCGCCGGCTACTACGACGCCTATTACCGCAAGGCGCAGCGAGTGCGCAATCTGATCGCCGGCGATTATCGTGCCGCGTTCGAGCGCGTGGACGTGATCGCCACCCCGACCACGCCGACGCCCGCTTTCCGCCTCGGCGAAAAGACCGGCGACCCGCTGCAAATGTACCTCAACGACATCTTTACTGTTACCGCCGATCTGGTTGGAATCCCAGGTATTTCCTTGCCATGCGGCCTGGCCGTAGGCCTGCCGGTGGGGCTGCAACTGCTGGGCAACTATTTCGACGAAAGCCGCTTGTTGCGCTTGGCGCACCACTATGAGCGGCTGCGCGGCGCGTTTCCGCATCCGCCGGTGAGCGTCGCGAGCTAACGCCGCTAGCGCAGGCGGGCGCCGTTGGGGGTGTCGGGAGGCACGGAAACCAGCACCGGCGCGCCCTTGTCGCCGCTCGCGGCGGCGACGATCATGCCATTCGATTCGACGCCGCGCAGTTTGCGCGGCTGCAGATTGGCGACGATCACCACCTTGCGGCCGGGCAACACGTCGGGCGCGTAGGCCTCGGCGATGCCGGCCACGATTTGACGAACCTCGCTGCCGATATCCACGGTCAGCTTGAGCAGTTTGTCGGCGCCTTTGATGCGCTCGGCCGTCTTGATTTCCCCGACGCGCATGTCCACTTTGGCAAAGTCGTCGATGGCGATGCGTTGGTCGGGGGCGGCCGCCGCGGGCGCGGTTCCGGCCGGCGGCACAGAAGCGGAGGCGCCGGCAGTGGGCGCGGGCGAGGTCCCGCCTCCGGCGGCGAGCGCTTCATTTTCCTTTTGGCGCAACAATTCCACGGTGGGTCCTTTCTCCAGGCGCGGGAAAAGAGGTTCGATCGGGCCTAGGGTCTGATCCACGGGGATCTGCCCCCACACCAAGCCGCTCAGCGGCAGGGCCGGCGAGCCAGTCAGGCCCATCTGACGCCAGAGCCGCAGCGCGCTCTGGGGCATCACCGATGACAGGAGCACGGCGGAGTAGCGCAGCGCTTCGGCGGCAAAGTGCAGGACCGTGGCCAAGCGGCTGCGCGCCTCGCTTTCGCTTTTTTCCGCTAGCGCCCAGGGTTCGCTCTCGACCAAATAGCGATTGACGCCGGCAATCAGCTGCCATACCGCCTCCAAGCCGCGGGAAAACTGGCATTCGAGAAAGGCCCTCTGTTGCCCCTCGCGCGCCGCCTCGGCCAGTTTGATGATCTCTTGATCGGCGGGAAGCCAGGCGCTGGCGGCGGAGGGGTACGGGATCTTGCCGCCGAAATAGCGGCCGAGCATGGTCAGGGTGCGGTTCGCGAGGTTGCCCCAATCATTGGCCAAATCGCTGTTGTAGCGGGAGACGAGGGCGTCGTAGGAGAAGGCGCCGTCGTTGCCGAAGCTGATCTCGCGCAGCAGGAAGTAGCGCAGGGCGTCGGCGCCGAGCACTTCCCGCACCGGCTCGGCGCGCACCACGTTGCCGCGCGACTTCGACATCTTCTCTTCCTCGAAAAGCAGCCAGCCGTGGGCGATGATGCCGCGTGGCAGCGGCAGGCCGGCAGCCATGAGAAAGGCTGGCCAATAGACAGCGTGGAAGCGGACGATTTCCTTGCCGACCAGATGCCACGCGGGCCACCATTGCCGGAAGCGCTCGAGGTCGTCGGGATTGGCGGAGCCGAAGCCGAGGCCGCTCAAGTAGCCGATCAACGCGTCGAACCAAACGTAGAGCACGTGCCGTTCGTCGCCGGGCACGGGAATGCCCCAATGAATCGAGGTACGGCTGATGGAGAGATCGCGCAGTCCACCCTGGACGAAGGCGAGCACCTCGTTGCGCCGCCGCTCGGGGCGAATGAAGTCAGGCTGCGCCTCGTAAAGCTGCAAGAGCCGATCCTGGAACGCGGAGAGCTTGAAGAAGTAGTTTTCCTCGGTGACGGTCTCGGTGGGACGGCCGCATTCGGGGCAAGGCGATCCGGGCTGCCCCTCGCCCAGAAACTGCTCGTCGAAGACACAATACAGGCCGCTGTAGCGGCCCTTGTAGATATAGCCGGCGCTCTGGATGCGCTGAAACATATCCAGAACGGCGGCTTGATGGCGGGGCTCGGTGGTACGGATGAAATAGGAGTACTTCAGCCCTAGCCGGTCCCATTCTTCGCGAAAGCGCGCCGCCTGCTCGTCGGTGAACTGCTGCGGCGACAGGCCGGCGGCCTCGGCGGCGCGCTGCAGCTTTTGCCCATGCTCGTCGGTGCCGGTGAGGAAAGCGGCATCCTCGCCCAACTGGCGGTGATAGCGCACCAGCATGTCGGCGACGATGGTCGAGTAGGCGTGGCCCAAATGAGGGCGCGCGTTCACGTAATAAAGGGGCGTGGTCAGAAAGAAACGGCTCATGGTTTTGCGATCGGGCCGCCGGCTGGCCGCGCCGGAGTCAGCACGCGCTTGCGTCGCCGCCGGTCACGTCCGACTTCCTATCATCCCATAGCGCTGGAAGTGGAATTAGCGGCCTCGTTCGCATAAACGCGCAGGGCTTCTTGATAGACCTGCTTGAGCGGCACCTGATGGCGCAGGGCGGCTTCGCGGCAGTCCTCGTATTCGGGCGCGGCGTTCAGGGTTCGCGCCCCAGCGGCGGCCACTTTGATCCGGATCGGACCATAGGCGGTGGCAACGCTCAGGATGCGGCGGTCGAGCACGGCGCGGCGCGCGAAATGGCTGCGCACGCCGAGCGTCGTCGTCTCCTCGAGCAGCAGCCGCTCGAACTGTGCCGCCTGCTCCGGCCGCGCCAGGATGGTGACCACCCAGCCGGGGCGATTCTTTTTCATCTGCGCCGGGACGGAATAAACGTCGAGCGCGCCCAACGCCCACGCGCGCTCGGCGAGATGGCCCTGAAACTGGGGATTGCAGTCGTCGAGATTGGCTTCGAGAACGACAACGCGGCTTTCGTCGCCGGCATCGGCCAAGGACGTGGCGCCCGTTGCCGGCGATTCGACGGCGCGGCCGACGATCAAGCGCAGCGGACCACCGCCAGCGCCTTCGCCGGCGGCGCCCTGCCCCGCGGCCTCGGAGCGCAGCGGTGGCATGGGACCGAAGCCTTGCGCCCAGCCCCGCGCCAGGGCGGCGCCGACGGGGGTAACGAGGGGGCCGGCGGCGCCGCTCGAGTAAATGGGCACGCCGCGCAACAGCTCGAGCACGGCGGACGGCGGCGCGCCGTTGCCGCCCACGTTGACGGGCGAACATTGCAGCCGCTCGACGCCCAGATCCTCGAGCACCAGCGCGCTGCCCACGACTTCGAGCAGCGCGATCTCGTCGGCTTCGGCGCCGAGCGGGCCGGCGCGAGCCTCGGCTTGGGCCAGCGCCAGGAACACCGCGCGCGCCCGTGCCGCCACCGCGGGCGCCAGGCCGGCGCGATCGAGCAGGCGCGCGGCCTCGCTCCACGGGCGGACAACGCCGGCAGGGGGCATTTTGAGGCGCAGGGCGGGCGAGCCGCCGCATTCGGCGGCCTCTACCGCCAACTCGGCGCGCAGGCCCAGCCGGCCCAGGCCGGCGCGGACGCGCTCCAGGCTGCCGCCGGCGGCGATGCCGGCGGCTAGCAGCATGTCGCCGCTCAAGCCGTTTCCGCAGTCCAGATAGGCGATGCGCATGGCGGTGCCAGCCGCGGCTAGTGGGCGAGCGCGGCGGCGACTCCGGCGCGCTTTTTCAAGATGTCGTCGGCGATGATCTTGCCGTGGAAGCGCCCGTTCTCGATGAATACCTCGCCGGTGAAGGGCCCCGCCACCACCACGCCGCCCAGATAGAGGCCGGGGACGTTGCTCTCGTAGGTAGCGGCGTCCACCTTCGGCCGCCCGGTGGCGGCGTCGAACTCGACGCCGGCTGAATGCAAGAAATCGTAGTCGGGGTGATAGCCAATGAGGGCGAAGACGAACTCGGCGGCGATGTCCTCATCCCTGCCGTCGGCGTGATGGCGCACGCGCACGTAGTCGCGAGTGATAGCGATTACGTCGGCGTCGAGCACGGCGCGAATCTGCCCGCCCTTGATGCGGTTCTCGATGTCGGGGCGAACCCAGTACTTGATGCTTTTCGACAGCTCGGGACGCCGGTAAACCAGCGTCACGCGCGCGCCATGGCGGTACAGGTCGAGCGCGGATTCAACGGCCGAGTTCTTGCCGCCGATCACCACCGTCCGCGAACCGGCGAAGGGATGCGCTTCCTTGTAGTAGTGGAAAACATGCGGCAGGTCCTCGCCCGGCACCTTCAATTCGTTATAGAGGTCGTAATAGCCGGTGGCCAGGACAACGTGGAAGGCTTCGTAGCGAGCCGGCTCGCCCAGCCGCTTCGTGGTCGAGATGGTGAAGCGCTCGCCCGCGCGCTCGACTTTTTCCACCTTCTCGTACTGATGGATGGCGAGCCGATAATGCTCGGCCACCTTGCGGTAATACTCCAAGGCCTCGAGACGGGAGGGCTTGGGGAGCGCCGAACTCAAGGGAATGTCGCCGATCTCGAGCAGCTCCGGCGTGGTGAAAAAGACCATGTTGGACGGGTAGTTGTAGATGGAGTTGACGATGCAACCCTTCTCCAGCACCACGGCGCTGAGGCCGATTTTACCCGCCTCGATGGCGCAGGCCAGCCCGGTGGGACCGCCACCGACAATTACGACGTCGTAGATCATCACTTTCATTTTAGCGGCATGGGGCACCCGGCCGGAGTCGGCGCGGCGCGCGGCGCCGCATCACTTCATTCTGGACTTGGCGGCATGGCCGCGCATGCCGGACGAGCCGCCCTGGCAAGAGCCGGCCCATCAGCTTGCAAGAGGAGTATTTTGCAAGGAGGAGTATATTGAAATCGCTCGTACCTGGAGGGTCTATGGGTGGCGAGAAAAAACCGGAAACTCAGAAGTGCGCGCATCCGGCCTGCGATTGTCCGCCGGCCAAGGGAAGCCGCTACTGTGGCGACTACTGCAAGGACACGCGCAAAAGTTTGGAACTGTCCTGCAACTGCCGCCATCCCGGCTGTGGCATGACCGCCGCTACCGCCAGCTAGCGCGGCCCGTGCAGGCCGCCGGCGGCCTTAGGGAAAACGCAGCACGACCTTGCCGCTGCCGCGGCCAGCAGCCACGTCTTCATAGGCGGCGGAAGCCTGCGCGAGCGAGACCTGCCGCGCAATCGACGGCGGCGTCAGCACGCCCGATTCGAAGCCCGGCCGCAGCAGATCCAACAAATCGCCACAGGTGGCGGCGGCGAGGGCTAGTGTATCGAGGCCGTGAAGGGTTAGCTGGCGGTGGTAGAAATCGACTAAATCGAAGCCGACCCGCGGCTGGCCCGGCGAGGCGATGGCCACCTGGCGGCCACGCGCGGCCAAGGTCGAGAGCACAGGCTCGAAAAGCGGCCCGCCCACGCAGTCGAGCACTAAATCCACGCCGCCGCCCGCGGTAAATGCCCTTAATTCGGCGGCCCAGTCGCCGTCGGTCACGAGCCGTAGGTCCCCCCGCTGCGGCGGCCGGCGATCGAGGGCGATAACGCGCGCGCCCTGCCAATGAGCCACGGCGACGGCGGCGCTTCCCACCGAGCCCGCTGCTCCCGTCACCAGCACGGTTTCTCCCTGGCGCAAGCCGCCGACATGCAGCAGCGCGGCGGCCGCCGTCAGGTACACTAGGCCACAAGCCGCGGCTTCGGACATCGAGAGCGTGCTCGGCTTTGGGCGCGCCAGGACGGCGGGGATCGCGGCCAACTCGGCATGCGCGCCGGGCCGAGCCGTGGCCAGCGGGCCGCTAGCCGCCCACACCTCCTCACCTCGGCGCGCCTGCGGCGCGACGATCACGCCGGCCAGATCGCGCCCTGGCGTGCTCGGCAGCTTGGGATGGCCGAGGCGGCCGGCAACAATAGCCACGTCGCTGGGATTGATAGAGGCGGCCAGTACGCGCACCAGCACGTCGCCCGGAGCGAGCGTCGGCTCGTCGGTCTCCTCCACCCGCAGCACGCCGGGCGGCCCGAAGTTGGCATAGCGCAGGGCCTGCATGGCCTTTGAATTTCGCCTTACGACGACGGCAGCAGCGCGACAAATGGCAGATCGCCGATGCGGGCATAGACCGGCGCGGCGGGCGCCACGACGCCGGCCGGCGCGGGCCGCGGGCGCTCGCTAGTCAACCACAGGGAATGCCGTTCTTCGCCATTCGCTTGGCCCTGCGCCGACCAGCCGCGCTCGCGGATGGCAATCCAATTCGCCGCCGGCGAGCGATATTCCTCGCGCATGTAGCGCAGCCGGCCGACGCGGTCATAGCAGTAATCGTCGTATTCGAGGGCGCCCTCCGAGGCCCCGCCGCGCGTCACCGCGACATAGCGGATGCGGCCGCCGCGCACCCAGACTGCGGCCGCCGCTTGCTCGTCGGCGGAAGGCGCAGAACCGATTTGTTCGCGCCAGCGCGGATGGCTAGCGGCGGCGCTGGCGCGGGACAAGGAAAAGACGTAGTCGGGGGCGTTATGAGCGGCAATTTCCCGCAACTGGGCGCAGGCGGGCATGGCGGCCAGAATGACCGGCGGGCGCGCCGCGGGCGCTTTGGCGGCCGGACCGCCGTTACGCTGGCCGGCAAGCGCCGTTGCCAGGACAAGGACTAGAGCCAGGGCTAGTCCGATTGCCGGTGCGCTCCCTGGCACCAGTCCACACGGCCAGTTGTCCTCTCTTCGTGCCACGCTCAATATTGAACAAACTTCATCCCCATGTTGACCCGGCAAGAGAGGCCTATGCAATCAAAACTTCGTATGGCGCTGCGGCTTGCGTTCGTTCTGCTGGTAGGTTGCGGTTTGGCGCTGGGCGCCGGCTTCGACCATGATCACGATCACGGCCACGATCACGGCCGCGATCATGGCCACGACCGAGACCGCGTGCAGGTCTGGCACCGCGACCACGACGATTATCACTGGAGAGATGCCGACCGGAGATACGTCGAGGAGTGGTATCAGGATCACCAGGGCAATCTTCCGCCGGGATTGGCCAAACGGCGCCACCTGCCGCCTGGCTTGGAACGGCAGCTTGACGAACGCGGAGAACTGCCGCCCGGATTGCGCCGCCGGATCGAGCCCTGCCCGCGTGATCTATGGCGCCGCTTGCCGCCTCCGCCGCCTGATTGTGAGTACGCGCTGGTGACTGGGCACCTGATCCTGCTCAATCGCAGAAGCTTTTCGGTGCTGATGGTCTTTCATTTCGGCAATTAGCCGCATTGCCGGCTTGCACGCCGGGCCGGCAATGTAGCCGATCAGACGTTCCAGCACGGCGGTGGCCAGCGGATCGCGGCCGTATTCGCTCAGATTCAACGTGACGACGAGCACGCGGCCGCGCCCATCGCGCGCCTGCACGACCACGTCGTGGGCATCGTGCACCCACCCAAGGAAAAAGCCGCCTAGCACGTCGCGGCCGCCGCCCGCTCCTGCACCGGAAATCAGCCAACGAGGGGTCAGCGCCGTCGCCGGCTCGCCGAGAATCGGCCCCAGGGCGCGAAATGCGGCAAAGGGCGGCCGGCTCGTGTCGAGCCAGTTGAAGTTCGAGATCCAATCGCCGCGCAGATCGCCACGGCGCGGCACGATGCGAAGCCCCGCTCCCCGGGGCAGCGCGGTGGCGCTTCCCGCCAAAACCAGCACGTCTCCGCCGGCTCCGGCAACCCGCGCGGCGCGCGCATTCCAGACGCTAGTAACCAGGATCCGCGCCGAGTCCGCCGTCGCATGGCGCGCGCGCAATGCCGCTGCCAGCGACGGCGATAGCGAGGGATCGAGCTCGAGGGTAGCGCGCGCGACCGGCGCATCCGCAGCCACCGCCAACTTCAGCCGGCGGGCGTCGAGCGTCACCCCGCCCGCGCTGCGCAGTTCGAAGCGCAGCACCTGATAGCCGGTCGTGCGGCGCCGGATCGGCACCGAGAACGAGCCGGCCGCGACCACGGCGCCGGGCGCCACCGCCGGCACAAGACGGCGTTCCCCGGCAACCAGCAGCTGCGCGCCGCGCAACTGCGCCGCCGATTCGTTCGACACCCAAAGCGCGACGCGGGCAACATCGCCGGGGCGGTAATCGGAGCGATCGGCGTGGGCGATGGCCACCAGCGGCTGCTGCAAAGCCGCCAGCGGGCCGGCGAAAACCTTGGGCTCGCGCCACATGTTCAGCAGGCCGTTGCTCTCCCAGTTGATGTCGGTGAATTCGGTGATTACGTAGCCCTGGATCGCGGAGGCGAGGCGCATGCTCTCGATCTCATGGCGCAGCGCCTGCCACTCGTGCCATTCCGTAGCGATGGCCAGGTCCCGATACGACGCAAAGACGCGCGCCAGCCCGGCGGCGCGCAGCCGCGCGAAAACGCCGGCCGGCCGCGTCAACTCATTGCCGTTGAATGCGCGCGAGAACCACCAGGGCAGGCGCGCCGGCAGGATGGGCAGACCCCAGTTGCCGAACTCGCTCACCACCAACGGCTCTGCGCCACTAGGGCGGGCATCGCCATAGGGCGAAAACAGCCATTTCGGCCGCGACGCGAAATTGCTGACCCAAGCGTCCCATTGCGACTGATCGTCGGGGATCGAATTGTAGTTATGAAAGTCGGCCAGATCGGTCTTCAGGTGAAAGTTGCCGCAACACGGGCTGTTATCCACCACCAGCCGGTCCGGCAGATGCGCCCGCGCCCACTCGCTCGTCCGCAGCAGCCAAGCGCGATCTTCGGCGCGTTTCAAGTTGGCGCCCCAACTCTCGTTGATGATGCTTTGCAGGATCAGCGAAGGATGATTCCAGTCGCGGGCGATTTCCGCTTGCAACAGCGCGCGGGCGCGAGCCCGCGACTGCTCCGTCAGGCGGTCCCAGTTGGGAATCTCGTACCAAAGCAAGACGCCCGATTCGTCAGCGGCCTGCAAATAGCGAGGGTCCGGGGTCTTGATGTGGAGGCGCAGCAGGTTGAGGCCGAGCCGCCTCGCCTGTCGCATTTCCCGGCGCAGAAAGTCAAGCGAGGGGGGCGTGTAGACGCTCTGGGGATAGAAAGCCTGATCGAGCGCGCCACGCAAATACAACGGCTGCCCATTGAGGTAAATTCGGCCGGCGCGCACCACGATCGTGCGCAGCCCAAAGCGATCTTCGAGCCGGTCGCCATTCGAGAGCGCTACCGAGAAGCGGTAGAGGCGAGGATGAGCCGGCGACCAGAGCCAAGCGCGATCCAGGGAGAACGGCAGCGTCTGCTCGGCTTGCCGCGCCAGAGGCAGCACGCGGCGAGTCACGGCGCCATCCGGAGCTACCACCGTGACGGTCGCAGTGCCATCCCGAGGCAGGTCGCCGGGATGAGCGATGCGCAGCGTGAAGCCGTGCAGCCAGCCGCCGCGGGTGGCGGCGTGCACCCATTCGAGATAAGCCGCCGGCTTGGTCTCGAGCGCAACGCTCTGCCAAAGGCCCGACGTTTGCACGTACCAGTTTTGCTTGCCGTGCGGAATCTGGGCATAACTGGCGGCGAAATCGGCGGGCGGGCCGGGCGGGTCGGCCACGCGAACCAGCAAGACGTTGGGTCCGGGCCGCAGCGCCGGCGTAACGTCACAATCGAAGGGCGAGTAGCCGCCCTGATGCGAGCCGACGGGGCGCCCGTTGATCCAAACCGAGGCGCTGTAGTCGGCGGCGCTGAAGTGGAGCAGAACGCGTCCGCCGGGAGGCGGAGGTGGCGCAAGGAACGTGCGGCGATACCAGGCGGCGCCCTTAAAGTCGCGCAGGTCCTCGAACTGCGCCTGAATTGAGAGCGGCACGCGCGCCTGCCGCCATCCCGTCGCAGGCAGCCCCGCAGCGCTGAACTGTTCCTGGATGTCGGGCAGGAATTGCCAGACCCCGTCGAGCGGACGATGCGTTTCGGCGCCGCGGGCGATTTGCGGCTGCTGGGCAGCGGCAGCGAAAACGATTGCCAGGCCGCAGGCCAGCACCTGGAAAACACGTAGAGACGTGCGCATGAGTTGCGATGCTAACTCAAAACGCACGCCAAGCGCGGCCTCCGCGGCGCATCCAACGCCAGCGGCCGCTGCCGCCGTCGCGCCCAACTGAGGCCGCGGTCAGTAAGCGAAGTAGGGACCGGGGCCGGCCGGCGTGTTCACGGTGTTGATGGCAAAAAATACCGAGCGCCCGAAGAAAAATGGCAGCCCCCAATCCACTGAGCTCGGGTTCGGGCCGCCAAGATCATTGAAGGCGGCGAAATTGGGATTCGACAATAAAGTTTCGGCATTGTCGATCGTGAACGACACCGGCCCGGATTGGCCGCTCGCGGCGCCGATGTTGGTGGCGGAGAGATTGGCTGCCGGCGAGGGGCAATAAAAGCCCTTGTTGGTGCTGCAGATTGGCAACCCGGTGGTGGGCGAATCCAGGAAATAGATCCCGTTCGAGCCGCTGTCAATGAATCCGGTGTACTGCTTGGAGCCGAACTCGGTCTGAATGTTGCCGCTCGAATCGGTATTGAAGATCTTGGCTTGCCCAAGCGCGTTATCGCTTTGCGTTCCGATCCCAAAGAGGAGGGAGCCGGAGACGGTTACCGCGCCTTGCGGCGAGATGGAGGGCAAGGTAACGACCACGCCGTTGTTGTCCTGTGGCAAGAGCCACACCGGATTCTGCACCTGGCTGGTGAGATCGACGGCGCTGGTCATGCAGCCGCTGCTCGGACAACTGAAATAGAGAGGCGGCACCGACGACGAGCCCGGCGCGCAGCCGGAGCCGCAATCGTGACGGAACACGCCGATGCCGAGAATACCGTTGGCGCCCAGCGTTTTTACCGAATCGTTCGCGGGCAGGCCGCTGCTGGTGCAAGCGGTAGGGGGCCCGGGAAAATTGGCATTGCCGTTGATCGCCCCGCTGCCGATGATCTGGATCGGCACGCTGGCAGCCTTCTCTCCAGCCATGATCACGTCGGCGGTAACCACCGGACCCCAAACTAACGAATCCTGAAACTGCTCGCACTCGGCCAATGGATTGCCCACGCTGTCGTTGACCTGCGGGTAGTTCAGAGTCGTGGCCGAGGCCAGGACGCGCAAGCCGATCGAACCGGTGTCCACCAGGACGTCGGGAATGGTATCGCATTGCGCGGTGCCGGGGGCGCAAATCGTCACGCTCGCGAAGACGCCATTGATGTAGTTGCCGGTGGGGCCGAGGGTTACCTCAATGGGCAGCGTGTTGTTGTGCGGCGGTGGCGGCGGATTCGTGATGGGCGTGCCCGAGCCGCATCCGAAGGCAATCAAGCCCGCCGCGAGCGCGGCCAAAAGACAGATGCCAGCGCGCTTGCCGCGCACAGATTTGCGAGTGGATGGGCGGGGGCCGGCGGTTCTCATTTTATTGGACGACCGCCTGGGAGAGAGTCGCGGGGATCAGATTGTCCACGAAGGCTCGGCCGTGAAACTGCCGTAAATGGCCCGCCACTTCCACTACCAGCCCATTCACCCGCACCACCATAGGGCCGCGGCGCCGGCGCGGCGCCTGCGCCGCCTGTTGCGCCGCGTGTTGAAAAGCTGGGAAATAACTGCCCAGCAATTGCCGCAAATCGGGGACGCTTCGGCCCTGCCAGGCGACGCCGAAGACCATACCTTCGGGTGAAACAAATTCGCGCACCACACCGCCATCGGCCGACTCGATGCGCTGCACGGAGTAGCCGGCGCGCTGAATCAAGCGCAATTGTCCTTTGAGGTGTTGGCGATCGAGTTGGACCGATTGCACCGGCTGGCCCAGCACCGCCCAGGCCGGGGAGGTGGCGCCAAGCAAGAAGCCAAGGAGCAGAAAGCAGGGTGTTTTCATTGCAACCTCCGCATACTCCAGGTTGGCCGCCGCTCACGGCCGGTACCCTCGCCAAAATCTCTACTCGATTATACGTATGGGCGCGGCGCGGCGGGTTCAGCTTTTCGCGATGTCGTTGCCTGTACCTTGGGACATGATTCACGGGCAACCGCGCCTGCGCGCGCGGCTTCTATTTGCAAAGGTGTCTTTTATGCCAAAGCGCTTGTGGGCGGCTGGTTTGGCCTTGGCCTTGCTCGCCCCGCTCTACGCGGCGCAATCGAATCGCGACGACGACGTGCAAAGGATACAAAAGGCAACCGAAGTCTTGCGCCAGATTCAAGCGGTGCCCGAGCAAGCCATTCCCACCGCGATCCTGAGCGGCGCCAAGTGCATCGCGGTGATACCGAGCGAGAAGAAGTTCGCTCTTGGCTTTGGCGGCAACTACGGCAAAGGGCTGGTTACCTGCCGCAATGGCGCTCGCTGGTCAGCGCCGGCATTCATCACTATCGGCGGCGGCAGTTGGGGTCTGCAAATCGGCGGGCAGGCGAGCGACGTGGTGATGGTGTTCCGCAACCGGGAGGGCGTGGAGCGGCTGCTCAGCAATAAAGTTCAGATCGGCGCCGGCGCCAGCGCCGCCGCCGGTCCGGTGGGCCGCAACGCCGCGGCGGGCACCGACGCCACGCTCAATGCCGAGATCCTGACCTATGCGCGCAGCCGCGGCGCCTTCGCCGGCGTCAGCCTGAACGGCAGCATCGTGCAGCCGGACGAGACTGGCAACATCGCCATGTATGGCCGCGCCCCGCGGTATCAGCAGATCCTGGGCGGGCAGGTGGCGCCGCCCGCGGCGGCGCATCCGCTGTTGGCCGAAGTAGCGCAGATCACCCAGGGCCGCGCCGCCGCCTCACCCTCCCGGCGCCATAACCCCTAAGGCCGCAAGGCATTACACTCGAAGCATTGGGACGTAGGCCGGCCAGAACCGCTGGCGGACCTTGGCGCGGCATTGGCGATCTTCGATCCACGCACTTTCCGGGTGATGAGCACCGCGCTTCTATATGCCCTGGTCCTGCTTTTCATCTACTTGGCGCGTTACGTTCTGATCGCCTTCTTGTTGGCGCTTCTCTTTGCTTACTTGGTCGAGCCGGCGGTGCACTGGTTCCAGCGTGCGCTGCGGCTGCCGCGTGGCTGGTCGGTGGCGCTCCTGTACGTCTTGATGACTCTGGTGCTGGCGACGTTCTTCCTGACTCTCGGCCCGAGCCTGGCACACCAAGCGGTGAAACTAGGGCGCGATCTGCCCAGCCTTTCCGAGCAACTGACCAGTGGCAAGCTGGTCGCCAAGCTGGGCGGCGTGCGCGGCTGGAGCGCGGAAACGCAGGCGCAAATCACCCGCATTCTGGCCGAACATCGCGGCGACATCCTGCGCCTCGAGCAGGAGCTTGCCAGCTACGCCGCCACCGGCATCAAGGATCTGTGGTGGATCATCCTAATTCCGATCATCAGCGTGTTTTACCTGCTGAGCGGGGGCGAGCTGGGGCGCGCCATCATCGACCTGGCTGTGCTCCGCCGCCGGCGGCAGTTCTTGGACGACCTGATGGGCGATTTGCATTACGTCTGGGCGCACTACATCCGCGCCCAGCTGATTCTGATGCTCATCGCGATCGCGGTCTATCTGGTCTTTTTGACGCTGATGGGCGTTCCCGACGCCCTGGCTTTGGGATTTGGCGCCGGACTTTTGGAGTTCATCCCGACGCTAGGGCCGATTATCGCGGCGGTGATGATCCTGGCCGTGGCGTTCGTCCTCGGTTATCAGCACTGGCTGTTCTTGATCTTGTTCCTGGCCGCGTGGCGGGTGGAGCAAGACTACGTCAATTCACCGCACATCATGGGCTCGCACGTGCAATTGCATCCCTTTCTGGTCGTCTTCGCGGTGCTTACAGGCGCGGAACTGGCCGGGGTGCTGGGAGTCTTTCTTTCCGTGCCCGTGGCCGCCAGCTTGCGCGTGCTCTGGATCCGCTGGCGCGCTTATGGCGCCACCCGACAGTTGGCGGAGCCGGAGGTATCGAGCAGCCCAAAACGAAGCGGCTGAGCCTCTATAATTTAGTCTCAGCTAGTCGGCGCTGGTTTTCATGTTTTCCTTGAGCCTTTTCTGGGCGCGTCTGGCCCTCAGCCTCTATACCTTCGGCTTGGCGACGGCTCTCGTCACCTTGGCGGTGCGCCGCGAGACGCTGTCGCGCCTGGCGCGCGGCGCCGTGGCGCTAGGTTTTTTATTCCATTTCGTCAGCATCGTCGAGATCGGCGTCCTGCTGCACCGGTTTCCCGTCACTCAGTACAGCCAGGCTAGCAGCCTGTTGGCCTTCATCATCGTGGCGTTTTTCCTGGTGGTGTATCGCTTTTACTCGCCCGCCGCATTGTCTTTAATCGTCTTTCCGCTGGTTTTCGTCTTGACCTTGGCCTCGATTTACGGCGGACAGGGAGAGACCCATTTGGCCGCCGGCGGGCCGACCTATTTGCACAACGACTGGATCTATGGGCATGCCTTGTTGATCTTCATCGGCTATGCGGCCCTGACGCTGGCGTTCTCGAGCGAAGTGCTGTATCTGATCGCCGAGCGGCGCCTCAAGCACCACCCGCTGCGGCCGGATAACGGAACCAGGCTGCCCTCGCTACAAACCCTCGACTTGATCGGCTACCGTTCCCTGGTGATCGGTTTTCCGCTGCTCACCTTGGGCATTTTGATCGGCCTGTATTGGGCTGACACCACCTTGGGCCAGTTGGGCCTCGACGACCCCAAGGTGGCGCTCACGCTGCTTACCTGGGCCCTTTATCTAATCTTGCTGTTTTCCCGCTGGTCCGCCGGCTGGCGGGGCCGCAAGGCTGCCTACGTGACGATCCTATGTTTCGTGGTCGCCGCGGCGGGCTGGCTGAGCGGCAATCAGACCGGCTTGCATCACTTCTTGGGGCGATGAATTTTCACCTCTTCGGTCTCAGCCATCACAGCGCGCCGGTCGCATTGCGGGAGCAATTCGCCGTGGCGGAGGCGCGGCTGCCGGCGGCGCTGGCAGCCCTGGTGGCCGAGCCGGGGGTCGAAGAGGGGCTAATCCTATCGACCTGTAACCGAGTGGAAGTGCTGAGCACGGGAACGAGCGCCGAGGCGTTGCGCGCATTCCTGGGGCGCTGGGCGGAGCGCGACCTTGCGCCACTAAGCGCCCATTTCTACGCCTATAGCGGGCCGGCGGCGGCGCGGCACGTGTTTCGCGTGGCGGCTAGCCTCGATTCCCTGGTGGTGGGCGAACCACAGATTTTGGGCCAGTACAAGGCGGCCTATCAGGCGGCAATCAATGCCCGGGCCGCCGGTCCCGGTCTGCGCGCGCTGCTGCATGCGGCGTTTTCCGCCGCCAAGCTGGTGCGTGGCGAAACGGCGATAGGCCGGCAGTCGCTTTCGATCAGTCATGCCGCCGTGGACCTCGCCAAGCGCATTTTCGGCGGCTTGGGTGGCAAGACGGTGTTGTTGGTGGGGGCGGGGGAGATGGGAACGCAGGCGGCCGGCTATCTGTTGCAGCAGGGGGCGCGGCGCTTGCTGGTGACCAATCGCGGACAGGAGCGGGCCGCGGCGCTGGCGGCAAAATACGGCGGCGAGGTCGTCGCCTGGAGCGACTTGCTGGCGCAGGCCCATCGCGCCGATGTCATCATTTCCTGTACCGGCGCCGCGGCGCCGCTATTGGGCAAGGCCGAAATGGCCGGCATTTTGGCGCGCCGCAAGTATCGTCCGCTGCTGCTGCTCGACATTGCCGTGCCGCGCGACATCGCCGCCGACGTGCAAGAGCTGGAAAACGCCTTTCTATATAACGTGGACGACCTGGAAGGCGTGGTCGAGGGTCATCGCGCCGACCGGCAACGGGAAGCGGCGCGGGCCGAGGCGATGATCGAGACCGAACTGGAGCGTTTCGCGCGCCGCTGGGAGGCTCGCGACGCCCTGCCCACGCTGCGCGCCCTCGAAACTCATGCCGAAAGCCTGCGCCAGAGCGAGTTGGAGCGCTGGCGCGCGCAACTGACCGCGATGCCGCCCGAACAGCGCGCCCTCTGCGAGGAGTTGACCCGTGCCTTGATGCGCAAGTGGCTGCATCGCCCGCTCACCGCGATCAAGGCTGCCGCTGAAGACGATGAGGATCTGGCGCTGCTCGACAGCGTCGCGCAGCTTTTCGGCCTCAAAGAGAACCCCGCCGCCGCGCCCGAGACGGCCGCGTCCACTCCCACACGGCTCAAAGCCGGCGCCTAGGCCGGCTCAGCGCTTCGGCATCGCTTCATCGCCGGGCATGATGCGGTCGCGAGAATAGGTGATGAGCGCGGCGCTGGAGCCCAACTGCTGCGAGACCACCACCGCCTCGCCGATAATCTCGGCTGGGTGCGGCTGATTGCTGAGTTGGCCTACGTTGACGCCTGGCGCATACATAAGCCCATAAATGCCCATGGCGGCGCGGCGAAACTGCGCCATGCTGGGGCTCGAACTGCGGCGAAAGATCAGCCAATGCTGGCCCACCTGCGCCGGTGCACCGCGACCGGACAGGAAGATCTCGTCGCCATCGCCTAATTCGCTGGCCATGTCGCGTCCGGCAGCGACGATTTTGAGTGGACCGGCAATGGGCTGCAGCAAATTGATGGTTTCGACGCGATCGAGTTGAGGGTTGGCGCGTGGATACCAGGGAATGGCGAAGTCGCCGATTTCCGAGGGCCGGCAAGAAAGCTCCAAGCGGGCCGTGGCGACCTCGTTGCCATTCACCTGAAGCACTCGCGCCCGCGCCACCATGGCAAAAAGCCGGCCCATGCCGGCCAAATAACCGCTCTGCCCCGGAAATTGATCCGTCATGTTGGCGCGCGCCGGAAAGCGCATCAGGCGTACTTCGTCGCCGGCGCGCAAGCCTTCCGCGTGATTCAAGTAAATCACGTCGCCCGCGCTCTGCTGGGGAATGAGCAAGCTATTCTCGGCGCCGATCTGGTAGAGAACATGGCGGAAGACGCCGGTCGAGTAAAAGTCGGCGCATTCGATTTGCGCGCGCGTGAAACTATGCGGTTCCGAGACATTGATTTGCCAGCCCTCGCTCGGCGCTTGCGCCAGCAAGGCCCCGGCCAGCAGCATGGGCACGACGGCGAGGCCGACTGCCCGGTATAAGGCATTGCGATTCAGTAACATAAACTTCCCGCCCTCGTTTCCGCCGCCAATGGAGTGAAGCAACTTGGTCCCTCGAAGCCCGTTTTCGTTGCCAAGCGTGGAGCGGCGTGGGTATTATGCCTCCACCGATGGCTTTACTCCCAGCGGTTAGCAGCAATCCGATTCCCAACCGAGTGCCGCCGCAGCGGTTGCCGCGGCTTTGCGTCGCCTTGGAGGCCAGCCAGGCGGCCGAACTTTTCGCCAAGGCGGAACGGGCGGCACGGGATAACTCATTGCTGGAATTGCGTTTGGATCACCTTAAGAATCCCGCGCTGGCCGTGGGAAAGCTACGTGACTTCGCTGATTCCCACCCCCTTGTCACTCTGATCGCGACCTGCCGCAAAGTGCAGGCGGGCGGTAAGTTCCGAGGCAGCGCTGAGGCGGAATGCGCCATTTTGAGCAAAGCGGCGCTGGCCGGCTGCGCCTGGGTGGACTTGAGCTTAACCAGCGCCGAGCGCTTGAGCGCCAACTCACTGAGACAACTGCGCTTGCGAGCCAACCTGCTGATTTCTCTGCACGATTTCGCCGCTCCCCGCCATCTGGCCACGCTGGAAGCGCGGCTGCGAGCCGTGCCGGCCGACCTCTACAAGGTCGTCTGCCAGGCTCGCAACTTCGCCGACAACGGCAAGATCTTGCGATTCCTCGAGCAGGCCGGCGCGCGGCTGCCGCTGGTGGCCTTTTGCATGGGCGAGGCGGGAGCGGCGAGCCGCATCTTGGCGCCGCGCTTCGGCGCTGTGTTCACGTTCGCCAGCTTGGCGCCGGGCCAAGCTACCGCCCCTGGCCAGCTCGATATCGCCACGCTGCGCCGGATTTACCGCATCGAGAGCATCAATCGGGCCACGCGGGTGTACGGCGTTTTGGGGTATCCGCTGGAGCATTCGCTTTCGCCCTTGATGCTGAATGCCGCCTTTCGGCGGGCCAGCGTAAACGCCGTGTACTTGCCGATGCCGGCGAAACAGCCCGGCGAAGTGTTGTCGCAACTGGACGCCTTGGAGCTCAGCGGCTTTAGCGTGACCCATCCGCACAAGTCGGCGCTCCTGAAGGAACTCGACGGCATCGATCCGGTGGCCCGCAGGATCGGCGCCATCAACACCGTCGTGCGCAGCAACGGCAAGCTCTACGGCTACAACACCGATCTGGCCGGCATCGTCGGCCCGCTCGAGTCGCTGGCGCGGCTGGATAAGGCGCGCGTGCTGATCCTCGGGGCCGGCGGCGCGGCACGGGCCGCCGCCTTCGGTTTGGCGGCGCGCGGCGCGGAGATTTACATCTGCAATCGCACCCCGGCCAAGGCCCAAACCCTGGCGCGGCAGGCGCATGGGAAGGCGATAGCACGCCGGGAACTGAAAAAGGCCAGCTTCGACGTGATCGTCAATGCCACGCCAGTAGGGCAATATCCGCATGTCGATGCGAGCCCCCTGGGCGAGGATGAGATCCACGCCGGCATCGTCTTCGATTTGGTGTACAACCCGCTCGAAACCAAGCTGCTGCGGCTGGCGCGAGAGCGCGGCGCGCGCCCCATCGCGGGCTTGGAGATGTTCGTGACCCAGGGAGCGCGCCAGTTCGAGATTTGGACTGGCAAGCCGGCGCCGCGCGAGGAAATGCTGCGCGAAGTTCTGACCTTTTTGCAGACCGGCGCGAGCCCCGCGTAATTACGCCCTGCCGCCGGCGGATGGTGCGGTAGTCGGATGCGGCGATTTGGCCCGCTCGGCCTGCCAGGTGCCGTTATCGCTGTCGCTGGCGTATGTGCCGCTCATTTTGTCGCCATGCACGGTGCCCTTGATGGTATAGGTTCCGCCGTCGGTGGCGAGCTGAAAGCTGATGGCCGCGCCGTCGAGCTTCAGCTGATCCATCGGCAGGTCTTCGCCGTTAACCGAGAGCGTGCCGGAGAGCACGCCGTTCGCGCGGTGCAGGTTCATGGTGAACTGCGTCGGACCTTGCTGGCCGCCGCTCGAACTGCCATTCCAAACGCCGGTGATGTCGGCGGCGGAAGCCACGGCCACGAGTAGAAAAAAGGCGATGGCGGCGCCCAGAAGCTTGCGCGTCTTCATGATCGGTATCCCCCTCGCAAAAACAGCAACATCATAATCCAATGCGGCGGGCGAGCATGCGCTCGCGGGCGCCGGCTGGGTTGCGTACACTCGTGAGGTGGCGACTGCGCGCGGCGCGGCGGCCGCCCGGCACGTTACGCTGGCGCTGCCGGTGCCGCTCGACCGAACTTACAGCTACCTGATTCCCGACGGCTTAACGATTGCGCCCGGCATGCGCGTGCTGGCCCCCTGGGGGCGGCGGCGCCTGGTGGGCTTGGCGCTCGAAATCAGCGGCGATCCGCCCGCCGGCGTGGAGCCGGAGAAGCTGCGCGCTATCGAATTGGCGCTCGACGCCGAGCCGATCCTGGATGCGACGCTGCTCGAACTGGCGCGCTGGACGGCCGCGTACTACCAGGCGCCGCTGGGCGAGACGCTGCGCTGCGCGCTGCCGCCCGCCTCCGAGCTGCGGGAGCGAAGGCGGCTGCGGCTCACCGCCGCCGGTCGTCAACAGCTCGAAGCCGCGGCGCAGGCGCAAGGGGTGCTCTTCGGCGAGGCGGAGGCGCGAGATTTGCTGCGCGCCGCCGCGCGCGGCGTGGCGCTGGCCGGGGCGCTGCGGCGCCATGGCGCGCGCGCCATTCGCCAGGCGCTGGCGCGGGCCTGGCTGCGGCTGGAGATCGACGCGGCGCTGGCGGCCCCGGAGCCGACCATCCGCACCTGGCGGCTGGCGGAGGGAGCGAGCGGCGCCGAGCCGCGCGGCACGGCGCAGCGGATGGCGCTCGAGCTCTTGCGCGGCGGGGGCGGCGAGATGGATGCGGCGGCGCTGGCGGCGCAGGTCTC
>JBOGKX010000114.1:0-2220 GCA_050746125.1 Terriglobales bacterium | reverse complement strand
GTCCAATCTGATAAGGAGGCACAGGCACAGCCGGAGGTACGACAACATACTCTAGAACAAATATATGGAAACTGGGCAATGATGCCTAATAGTGATCTTTGTCCGTTCGGTCGGGCGCACTGGGTTTTTGCACCAAACAGTAACTGCTCACGCCTGATCAGCGCGGGCGACCGTCAGGATGAGAGCGGGCGCCGTGGCGGCTGCATGATGTCGCCGCCTTCTCACTCAGAGTGTCGCGCGAGGGATCAGGGTGGGACGAGGAAAGGCCTGCCGGCGAGGACATCGCGGAGCGCTTGGAGGGCGGATTGGCCGTGCAGCCTGCCGGTGGCGATGACGGAAGCGGCGGCGGCATAGGTATGGGCGCCCCACTGGGATCGGAAGCCGCCGGTGACTTTTCGGAAGATGACACTGGGCCGCAGGGCGCGCTCGCAGTCGTTGTTGGTGGCGGCGACATCGCGGCGGGTAACAAAGACAAACAGATCGCCGCGGCATTTGCGGATGGCTTGGGCGAGCTTGCGTCCGGCCCCGGCGGTAGGGGTGGCGGCGAGCAACCGGTCGAGCCTGCGGTCGAGGTCGGCGCGGTACTGGCCGAGGGTGCTGTCCTTGAGTTCGGGGCGGCGCCGGCCGATGGCGACAGCCCGTTGCAGCAGCTTGTGGAAGCCGGGGGCGAAATCGGTGTCGCCGCTGTCGATTGCGTATTGCGCGTCGCGCAGCAGGTGGGCCAGGCAAAGCTGGCGTTCGCTGCCGCGCCCGGCCTGCGCGGCGTAGCGATCGGCGACCCAAACTTCGGGCTTCACGTCACCCAGAAAATCGGTCAGCACCGCCGCACCCCGGCTGTCGGCGATCAGATGATGAACCGCGGTCGAGGAGAGCAGCACCCACTGCCACCAATTTTTGCCGCCGACCCGAGCCGAGGTCTCGTCCGAGGCCACCACCTTGCTATTGCGGATTGCCGCGGCGGTGGTTGCCGCCGCAGCGGCGAGCGGGGTCTCGGCGCGGGCCAGCATCTTGGCGATGGCGCCCTCGCTGAGGCGCAGACCGAACACCTCGTCCAGCAGTCGTGCCAGCCGCTCAAAGCCAATCGCCTGGGTGACGTGCAGGTGCACGATCAGCGCCGTCAGGTCGGGGCCGAACGGCGAGCCCGGCGGCATGCCCTCGGGCGCTGCCGCGCTGAAGCCGCGCCGACAATGCGGACACACACCGCGGTGCCGGTGGACGCGGGTGATGACCGGCCGAATCGGCGGCAGCTCGATATGATCATAAGCATGAAACCCGGGCTGATCCTGGGGGCCGAGCGCCCGCGCACAATGCGGGCAGCACTCGGCGAGGCGCTCGATGATCCGGTCCGGATTGGCGGTCAGCGCCCGGAACACGCCTGGCCGACCCTTGCGCTGCTTCGCCGCGCGGCGCTCGGCGCGGTTGGGCTTGCGCGCTTGCGAGGGCGGCACCGAGGAATTGTCCGGGGTCTTGGGCGGCTGCCCGAGCCTGGCCTCAAGCTCGGCGAGGCGCCGGGTCAATTCCGCGATCTGTGCCGCCTGCGCCTGCGCCAGCGCGATCAGCTCATCCCTGGATAGGTTTGCGAGATCATCCCGATACACCCCCAGGTTGAATCACGCCAATATACCCCTGTCAACCAAAATCTATGGGCTCACACCGCCCAAACCCCAAAATCTGCCGGCTGCTTCTCCGTCCGCCCATCCCCTCACGCCGACGGCCCCACCCCAACCCCACCGAGCGGTGAGCAGTTACCCTCGTCGCAGAGAACCTTTAGGTAATGCGCTTCATTGTCGTCGATCGAAATCCAAATTGACCCTTCTTCGGATAAAAGATTATAGAGAGCGTGGAGTCTGGATTGTACAAGTGTGAGCCAAGAAGAATGCTCAAGGCCATCGTCGTAATGCTCAAAGGCGTTTCCGGTGTTGTACGGCGGATCAATGAAAATGCACTTAATTTTATCAGACAATTCCTGTTCGAGCGATTTGAGTACAAGGAGGTTATCCCCAAAAATCAGTCGATTATCGAAAATGTCGTGATCGCCCACTCGGTGCGGTGCGTGGTGGGACCGCTCCGGATCTCCCATTAGAATCCGCGGCTCGACCCGCGGCCGTTCGTCCTTACCGATCCAGGTCAATTCCAGCCGCTGCTTCTTGTTCATGCGACCTCCCAGCGGATCGTGAAGAGCGGGGTCAGGGTCGGCTGCATCCTCAGGCTCTCCTGAAC
>JBOGKX010000113.1:0-1498 GCA_050746125.1 Terriglobales bacterium | reverse complement strand
GGGCCGCAGCCGCGAACCGGGGTCCCCAGCGCCGCAACGGCGCTGGGGTGGGGACCACCGGGAGCGGCGTCCAGAGTACGGGCGGCCCCGCCGGTTCGGCTGCACGCGGCTGCGGCCCGGCTGTGCTTTCGATAGCGCGACGCGAGGGGAGGGCATCTATAAAGGTCGGGACAGTCATGGAGCACATCGACGCGAAGGCCGTGCGCGATCGCTTGAAGCGCGTGGCGTTGACGCTGGGCAACCTGGAACCGCAAGCGACCGAGGCAGAAAAAAAACTGATTGCGGATGCCGCCGCGGCCGTCCGCGAGATCGCGGTGCTGGTCTTCGGCGACGAGCGCGAGGAACATGGCGAGGCGCCACCTGCCAAGACCCAACGCGATCGCGAGCGTATTCGCGACGAGGAGCAAGGGGCGGGAGGAGGTGCGGGCAGCGAGCGGAAGACTTTATCCTAATCACATGTCGGTACTCGTGTCCGAGGTGGGCGGTGAACTGGAAAGCAAACAAGCGGCCTTGCAAGCGGCGCTGCGCGAGGGCGGCGCGGTGCTGGTCGCTTATTCGGGCGGGGTGGATTCGGCCTTTCTGGCGTGGAGCGCGCACCAGGCGCTGGGCGCCGGGATGCTGGCGCTGATCGCCGATTCGCCGAGCCTGGCGCGGACGGAGCTGCAAGCGGCGCTTGACTTCGCGGCGCGGCACGGCATTCCCTGCGAGACGATCGCCACGCACGAAGGCGAGCGCGCCGAGTACCGGCGGAATGCGCCGGACCGGTGCTTTTTCTGCAAGGACGAGCTGTTCGCGCGCATGGAGGAAGAGCTGCGGCGGCGTCCCGAGTTTCGGGCGCTGGCCTACGGCCTGAACTGCGACGACCGGCACGATTTTCGTCCCGGGCAGCGGGCGGCGGAACAGCGGCAGGTGCGGACGCCGCTGGTCGCGGCGGGGCTGGGCAAGGCGGAGATTCGGGCACTGGCGCGCGCGGCGGGGCTGGAGGTGTGGGACAAACCGGCCGCGCCGTGCCTGGCATCGCGCGTCGCCTACGGGATCGAAGTGACGCCGGCGGTGCTGGCCAAGGTGGAGGCGGCGGAGGCGGCCGTGCGGGCGCTGGGCTTCCGGGAATTTCGCGTGCGGTATCACGGCGAGATCGCGCGGCTCGAAGTCGCGGCCGAGGAGCTGGCGCGGGCACACGAGGCGAAGACGTCCGCGGCGCTGGCGGAGGCGATGCGGCAGGCCGGGTTTCGGTACCCAACGCTGGCGTTGGAACCGTTTCAATCGGGATCGCTGAATCGGCTCATTGCGCATGGTTCATAGCTCATAGCTCATAGCGTCAGGCTTGACGGAAGACGGGCTCACGGTGGAAGTCGGGGACGGGGCCCTTCCCGGGGGGCAGCTCGGCGGCGCGCACGGCGAACTCGAACATCTCGATCTGGTTGGCGCGGGCGGCGAGGGAGAACGGCGTCAGGTTGTTGGTGCTGCGCAGGTGGATGGGCAGGCCGGCGGCCAGGCC
>JBOGKX010000112.1:0-1520 GCA_050746125.1 Terriglobales bacterium | reverse complement strand
GCGGAACTCACAGCATGAGGATCGCACTGATCGTCCCGGGCGTGGGAGGAGTTCAGCGCGCGGGGCATCAGCGCGCCATCCCCGTGATTCAGGCGCTCATCGAACGCCTGGCACGCCGCCATGAAGTGCTGGTGGTGGCTCTGGACGAAGAGCGTGAGACTCGCTATTCGCTGCTGGGCGCAACCGTCGTCACTCTGGGGCGATTGCCGGGCATCTCGGCGGCCGGACGGTGGCTGGCTGGGCTGCGACGCCTCATCGCGGTGCTGCGGCGGGAGGGCAGCCGGTTTGATGTGCTTCATACCTTCTGGGCCGGAAACCCCGCCGCCTGGGCGGTGGCGGCCGGACGCCTCCTGCACGCTTCGGTCATGGTGAGCATCGGCGGCGGCGAATTGGTGTGGCTTCCTGAGATCGCCTACGGCGGCCAGGGCGGCCTACTCGGACGAGCGAAGGTTTCGCTGATCCTGCGAATGGCAGACGCGGTCTCCGCATGCAGCCGGTACAGCCTGGAGCCGCTTGCCCACATCCGCCGAGGCGCGCTCTGGCTTCCGTGGGGTGTGGATTGCGGGTTGTTCGACGGGCCGTCGGAGCGCACGCCGGGTCCGCCGTGGCGGCTACTGCACGTGGCGAGTCTCAACCGGGTGAAAGACCAGGGCACGTTGTTACGCGCGATCCGCCTGGTGCGCCATCAAGTTCCGGTTGAGCTTGATTGCATCGGCGAGGACACGCTCGGCGGCCACGTGCAGCGGCTCGCTGTGGAGTTGGGTTTGGAGCCGGCGGTCAAGTTCCACGGCTTCAAACCGGCAAACGAGGTGGCGACCTTCTACCATCGGGCGCACCTCTACGTCCACTCGTCACTTTTTGAGAACACGCCGGCCGTGGTGTTGGAAGCGGCTGCAGCTGGTCTCCCGACGGCGGGAACGGCGGTCGGCCTGATGGCAGAAATGGCTCCTGAGGCCGCGCTCGCCGTACCCGTGCGGGACCCCGAGGCGCTCGCCCAAGGAATACTGAGCCTGCTGGTTAACGAACGAAAACGGTCAAGCCTGGGCCGTAAAGCCCAGCAGTTTGCACGCCAGTACGACGCCGACTGGACGACCGGGCAATTGGAAGCGGTCTACGCGGCGCTTGCTAGGCGGCGTGATCACAAGTCCTTGCCCCAGGCCTGATTCCAGAGCCCGGAAAGGACCAAACGGCACTGCCTCCTGCTGGGCAACGACGGCCAGGCCCAGTATAGGAATCCCACCATGTAAACTAGGCCCCCTAAGACAAGCTCGAGAAACAGTCCTCCGTAGCTGGGGGAATGGAACCATTGTCGCAGCAGAAGGAGAACAACCGCCATAGGAATGGTGAGGGCCAGCGACATCAAGTAGGCTTGGCGCAGGAACTCGCGCACCGGTACGTTCAAAATCCGGCAGAGATGACGCGGCAGGAACAACAAGCTGGTACAGGTCAGCGGGATAGCAGTGCCCATCGCCACTCCGAAGATTCCCCAATGCCGTAGGAGAACGATGCTCAACACCACG
>JBOGKX010000111.1:0-21008 GCA_050746125.1 Terriglobales bacterium | reverse complement strand
GGGCGGCACCGCGCCGGAGCAAGTGCGCGCCCAGGCGGCGCGCGTCTTGGCGCTGGCGACGGCGCGGACCGAGCGTTCGCATCGGCGCTGAGCACGGCGGCGCGCCGGCGGCGGAGATCGCGCTTGACCCTGACGCAGGGTCAGGCCGCCTAATGGAGCCATGCACGAGGTCTCGCTCGATCTGGAGTTGGACGGCGCGCGCATTCCCGGCCGCCTAGCGGCGCCGGCGGCGCCCTGGGCGGCGCTGCTATTGATACCCGGCTCGCTTTGGTCGGACGTGGACGGAAATTATCCGGCCATGGGCGCCGCGCCGGGGCTCTACAAGCAACTGGCCGAGCAATTGGCGGCTTCCGGCGTGGCGGTCTTGCGCTTTGCCAAGACGGGACCGGGCACGGGCACGCAGGTGCTCGACGAGGAGCGGTTCCGGAGCGCTTATTTCAACTTTCCTCAGCGGCGGCGAGTGGCGGCGGCCTGGCTTGACGAGCTCGCACGCCGGGCGCCGGGCGTGCCGCTATTTGTGGCCGGCCACAGCGAAGGCGCGGTGGTGGCGACGCAAGTAGCGCGAGCGCGGCGCGACGTGCGCGGGCTGGTGCTGCTTTCCGGTCCGGCGCTGCCGCTGCTCCGCCTGATGATTTGGCAACAACACGAGGAACGGCGGCGCAGCGGCGAAATGACGGCGGAGGCGGAAATCCAGTACGCGAGGGCGCTGCGATGGCTAGCCGATTTTGTCGCGGCGGAGCCGCTGCCGCCGGAAGCCGAGCAGAATCCCTATGCGCGAGCGCTCCTCTTTGCCGCTCGTCCGGACGCCGCGCCGTATTTGCGCAGCCTGGAGCAGGTCGATCCGGCGGCGGAGTTGGCGGCAGTGGCGCAGCCGGTGCTGATCGTGCAGGGGGATCGCGATCCCTCGGTGCACGAGGCGAACGCGGCGCTGCTCCAGGCGGCGCAGCCGCGCGCCGAGACGGCGCGCTTTCCCGGCTTGCAGCACTTCTATAAGCAGGCGCCCGAAGGCTTGGGCGCGCAGGAACTGTTTGCTCGGGAAGGGCCGATCGATCCGGCGGTGAGCGCGGCGCTCACGAGCTGGCTGCGGCGGCAGGCGCAAAACTTGGCTGCCGGGCAGGGACTCGAACCCCGATAGGCAGATCCAGAGTCTGCTGTCCTACCATTGAACGACCCGGCAAAAGTCTTTTTATTATACCGTCCAGCCCCGATGGGCCCGAGGCTGGCGCGGGCTGAGCGGCGGCTCTCAGGCCTCGAGCGCGGCGCGGTCCCACCGGCCCAGGTCGGCGGCGGCGGCGTAGGTAGTCTGGCAGAACTCGAGCAGGGCCGCGCTGGGCGATGGCAACGCGCGCACGGCCTCGTAATCGAGCAAGAACTCGCCCAGCTCGGAATGGTAGTAGGCGGCGGCGGGGCGAATGGGCGCATTGCGGAAGCCGGGCGGCTCGGGGGCGGCATAGGCATAGAAGGTGGCGACTTGCACCGGGCTCTGAGCGCTGCCGGGCCAAAAGCCCACGCTGCTGACTTCATGAGAATAGGCTTCACGGGTGATGGCGTCGGCGTTGGGGCGCGGGGGAGCCGGGCGGCCGGAAAAGCGCGTCACCGCCAGATCGAAGCTGCCCCAGAAGAAATGAACCGGGCTGTTCTTGCCGATGAAGCCGGCGCGAAAGCGATGAAAAGCGCGATCGGCGGAGCGCAGGATGGTCCATAGGACGCGCGCGACTTCGCGGTCGTAAGCGGCGTGCTGGCGGTCGTGGTCGAAGCGGATGGGGTTGGGGAGCTCGACCGGCATGGGCCAAATTTTGACCGCGATATCGGCGGCGTGGAGCATGTCCAGGAACTCGCGATAAAAATCGGCGACCGGGACGGGGCGGAGCGGCATCTTCAGCATCCGTCCTTCACTGGCGCGCAAGACCAGATCGTGGGAGATGAAGTCGAACTCGAACTCGAAGTGGCGAGAGTCGTAAGGGATGGCGGAAGTGGCGAGGCCACGAGCACTGAGGTACAGCGGCACGTTCCACCAGTGATTTTCGCGGGGGGTCAGCGCCAGGCGCACCTTGCCGACCATTTGCGTCCAGAGTTGCAGGGTGGCGCAGGTTTCGAGCCAACCGTCGAGGCGGGCACTGGGCCAGCACTCGGGCTGGTCGCCGGCAGCAGGCAGAAGCGGCTGAGCGGCCATGCGAACCTCCGTATTGGCCCATTGAACCACAACGGCCGATCAAGAGTGGTTTGCGGGTGGCGCGCTGGGCTCGGGCTGCGAGCCGCCGGGCGGAAACCAGATGCTCACGGCGCCGGCTATCGGCAGGCTTTGACCCTGAACGCGGACGGGGAAAAACCGCCAATGGGAGACGGCCGCGTAGGCGAGTTTACCCAATTCCTTGCTGGATGCGCACTGGAGGCGGGCCTCGGCCACCGAGCCATTGCGATCCCCAAAAAAGTTGACGATCGCCTCGCCGCGGAAGGCGCCTCCGGCCAGCGCTGCCGGGAGCGGACACGACTGGCAGGCGGGCGCGCCGATCTCGACCCGCGGGGGGCGAAGCTCTGCTTGCGAGGGCAGGGCGGACGCGGACTGCGCGAGAGCGCAGCGCAGCACGTTATCGGCGATGCAAACCGTGCCGCCGGCGCGGGCCCATCGGCCGGGGACGTGAGCGAGCGGCGGCAGCGCGGCGAGAAGGCCGGGGCCGGCGAAGGGATCGGCCCACCAGCGGGCGCCGATCCAGCATCCCTGCTCCTGGCATGATGCGTAAGGGACGCGAGTCGCGCCTTTGTTCCAGTGAATACCGTCGGATGATTCCGCCGCGAAGGGCGCGCCACTCTGAATCGCGTGCCCGAAGAGCCAATATTTGCCCAGCGACGCGGTGAGCGTCCGCAAATTCTCATCATGAATGGCGATTTCATGCCACGTATGCCCGCCGTCGGCAGTAGCTAAGATGGTTTGACGCGGAGCGGGAGCGACCAAGGGGCATGGCTTCGATTTGAGAACGCGCTCGAGCAGCATGGCGAAGCGGCTGGAGTCGAGCGCCGCGATCCCAAGCACGGCAGCCAGCGGTTTGTTCCCGTCGGCGCGAGCGATCGCCATCCAACGCACGGCTGGCAGGAGGGAAGCGCTGGCCTTGCCGCGGGGCAGCGCCAGGTAGACGCCGTCAGGGCCGGCGGCCAGTCCGTGCGCGGCATCGGCAAAGACCAGCGAAGTGACCCCCAGGGGCGGCGAGCCGCGGCGGTTATGCCAAGACTTGCCGCCATCGGTCGTCCAGAGCCATAGCCCGGGGCCACTGGCGAAGCCGAGCTGGCTGGTCACGAAATGAATGGTCGAGATGGATTCCGCCGGGCTACCCTCGCGCACCTTGAACCAACTGCGGCCGCCGTCGTCGGAACGCTCCAGGCTTCCGGCGGCGCCTCCGGCCCACAACACTCCGGCGTGGGAGGCGACCGCCTGGGCGGAGTTAGGCAAGTCCACGAGGGACCAGTGGAGAGCGTCGAGCGAGACGCGGGCCAGCGGCTTCTGGGCGGCCAGGGCGACCACCAAGAGCGGCGCGCAACCAAGAAGCAGAACGGCTTTCATTGCCGCTCATTTTGCGGCGCGCCGGCGGGCGCGTCAATCGGTGCGGGTCGGAGCCGACCATGGCGCGCCAGGCGGTGTATGATTCCTCGGCCCTGGGCCGGCGGATGGCGCGGTCGCGGGCGCGAGCAGACAAGGAGGCTCGAGAATGAAGCGCAAGTTTTGGGCGGCGGCGGCGATGGCGCTAACGGCGGTGGTGATGGCGGCGGCGATGCAGGCGGGCGGCGGCGCCGGGGCGAGCTATGACGTAGTGATCCGCCATGGACACATCGTTGACGGCACCGGCTCGCCCTGGTACGCGGGCGACATCGGCATTCGCGGCGGGCGGATCGCGGCCATCGGCAACTTGGCGGGGGCGAAGGCCAAGGAGACGATTGACGCGGCGGGGCGGGTGGTGGCGCCGGGCTTCATCGACATGCTGGGACAGTCGGAGATCACGATCCTGGTGGATCCGCACGTGCCGTCGAAGATTTTTCAAGGCATCACGACCGAGATCACGGGCGAGGGCGATTCGGTGGCGCCGCAGTCGGCGGCAACGCTCGCGGACGAGCGCGGCGAGTTCGCGCATTACCACGTGACGGCGGATTGGCGCACGCTGGCGCAATACTTCGCGCGGCTGCGGCGGCAGGGCATCGGCATCAACTTGGGGACTTACGTGGGCGCGACGCAGGCGCGGCGCTACGTGATCGGGGACGGGGACCGGGCGGCGACGCCGGCGGAACTGGCGCGGATGGAGGCGCTGGTGGCGGAGGCGATGCGGGAAGGGGCGATGGGGGTGTCGTCGGCGCTGCAATATCCGCCGGCGCCCTATGCCTCGACGGCGGAACTGACGGCGCTGGCGGCGGTCAGCGCGCGCTACGGCGGCATCTACGCCACGCACATGCGCAGCGAAGGGGACGGCGAGATGGCGGCGCTCGAAGAAGTGGCGCACATCGCGCGCGCGGCGCACACGGGGGTGGAGATCTTTCATCTCAAGGCGGGCGGCAAGGCGAACTGGGGGAAGATGCCGCAGATCGTGGCGTTCCTCGATCGGGCGCGCAGCGAGGGGCTTGACATCGAAGCCGACACCTACGCCTACACGGCCTGGAACAACGACCTGGCGGCCTTCATACCGCCCTGGGCGCACGACGGCGGCGACGCCAAGATGCTGGCGCGGCTGAAGGATCCGGCGACGCGGGCCCGTATCCGCAAAAACTTGGAAACGCCCTCTTCCGCCTGGGACAACGAATGGCAGGAGATCGCCGGGCCGGAGGGAGTGCTGATCAGCTCGGTCGGCAATCCGGCGCTTCTGCCGCTCGAAGGCAAGACACTGGCACAGATCGCCGCGGACTGGCACGAGGACACAATGGACGCGCTATTCGACCTGCTGATCAAGGACAATGCCTTCACCAACGTCTCCGTCTTTGCGATGAGCGAGCCGGATGTCGAGCTGGCGCTGAAGCAGCCGTGGGTTGCGGTGGACAACGACTACCCGGGCGTGGCGCCCACCGGGCTGCTGGGACGCGAACACGCGCATCCGCGGGCGTATGGGACGTTTCCGCGCATCATCCGCAAGTACGTGCGCGGCGAGCATCTGCTCAGCCTGCCGGAGGCGATCCGCAAGTTCACGGCGCTGCCGGCGCAGCGGGAGCACCTGACGAACCGGGGAGTGCTGAAGCAGGGCATGTGGGCGGACATCGTGGTCTTCGACCCGGCGCGTGTGCATGACGTCGGAACCTACGCCAACCCCAACCGGCTGGCGGTGGGCATGGATTACGTGCTGGTCAACGGTGTGCCGGTGATCGCGGATGGGAAGATGACTAACGCGCTGCCGGGGCAGGTACTGCTAGGGCCAGGCTACGCGAGTAGGCGGGCGGGGCGATAAGCGTCGCTGGGCTTCGTTCTCGGCTGCTCGGGGCGGATCGGATACGTAGTTGTATACCTCCCGCCCCTCGCAGCCTGCGGCCTCGCCCAACTCGCTTCTCGCCCCGCTCGAACGTGATCGCTGTGGGCCGGGCGGGCCCTCGGCGGCAGTTAGGAAGCAGGCGGGGCGATAGGCGTCGCTGGGCTTCGTTCTCGGCTGCTCGGGGCGGATCGGATACGTTCGTGTATTCCTCCCGCCCCTCGCAGCCTGCGGCCTCGCCCAACTCGCCTCTCGCCCCGCTCGAACGTGATCGCTGTGGGCCGGGGGGCGACGCGGCGGCAGTTACGACGTGGGCGGGGCGATAGGCTTCGCATCGCTTCGTTGCCAGTCGCTCGGCCTCCTTCACGTACATCGGGGTACGCTCAGTCGGCCTCGCTCCCGGCGCCTCGCGCTGCTCGCTTCTCGCCCCGCTCGAACGTGATCGCTGTGGGCCGGGCGGCGACGCGGCGGCAGTTACGAGAAGAGGGGCTAGGGGCTAGGGACCAGGGACTAGCAGAGGCCGAACGGGGCGTAGTCGCTTCTACTCGCCTCTCGCCGCGCTCGGATGTAATGGCTATGGGGCCGGGCGCGCTCTCGGCGGCAGTTGCGGGGTGGGCGCGGCGATCAAGCCGCGGCTGGTGCGCGCGCTTTCATCGCGCCCAGCGGACCCAGAGAAGGCCGTGGTAGAAGGCGGCGGCGCCGAGAGCGAGCATGAGGACGCCGGAAAAGACCAAGAGACGGCGACGGAAGCGCAGGGTAAAGTAACGTGCGCCGTAGGCGACGAGCAGCAGGGCGGGCACGGCGCCAGCGCCGAAGCTGGCCATGACCGCCGCGCCGCGCCAGGCGGAGGCGGTGGCGGCGGCGCGAATGAGCATGGCGTAAATCAAGCCGCAGGGCAGCAGGCCAAGCAGGGCGCCATAGGGGATGGGGAGCCAGGCGCGCGGCAGGCGCAGCACGCGGCACAAGCCGCGCCGCACCCAAGCCATCGGGACCACGGCGTTGGCGCGCAGCGGATCCCAATGCAGCAAGCCGAGAACGGCCAGGCCGATCAAGCCCAGGGCCGCTCCGGCCACGATCATCAGCAGCGCTTGGCCGCGGCCGGAGCGGGCGAAGAGCGCGCTAAGCGAGCCGAGCGCGCCGGCTAGCGCGCCAAGCGAAGCGTAGCTGGCGAGACGGCCGGCATGAAACAACAGGTGAGGGCGCAGCAGGGCCGGCGAGGCGGGCCGCGGCGCAGCGGGGGCGGAACCGGCGGCGGTGGTCAAAAGGGCCACGAAACCGCCGCACATACCCACACAGTGCATGCTCAGCAGCAGGCCGGCCGCGAAGAGGGAGGCATAGAACACGTGAAGTGAGTAGCCGGCTAGGCGCGGAAGGATGCCTAGTGGTTTTCGGCGGATCGCGCGTGACGCTGGGGCTTTTCGAAGCAGGGATGGCGCGGGCGCGCGCGAACGAACCAGCTGCGATAAAATGGGAATGCATCATGTCGCAATGAGATGGTCCCGCGGCGGATGCGGCTCCAGCTAGAAACTTTTGTCGTCCGAACTCAATTCATGAGCACAACTGCGCACGCACACCGCCCCGAGCCCGCGGCTCTTAACGACCGCCTTCTTTACATCTCCCTGCTGGGCATCGGAGTCGGCGTTTGTGGCGGCTTGATCGCCGAGGGGCTACTGAAGGCGATTTGGTTCATCACCGACTTGCTGTTTTTCGGCAAGTTCAGCAGCCAGTACCTGCATCCCAACGAGGCGGTGATCCATTGGTGGACGGCGCTGTTGCCGGCGGCCGGCGGCCTGCTGGTCGGGCTGATGATCCACTATTTTTCCCCTGAAATTAAGGGCGACGGCATCCCCGAAGCGATGTCCGTGGTGCTGACGAACCGCAGCCAGGTCAAGCCGCGGGTGGGGTTTTTCAAGCCCTTGAGCGCCGCCATCACGGTGGGCACGGGCGGGCCGTTCGGCGCGGAAGGCCCGATCATCCAGACCGGCGCGGCGGTGGGCTCGATCATCAGCCAATTTCTGCCCGCTTCGGCCTCGGAGCGGCGGACGCTGCTGGCCTGCGGGGCGGCGGCGGGGCTGGCGGGCGTCTTCAAGACGCCCTTTGCGGGCGTGCTGATGGCGGTCGAGCTGCTGGTCTTCGAGTTTCGCGCCCGCTCGTTCATTCCCATTGCCTTGGCTTCGACCGCGGGCACGCTGGTGGCGATCGCGTTTCGCGGCGCGCAGCCGATCTTTCCGCTGCCGGCGGGCACGATCTACCATCTCCACGCCGCCGAGCTGCCGTTTTTCATCTTGCTGGCGATCGGGACGGCGGCGCTGGCATGGCTCATGACGCGGACGCTCTATATCTGCGAGGACTTTTTCGAGTCTCTCAAGGTATGGTTCCCGATCATACCGGCGGCGGGCGGGCTGGTGGTGGGCATCATCGGCTATTTCTATCCGCAAGTCTTCGGGATGGGCTACAACGTGATCGCGGACGTGCTGAAGGGGAATCACTCGATGGGGCTCTACACCGGCGTGGGCATTTCGAAGCTCGCGGCTTTCGGGGTGGCGCTGGGATCGGGAGCCTCGGGCGGCACCTTCGCGCCGGCGCTGATGATCGGCGGCAGCCTGGGCGCGGCCTTCGGATCGCTGGTGCACCTGATTTTGCCCACCGCGTCGGCGGTGGCGATCTACGGCATGATCTCCACCGGGGCGCTGTTTGGCGGCATTTACCGCGCCACGCCGACGGCGATTCTCTTCATGCTGGAGGTAACCGGCGCCTACAACGCCATGTTTCCGCTCTTTTTGGTCTGCATCGTGAGCGACCTGGCGATTCACTATTTCATGGATACGACCATCAACACCGAGCGGCTGGTGCGGCGGGGCATTCCCGTGCCGGACGCCTATGTGGTCGATCCGATGAAGCTGCTGCGGGCGCGGGACGTGATGAACCCGGCGGTGGAGAGCATCCCCGCCACGCGCCGGGTGCGCGAGTTCCTGTCCACGGCGATGAACCACGACACCACGCCGGTGGTGGACGAGCAGAACCATGTGCTGGGGCTGATTCACCGCGCGGACCTGATCCAAGCCGACGAGGAGCGCACCGCGGCGGACTTGGCGCGGAAGGACTATTTGCCGGCCTTTGCCGACGAGTTGGTGCTCGACGTGGCGCTGCGGCTGCTGGCGGCGGGCCGCCACGCCTGTCCGGTGCTCGACCGCAAAGACAATACGCTGACGGGCATGCTGACCGCCTACGATGTGCTCAAGGCCAAGCAATGGGAGCGGATGCACGAGGTGCAGGAGCCGGGCACGCTACGCCTGTTCAAGATGGCGCGCTGGCGCTCGCGGTCGCCGGCGCGCGTGGGCAGCGTAGCCGACGACGCGGCGCGGTCCGGGGACGAGGAAGTCGCCTCGCCGGAGCACACGAAAGGGTAACAAGCCGGCGCCGCGCGCCCATGCCAGGGGACGCGAGCCACGTGAACGGGCGCGGGGCAGAGAGCGGCTAAGCTACAATAATTGCCCGTGCGGATTCTCGTCGCCGAGGATGACACCGCTTTGGCCAGCTTCGTGCGGCAAGGGCTGGAGGCGGAGCAATACGCGGTGGACTGTGCCGAGGACGGCATTGTCGCCGGCGCGATGGCGCGCCAGCAGGATTACGACCTGCTGATCCTCGATCTCAATTTGCCCGGCTCGAGCGGCGTGGAAGTGCTGGCCGGGCTGCGCGCGGAAAAGCCGAGCGTGCCGGTGCTGGTGCTCACCGCCCGCAGCGGCGTGGAGGATCGGGTGAAGGTGCTCGATCTCGGCGCCGATGATTACCTGACCAAGCCTTTCTCGTTTTCCGAGTTGTCGGCGCGGGTGCGGGCGCTGCTGCGGCGCAGCCAGCAGCCGTCGGAGGCCGTTCTGCGCATCGAGGACCTGGAGCTGAACCGGGTGGGGCGCAAGGTGACGCGCGGGGGCCAGGCGATCGAGCTGACACCGAAGGAATTCGCGCTACTCGAGTACCTGATGCTCAACGCGCCGCGGCGGGTGACGCGGGCAATGATCATGGAGCACGTCTGGAATCTCAGCTTCGACACGATGACCAACGTCGTGGACGTCTATATCAATTACTTGCGCAAGAAATTGGACGGCGGCCACGCGCACAAACTGATCCACACGATTCGCGGCGTCGGCTACCGGCTGGGCGCGGAAGAAAACTCGTGAGCGGGGAGGCGGCCGCCACGTCGGACCTGATCGCCGCCGCCGTGCATCGCATGAGCCAGCCGCTGACGGTGCTGCGGGGCACGGTGGAGCTGGCGCTGCGGCGGGGGGCCACGGCGGAGGTCCAGCGGGCGAGCCTGGAGGTGGCGCTGCGCGAGACGGAGCGGCTGACGGCGCTGCTCGAAGCGCTGCGGGCGCTGGCGGAGAGCGAGCCGGCGGCGAGCGCGGCGCCGCAAGGCTTGCGGGAAGCCGCCGCGCTGGTGGCGGAGGAGCTGGCGCCGCTGGCGGCGGCGCGCGGGATTCGGCTGGAGGCGGGCGCGGAGCTGGCCGCGCCGCCGCGGCTGGAATCCGCCCCGCGCGCGCTCTGCCAGGCGCTGCTGGACCTGGCCGGCGCGGCGCTGGATCGCGCCAAGACGCGGCTGCAACTGCGGGCGCGGATCGAGAGCGACTCGGCGGCGATCGAGATCGAGGACGATGGCGCGCCGCTCGCCGCCGCGGATTGGCCGCGGCAGTTCGATCCCTTCGCCGCCAATGCCGACATTCGCCGCGCCTTGCGCCACGCCGCGGCGCGACGCGTGCTGGAGGCCGCCGGGGGCGGCGTCTCCGCGGGGGCCGGGCGGAACGGCGCGAATCTGGTGCGGGTGACGCTGGTGGCGCGCTAGGCGCGCGCCGGGACGGGCACATCCGCCGGCGTTCGAAAGCGCGGCGGGGCGGCGAAGTCCAGGTAGAGATGCCGGCGCATCCAGCGCTCGGGGAAGTGAGCCAGCCGCAGCAAGGGATATTTCATGGCCGGGCCGAAGAGGCGGCGGCCCAGCAAATAGTAATAGAGCGGCGCGCCGAGGTTGTACTTCCAGCTGACGCTATCCATCTTGCCGCGATAGAAGTCGAGGTTGTAGCGCCAGCAGGTAAAGAAAAACTCCCACTGCAAATCGGTGAGCTCGATGAGCCGCGCGCCCGGGCGGCGGCGAAGGCGGGTGCCGTCGAGGGGGATGAAGAGGGTGGGGATGGCGGCCCACTTGGCGCCCTGGAGCGCGCGCAGGAGGTCGAGGCTCAGCTTGGTATCCTCGCGCGTCTCCTCGGGCAGGTCGACGATCCAGGTGCAGAAGGGGAACCAGTTGTGGCGGTTCAGCGTCTCCATGCCCTTGAGGACGACGTCCGGCCATTGCCGCGGGCGGTAGGGATAGGACTGCCCTTCATGTATTTTTCGAACAGGCGCGGCGAGCCGGTTTCGAGGCCGATGAAGAGCATGGCGTAGCGGCGGTCGGGATGGGTGGAGGCGCGATGCTGGTTGACGCTGCGGCCAACGGCCACGGGGGAGAGCGCCGCGACAACCTCGGGATTTTGCACGACCGGCGCCATGGTGCCGTGGCTCACGACGACGTAGCGGATGCCGGGCACGGCGGCCACGGCGGTGAAGAGGCGCTCGAGGGCGGCGACGTTGGTTTGGAAGCGCGGGCCTTGCTCGTAGAGAAACAAATCCTCGGTGACCAGCAGCACGGCGTCGGCGCCCTCGGCGGCGTGGGCGCGCACGTCGGCGAGGATGTGCTCGAGCGGCAGGCTGGCGCCATGGCGCAGGGCGATGGAGCAGAACTGGCACCCGCGCCCGCAGCCGCGGGTGATCTCGACGGCGCCGAAGGTGGAGCGATGGCGGATGTTGGGGATGGCATCGAGCGCGCGCGGGCTGCGGCCTTCGACTTCGCGCGGCAGCGGCTGGCCCTTGGCGGCGGCGGCGAAGAGGTCGGCGGCGATCTCCTCGACCTCGCCGTGCACCAGGGTGTCGATATTCCAGGCGTCTTGCATGTTGCGTTCGCGGATCTGCCACGCTCCCGGGCCGCCGACGATCAGTTTGAGGTGGGGCTTGTGGCGGCGCAGCACGGGGTGCTCGATCAGCCTGCGGAACTCGGCGGCATTGATGCATTCGAGATTGGCGCCGTAGAACTGAGCGTACACGCCGGCGGCGAAGGCGATGCCGAGCGGGTTGTGGGCGTGCACGCCGACCGCGCGCGTATCGTCGCCGATGAAACGATCGAACTGGCCGGGATAGCAGACGGCGATCTCGTCGGGGGCAAAGCGCTCGAGCAGCAGCGCCTCGACGACGCGCAGGCCGTGCGGCACGTACCTGGCCTGGCCGTCGGGCGCGAGCTCGCCGGCGATGTTGATGTCAGTGTGGATAAGATTCACATATCGCATCGGCAGCGTCGCGAGCAGCATCTGCCGCCAGGTGCTGCGCAGGTGCTCCGAGGACTCGGAGTAGCTGGCGGCCAGCACCACTCGTTTTCCACTCATCTCTCTTTCACTCTGCCTAGCTTGGACTCGCGTTTGGGAGCGGGCGATGCCGCCTCGGAGTGCGCAGGGCATCTTCGCGGCGGTGCATCCGGCGGCGCGGTGGCCGCCGTCCAAGCGGGGAAGGTAGCTTGCCATGGCCTTTCTCTGGACGTTCGTGGTGCTTTTCATCCTGTGGATCATCGGCTTGTCCGTGCACTGGGCGGCAGTCGCGGTCTGGATCTTGTTCGTGCTGTGGATCATCTTTTTGATCGTTTTCTTCGCCCGAGGGCGGGGACACGGACCAGCGCCGCCGCATGCGACTCGGCCTTGACGTTGGCCTTCCACGACGGAGAAGAGATATGAACCAATCCACGCCGCTCGAACGCTGGATGTGGCTGGGCGCGGGCGGCGTGCTACTGGTCGCCGCGCTGCAACGACGCTCGAAAGGGAGCGTGCCGCTGGCCGCGGCCGGCCTCCTGATGCTGCGCCAAGGGGCACGGGGCCGGAGCGCGGAGCGCGAACTGGGCGAGCACGGGCAGCGCCGGGCGAGGCGCTCGATCGCGATTCTGAGCTCGCCCGAAGACCTCTACCGTGCCTGGAACGATCCGGACAAACTGGCGCGCTTCTTGCCGCGGGTGGAATCGGTCGAGGCTCGCGGGACGCGCCGTTTCGAGTGGCGGCTGCGCTCGCCCCTGGGCCGCGAGCAGCGCTGGGAAACCGAGGTCACCAGCGATGTTCCCAACGAGATGATTGCCTGGCGGACGATCTCCGGCGCGGCGGCGCCATGCCAAGCGGCGACGATCCGCTTTTGCCCCGGCGGCGCGGCGGATCGCGGCACGGTCGTCGAACTGGAGCTGATCTCGGCTTGGCGCGGCGCCGGGAGCGCGGCGCTGGCCAGCGCCATGGGCGCCAGCCCGGGCCAAATCGCGCGCGAGGGCTTGCGGCGCGCGAAGCAGCTCATGGAGACGGGCGAAATCGCCACCATCGAGGGCCAGCCGACGGGACGGCGATCGCCGGTGGCGAAATTGGCGCCGTATTTCCATCCGAATGCCGAACCGCGGGCGCGGCGCGCCGGAGAAGCGGCATGAAGGCGCTGTGCTGGAACGGCAAGCGGAAAGTGGAGATCGAGGAGGTTGCCGAGCCGCGCATTCTCAATGCGCGCGACGCCATCGTGCGGGTGACGCGGAGCGCCATTTGCGGCAGCGATCTGCATCTTTACGACGGCTACATTCCGACCATGCAGAAGGGCGACATTCTCGGCCACGAGTTCATGGGCGAGGTGGTCGAGACCGGCCCAGGGGTGAAGAACCTGAAGGCGGGCGACCGGGTGGTCGTGCCTTTCGGGATCGCCTGCGGGAACTGCTTTTTTTGCCGGCGGGGCCTATGGTCGGCGTGCGACAACTCCAACCCCAACGCCTGGATCACGGAGAAGCTTTACGGCTATCCCGCCGCGGCGCTTTTCGGCTACTCGCACATGTTGGGCGGGTATGCCGGCGGGCAGGCGCAGTTCGTGCGCGTGCCGTTCGCCGACGTGGGCCCGGTCAAGATCGAATCGGACCTGCCCGACGATAAGCTGCTGTTGCTCACGGACATTTTCCCCACTGGCTACATGGCGGCCGAGAACTGCGAGATTCAGCCGGGCGACACGGTGGCGGTGTGGGGTTGTGGGCCGGTGGGACAGCTGGCGATGCTGAGCGCCCGGCTGCTGGGCGCGGCGCGGGTCATCGCCATTGACCGCGTTCCGGCGCGGCTGCGCATGGCGCGGGAGCACAGCGAGGCCGAGGTGCTCAACTATCAGGAAGAGCCCGACGTCGTGGAAGCGCTCAAGCAGCGCACCGCCGGGTTGGGGCCCGACACCGTGATCGACGCGGTGGGCATGGAGGCGCACTCGGATACGCTGGCCGGCACGGTGGACAAGATCAAGCAGAAGTTGCGCCTGTCGTTCGATCGACCGAGCGTGCTGCGGCAAGTGGTGCAGGCGTGCCGCAAGGGCGGGACGGTTTCGGTGCCCGGCGTATATGGCGGCTTCGTGGACATGTTCCCCTTCGGCGCCGTCTTCGGCAAGGGGCTCAAGATTCGCACCGGGCAGACCCACGTGCACCGCTATCTGCGTCCGCTGCTGCAAAAGGTCGAGCGCGGCGAGGCGGATCCGTCGTTTATCATCACCCATCGTTTTCCGCTCGCCGATGCGCCGCGCGCCTACGCGATGTTCGCCGCGAAGCAAGACGATTGCGTCAAGGCGGTGCTCGATCCGTGGGCGGAGGCGGCCGCCGCGTAGGGCGCGGCCGGCGGGGGCCAGCGAACGCCAGCACAACCGGGCTACGATAAGACCAGTCGGGGCGTGGCGCAGTCTGGTAGCGCACCTGCCTTGGGCGCAGGGGGTCGCCGGTTCAAATCCGGCCGCCCCGACCACTTACTTCTTTGTTTTCAATTCCATCGTGCCGGTGCTTGTCGGAGCGTGGCGACGATTACGGGGAATCCGCGATCGGGACTTCCTTCTACACTTGGGACTGACCTGCCTCGGTTTTTTCAGCCAGGCGCTGGAAGCTCTGGATGAAGTACCGAAACCGTTACACGGGATCGCAAAAGGAATGAGATGCCATTCTGAGGGGGTTGGGCCTATGAGACAAGCCGCCAAGCGCGACAGGCGCAGCGAGGTTATCGACGCAGAACCAAGCAGGCGATGGCGAAGCACAGCTAGTACCAGCTAACGCGCAAGCCACGTCCTCGGGCGTTCGATATTGTGGATGGCGGCGCACGTCGGCGCTGTGTTGCTCGCGCGGCGCGAAGGAGCGTCGGCGGGCCATATGCATGTAGAATGCTGGCTTCGCGGCCAGCGAGACCGGCATTAAATGTATAGGCGCCTACGCCTGAAGAGAGGAGAACTTTCGGTGAAGCTGCAATGGTTTGTGTTGATCACTGCAATGGCCTTTGCCGTTTTGTCCGCCGGGGCGCAGCATGCGCGCGGGACCCACAGCACCCTCCATGAACCCGCGACACTTCTTGCCGGCATGGGCTCGCTGCACCACCCGATTGCCACGATGAGCGAGGAAGCGCAAAAGTTCTTCGATCAGGGGCTGACTTTAGACTACGCCTTCAATCACAGCGAGGCGGTCCGCTCTTTCGAGCGAGCGGCGGAACTCGATCCGCGGTCGCCAATGCCGTACTGGGGCATCGCGCTGGCTCTCGGTCCGAACTACAACGAGGCGGAACCAGACGCCGGCCATGAGAAGGCCGCATACGACGCAATTCAGAAGGCGAAAACTCTGGCCGGCTCAGCTCCCGAGAACGAGCGGGCATACGTAGATGCGCTTGCACGCCGATTCACGATGGATCCCAAGCCGGACTACAGGGGCCTGGGCCGAGCCTATGCTGCCGCCATGCGCGACCTTAGCCGTCGTTACCCAGACGACCCCGACGCAGCAGCGCTTTTTGCGGAAAGCCTGATGGGCCTGAATCCGTGGGAGTTGTGGACTAACGACGGCAAGCCAGGAGAAAACACACTCGAAATCGTCTCAGTGCTCGAAGGCGTGCTGCGAAGCTGGCCTGATCACATAGGCGCGAACCATTTCTACATTCACACGATGGAAGCGGCACCTGACCCTGAGCGGGCACTGGCAAGCGCCCATCGCCTTGAGACATTGGCTCCAGCAGCGGCACATCTGGTCCACATGCCGGCGCATATCTACATGCGCACGGGCGACTACGCGGCCGCGATTAAAAGCAACCGGCAAGCCGTAGCCGTAGACGACGCTTTTCATCGCGCAGGGGCCGCCCAGAACATGACGTACCTCCTCCTTTACGGTCACCACAACCTTCATTTCATGGCGGCCGCTGCGATGATGGATGGCGACTTCGGCACCGCCCGCGAAGCAGCCAAGGAACTCGAATCTCGGGCGAACGCAGATGTTGCCGACACACCGATGGCCGAGATGTATCTGCCGACGCCGGTATTCGTCCTCCTTCGCTACGGGCGATGGGACGACGTGCTGTCTCTGCCCCAGCCGGATACCAAGCTAAAGGGATTGATGTTTGTCTGGCACTACGCGCGTGGTTGCGCTTTTGCAGCCGAGGGAGACGCCGCGAAAGCCGAGGCCGAACGCGACATGATGGAAACCATCTACAAACAATTCCCGGCGGGGCCTGCCTTCGGAATGATGTACAACGACTGGAGCACGATCCATGGCTTGGCAGTTGGCACACTAGACGCGCGCATCGCAGCCGCACGGGGAGATCTGTTGGGCGCCATCGAGAAATGGAAAGCGTCCGTCTTAGTGCAAGACCATATGAACTACGACGAGCCGCCGGACTGGTACTACCCCGTGCGCGAATCGCTCGGCGCCGCTCTGCTCTGCAGCGGGAAAGCGGCGGAGGCCGAAGAGGTGTTTCGGGGCGACCTGCAGAAGAACCCTCGTAATCCCCGCTCGCTGTTTGGGTTGTGGAAATCTCTCGAGGCGCAGAAGAGGACGGTCGACGCGCAATGGGTCCGGACGTCCTTCGAGGCGGCGTGGAAAGGTGGCCCACTCCAGCCTCGGATGAAGGATTTCTGAAGCGAAGCATCTCGGCCCGATTTCCAGCCGCGTCACCATCGCTGAAAGCTTGAACCAAGGACGTGATCCTACGTGGAGGATCATGTCGTCAACTCAAGGTTGCGGGCGCGAATTGTAGCTGAGCGCAATGCCACGGGCAGTTGCGCCTGCCTGCCGTCTGCCTAGTTGCGAGAAAAAGCTTGGGTCCATTTGGGTCAAAATGCTGACAAATTGGGTCGAAGACCGGGTACCACAACGCAGAACAAAGCTAGACGAACCAACGAGATAGATTTTTTGCAGTTGCCTTGGGCGCCGGGGGGCGCCGGTTCAAATCCGGCCGCCCCGACCAGACCACACACTGGCTCCCCCCTTGAGAGCTACTTCGCGTTCGGCGACCAAACGGGCCCGGCCGCACTACCAGCGCTTTAGCTGGGTGATCTGAATCAGATTGCCGCAGGCGTCTTTCAGCATGGCGATCTTCGAGGCCGTCACGTCCTTCGGCGGCATGGTGAACTCGGCGCCGCGCGCTTTCATGCGTTCGTAATCGGCTTGCACGTCATTAGTGAAGAACATGGCGGCGGGCTGGCCTTGCTGGAACAGCGCCTGCTGGTAGGCTTTGGCGGCCGGATTGTCGTTGAGCGCAAGCTGCAGCTCCGTGCCATCCGGGTCGTCCGGCGCAGCCACGGTGAGCCAGCGAAACGGACCCTGACTGAAGTCCGCCTTCTTCACGAAACCCAGCACCTCGGTGTAGAAGCGCAGAGCCCTATCCTGATCGTCCACGTACACGCTGGTCAGCTTGATCTTCATCGGTTCCCTCCATGGTTACGTCACTTCTATGACGAAACGCAAGGGCGCGATGTGACGGAAGGGCTATCTTGCGGCGAGGCGGGCGAAGGCGGCGCGGAGGCGGGGGGCGTCGAGCGGTGCGAGGGGCGGCAGGGTGAAGAGCGACTCGACCGCGCCGTAAACGCGGATGGCGGCTTCGTTCTCGGGATGCGGCGGGCCGTTGAGGATGACGGCGGCGAGCGGCAGGCGGCGGGCGCGCAACGCGGCCAGGCTGAGCAGCGTGTGATTGATCGTGCCTAGCGTGCTGCGAGCGACGAGCACGACCGGGAAGCCGAGGCGGGCGACGAGGTCAATCATTAGCTCGCGCTCGTTGAGCGGGACCAGCAATCCGCCGGCGCCTTCGACGATGAGCGGGCGGCGAAATTCCTTGGTCGCGGGCCGGGCGCAGCGGTCGAGATCGATGCGGACGCCTTCGGCGGCGGCGGCCAGATGCGGCGAGGCGGGCAGGCGCAGGCAATAGGCTTCGGGCAGCAGGCGCTCGGGGGCGAGTCCGGTCCACTGCGCGACGCTGGCGCGATCGGTGCCGTCGTCGGTCCCCGATTGGATCGGTTTCCAGTAAAAGCCGTCGAGGCCGAGCGCGAGCATGGCGGCGACGACGGTCTTGCCGACACCGGTATCGGTGCCGGTGACGAAGAGGCCGGGCGATGATTCGAAGGGGTTCACGCCGCGAGGGCCGCAACGAGGGCGGCGGCGAAGGCTTCCACCTCGGCCTCGGTCTGCGAGGCGTGGAGGGTAACGCGCAGGCGCGCCGTGCCCTCGGGGACGGTGGGCGGGCGGATGGCGCGGGCGTCGAAGCCGGCACGGGCCAGCGACTCGGCCACGGCCAGGGCGCGGGCGTCGGCGCCGAGGATCACGGGAACGATGGCGGAACCCTCGGCGTCCGATCCGGCTTCGAGACCGGCGGCGCGAAGCAGGGCGCGCAGGCGGCGCGCCAGCGCCATCACCCTTTCGCGCCGCCAGCTCTCGGCCTCGGCCACTTGCATGGCGGCGAGGATTTGCAGCGGCAGCCAGGGCGGCGGGGCGGTGGCGTAGATGAAGGTGCGGGCGCGGTTGATCAGGTAATCGCGCAGCACGGCGGAGCCAGCCACCAGCGCGCCGGCCGCGCCCAGCGCCTTGCCGCAGGTGTGGACGGTGGCGAGCACCTGGGCGCGCACGCCGTCGTCGGCGACGCAGCCGGCGCCGCGCGGACCGCACAGGCCGGTGGCGTGCGCCTCGTCCACGATCAGGGCGGCTTCGGCGCGGGCGCACAACGCGGCGAGCGGCGCGAGCGGGGCGCGATCGCCGTCCATGCCGTGAATGGATTCGACGATGGCGAAGCGGCGCTGGCCGGGCTGGGGCGGATGGGCGGCGAAGGCGCGCTCCCAGGCGGCGAGGTCGCCGTGCGGCACGCGCACCCGCTCGGCGCCGGAGAGGCGGACGCCGTCAATAATGCTGGCGTGGTTAAGGCGGTCAGAGAAGATCAGGTCGCTCTTGCCAGCCAGGGCGGCGATCAGGCCGCAGTTGGCGGCGTAGCCGGAGGAGAAGAACAGCGCCGCCTCGGCGCCGACGAAGGCGGCGAAGGCGCGCTCCAGTTCGCCGAACGCCGGATGCTCGCCGCGCACCAGGCGGGCGCTGGTCGAGCCGAGCGGCAGATCCGTCTGAAGATGGCGAAGCGCGGCGGCGCGCAGGGCGGGGTGGGAGGCCAAGCCCAAATAGTCGTTCGAGCAGAAGTCCTGGCCGGCGGGCGGACGCAAGAAGCGGCGGCGGGCGGCGGCGGCGAGCGCCTCCAGTTCGCGCGCCATGCCGGCTTCGAGGGCGGCCAGGGCTGGCGGCGGGGCGGCGATTACGGCGCGCACGCCGGCTCCTGTGCCGCGCGCGGCTGCGGCTTGAGCCCCAGCTCAGCGAGCAGGCCCAGGTCGGCATCGGTATCCGGGTTGGGGGTGGTCAAGAGCCGCTCGCCGGTGAAGATGGAATTCGCGCCGGCGTAAAAGCACAGCGCTTGCCCTTCGGGCGAGAGGGCGAGGCGTCCGGCGCTGAGCCGTACCTTGGCGCGCGGCATTAGGATGCGGGCGGTGGCGATGGCGCGCACGAACTCGAAGACCGGTACCGGCGGACGCTCGGCCAAGGGCGTACCGGCGACGGCGACGAGCGCATTGATGGGGACGCTCTCGGGCGGCTCGGGCAGGCTGGCGAGCTGGTGCAAAAGGCGGATGCGGTCTTCCTGGCTTTCGCCCATACCCAGGATGCCGCCGCAGCAGACGGAGATGCCGGCGGCGCGGACGTGGGCCAGGGTGCGCAAGCGGTCGTCGTAGGCGCGGGTGGTGATGATCTGGCCGTAGAACTCGGGCGAGGTGTCGAGGTTGTGGTTATAAGCGGTCAGGCCGGCTGCGGCTAAGCGCTCGGCCTGGGCGGCGGTGAGCATGCCGAGCGTGCAACAGACCTCCAGGCCCAAGCCGGCGACGGAGCGGACCATCTCCAGCACGCGATCGAAATCCTTGCCCTCGCGCACTTCCCGCCACGCCGCGCCCATGCAAAAGCGCGTGGCGCCTTCGGATTGGGCTTGGCGGGCGGCGGCCAGGACCGAGTCGTGGTCGAGCAGCTTGCCGGCGCCGACGCCGGTGTCGTAGTGGGCGCTCTGCGGGCAGTAGGCGCAGTCTTCCGGACAGCCGCCGGTCTTGATGGAGAGCAGACGGCATAGCTGCACCTCGCCCTCGGGATGATGGCGGCGATGGACGGCGTGCGCCCGCTCGATCAACTGCAACAGGGGTTGCAAATAGGTCTGGCGGACATCCTCAACGGTGAACGTAAGGGCGGGGTGGGAGGGACGGTCGACCATGGAATTCAGCCTTTATGATAAGCACTATGCGACCCGCCCGGACGCGGCTTTCCATAATGGCTTTCGTGGCATTGGCGTTTATTTGCGGCAGCGCCGCGAGGCTGGCGGCGTGGGGCCCGCCCTTTCAGACCGACGATCCCGAGCCGGTGCCGTTCCGGCATTGGGAGTTTTATCTAGCCTCGATCGGCTTTCACGATATGGGGCAGACCTTTACCACTTTTCCGCACATCGAAGTCAATTACGGGGCGGCGCCGGGCTTGCAGCTGCACGTGATCGCGCCCTTCGTCTATTCCAAGGTGTCGGGAGCGCCCGCGGCTTACGGCTATGGCGATATGGAGTTGGGCGCCAAGTATCGGTTCTTCAAGGAGACCGCCAAGACGCCGGAGATCGGCACGTTTCCTCTGGTGGAGGTGCCGACGGGGGACGCGGCGCGGGGGTTGGGCAACGGGCGCGCGCAAGTCTTCGTGCCGATTTGGCTGCAAAAGAGCTGGGGTCACTGGTCGAGCTACGGCGGCACGGGTTATTGGCATAACCCCGGACCCGGCAACAAGAACTGGAACTTCAGCGGAATCGAGCTGCAACGGGACGCGGGCAAGTTTGGCTGGTTGGGGGGCGAGATCTTCCACACCACGGCGGCACAGGTGGGCGGGGCGGCGAGCACCAGCTTCAACATCGGCGGGCAGTTCGATTTTTCCAAGGTCAACCACCTGATTTTTTCGGCCGGACGCAACCTCACCGGACCGCGGCAGGACCTGTGGTACGTGGCCTACTACGTAACGTTGTAGAAGCGGGCGGGGCGATAGGCGGCGCATAGCGTCGTTCCGCCCCAACGCGCGCTGCTGCGCGTTTGATTCGATAATCCCGGCCTCCAGTTCCGAGTAGAGTGGTACGGCCAAGTTGCCATCCCTCGGAAACAGGAGACCGAGATGAACATTGTAATCGG
>JBOGKX010000110.1:0-8046 GCA_050746125.1 Terriglobales bacterium | reverse complement strand
GCGCTGGCCGAGGCGCGCCGCCGTCAGCCGGAGACGTTCGCCCGCGTCGCCGCCGCCCTCAAGCGCATTCGCAACATCGTGCGCAAGGAAGGCGGGCAAGAGCGGTGGCGGGCGATTCCCGTGCGCGACGACCGCCTGACCGCGCCCGCCGAGGCGCGCCTGGTCAACGCCGTCCGCGACATCGTGGCCGCGCGGCCGGCGGCGCCCACCGCCGACGAGTACCGGCAAGAGCTGGCCGCCATCGCCGCCCTCGAGCCGGCGCTGGCGGAGTTCTTCGACACCGTGCGCGTCAACGATCCCGATGTGGCACTGCGCGAGAACCGCCTGGCGCTCCTGGCCTGGGCCGCCGACGAGCTCTCCTGTCTCGCCGACTTCGCCCTGATCGTGATCCCCGGCGCCTAATACCACCGGGTTCGCCGCAGCCTGATATTCTGGAGGACGGAATTCTTCGGAGCGCTCTCAACATGGCGAAATTCGCGTACTTCTTCGGCAACGGCAAAGCGGAAGGTAACGGCAAGATGAAAGACGAGCTGGGCGGCAAGGGCGCCGGCCTGGCGGAGATGACCAACGCCGGCCTGCCCGTTCCGCCCGGCTTTACCCTTTCCACCGAGGCCTGCCGGGATTACATCCGCCGCGGCCGCCAGGTCTCGCCCGAGGTCGAGGAACAGACCAAGCAAATGCTGGCGCGGCTCGAGCAGTTGCAAGGCCAGAAGCTCGGCGATCCCGCCAACCCCCTCTTGGTCAGCGTGCGCAGCGGCGCCAAATTTTCGATGCCGGGCATGATGGATACCATCCTCAATCTCGGCCTCAACGACCGCACCGTCGAGGGCCTGGCGCGGCGCAGCAATAATCCGCGCTTCGCCTACGATTCCTATCGCCGCCTGATCCAAATGTTCGGCAGCGTCGTGCTGGAGGTCGAGAAGTCCGTCTTCGACGCCATCTTCGACGCCCGCAAAAAGCAGCGCAAGGTCAAGCTCGACACCGAGCTCGACGCCGCCGACCTGAAGGCCGTCATCGCCGGCTACAAGAAGGTCGTTCAGCAGCACACTAAACGCGAGTTTCCTCAAGATCCCTACGCGCAATTGCAGATGGCGCGCGACGCCGTCTTCCGTTCCTGGTTCAACGATCGCGCCTACGCCTACCGCCGCATCAACCACATCTCCGACGATCTCGGTACCGCCGTCAACGTGCAAGCCATGGTCTTCGGAAACCTGGGCGAGACCAGCGGCACCGGCGTCGGCTTCACCCGCAACCCGGCGACGGGCGAGAAGGAGTTCTATGGCGAGTTCCTGATGAACGCGCAGGGCGAAGACGTGGTGGCCGGCATCCGCACCCCGGTGCACATCGCCCAGCTTAGGAAGATCATGCCCGCGGTTTACGACCAGTTGCGCGAGATCACCACCCGCCTGGAGCGCCATTACCGCGACATGCAGGACTTCGAGTTCACCATCCAGGAAGGGCGCCTCTACATGCTCCAGACCCGCAACGGCAAGCGCACCGGCCGCGCCGCGCTGAAGGCGGCGATGGATATGGTCGCCGAGGGCCTGATCAGCAAGCAGGAAGCGATCTTCCGCGTGGACGCGAACCAGGTTTACGAGCTGCTGTTCCCACGCTTCGACCCCAAGGCCCTGAAAGCGGCCGAGCCTCTCGCCCAGGGACTGCCCGCTTCGCCCGGCGCCGCCGTCGGCCAGATCGTCTTCACCGCCGCCGAGGCGGTGGCTTGGGCGCAGGCGAAAAAGGGCCCGACCATCCTGGTGCGCGCCGAAACCACGCCCGAGGATATTCACGGCATGGAGGTCGCCGCCGGCATTCTCACTTCCCGCGGCGGCATGACCAGTCACGCCGCCGTGGTCACGCGCGGCATGGGCAAGTGCTGCGTGGCCGGCGCCGGCGGCATCTCCGTGCGCGAGCACGACAAGCAAATGTCGGTCGGCAAGAAGGTGTTCCGCGAGGGCGAGTGGCTTTCGATTGACGGCTCCTCCGGGCAGGTCTTCGCCGGACGCCTGGCTACCGTGCCCGCCGATCCCAACGATCCCATGCTCAACGAGTTCATGGGCTGGGCCGAGCCCTACCGCAAAATGGGCGTGCGCGCCAATGCCGACATTCCGCGCGACGCCAAGGCGGCCCGCGCCTTTGGCGCCGAGGGCATCGGCCTCTGCCGCACCGAGCACATGTTCTTCGCCGAGGGCAAGATCGAGCACATGCGCGCCATGATCTTGGCCGCGGACGAAAAAGCCCGCCGCGCCGCGCTGAAAAAACTGCTCCCCTTGCAGCGCCGCGATTTCACCGGCATTTTCGAGGCTATGGAGGGCCTGCCGGTCACCATCCGCACCCTCGATCCGCCGCTGCACGAGTTCTTGCCGCAGCGCGAGGAGATCATGGTCGATCTCGAGCGGCTGCAATCCGCCGCCGGCGCCGCCAAGCGCAAGGCCGCGACCGAAGTGCGCAAGAAGTACGCCGACTACGGCGTGGCCAACGCCGCCGATCTCGAGCGCCTCTTGCGCCGCGTGCAGGAACTGCACGAGGTCAATCCCATGCTGGGCCTGCGCGGCTGCCGCCTGGGCATCCTCTATCCCGAGATCACCGAGATGCAGGCGCGGGCCATCTTCGAGGCCGCCGTGGCCGTCGCCAAGCGCGGCAAGGTGGTCAAGCCCGAGATTATGATTCCGCTCGTCGCCACGTCGCGCGAGCTGGCGCTGCAAAAGGAGATCGTCCACCGCGTCGCCGCCGAGGTCTTCGCCGCCGCCAAAGCCAAGGTCGAGTACCTGGTCGGCACCATGATCGAGCTGCCGCGCGCCGCGCTGGTGGCCGGCGATATCGCCGCCGAGGCGCAGTTCTTCAGCTTCGGCACCAACGATCTGACGCAGACCACCTACGGCTTCTCCCGCGACGATATCGGCAAGATCCTGCCTTTCTACATCTCCCAGGGCGTGCTCAAGCAAGACCCCTTCGCCACCATCGACCAGGTGGGCGTCGGCCAACTGGTGCGCGCGGCGACCGAGGCCGGCCGCAAGGCGCGCCCCGAGCTCAAGGTCGGCATCTGCGGCGAGCACGGCGGCGATCCGGCGTCGGTCGAGTTCTTCTTCAAGACCGGCCTGAACTACGTGTCCTGCTCGCCCTACCGCGTGCTCACCGCCCGCTTGGCGGCGGCGCAGGCGGGCGCGGCGGCGGAGGCGGCGGCCAGCGCCCCGCTGGAAAAAATGCAGGGGCGCACCGCCTAGGAGCGGCCAGACATGGAGGTGGTGGTCGCTGGCCGCGGCACCGAGCGGGTGGCGTTGGGCGCTACCCCGGAGGAGATTCGCGCCGGCCTAGGCGCGCCGCCCAAGATCATCGAGCACCTGCCGCTTTCTTATCTCTACGTCTATCCCGATCTGGGCGTCGAGGTGGATTTCGTCGTGCCCGGCGGCGCGGCCGAGGTGCTGTTTTTCTTTGGCGATTGGGGCGGACATCGCGCCGCCGCGATCGCGACCGAAGACGGCCTCACCTTCGGCGCGCATCGCGACGAAATCGTCGCCCGCTGGGGCGAGCCCGCCGGCAGCGACGTGCCGCACGCCTACGAGCGGCGCTTCCATACCGGCTGGCTTTACTATCGCCAGGGCATCCAGTTTCATCTCGACGAGCTAGAGCGCCTGGTCATCGTCGCGATCATGCGCCCCGCCGCCTCCGGTCCGCGCCCGCACGCGAAGCGCTAGCCAGGCTGTGCCCCCCCGTCGTAGTTCGTCCGGGTCTGCCCTGGACCCACGCTGCGCGGTCCACCCATTTGGGGTTTGACAAGACTTCTCGGCTCGGACATCAATTTTGCGGTGGGGGGACTGTCGTGAGAATACTTTCGTCCGCCTTACTCGTAGCGGTGGTCTGCGGCATCGCATTAGCTCAGGCTCCGGACTTGGCGGTCACGATCAGCGCCGACCGCCGCACCGGGGTTGTCACCAATAACTACACTCGTATGGCATCAGAGTATTTGCTCGCGGCACCGCACGCCGAAGGAGCCGGCCAGGCGAGGTCCGCGGACCTGATTGATTCGGTCGGGGCGGGCGAGCCTGGGTTGGCGCCGGGCGCCTCGCGTACGCTTTCACTGCCCCCCAACGTGCTCTCCGCGCGCGTGGATGCCGTGATCTACGAAGACGGCACGTCGGCGGGCGACCCCGTCGAAATTCAGTACCTGCTCGCTCTGCGACAGCAAGAATTCGAAGACATCCCGAAAATTCAGGCGGCGCTGGCGGAATTGACGACGGAGGATCCCGCCTCCGTCACTCCGGTCGCGGCAACTTGGAGAGGCCCCAATCGGGGCGGGCCTCCGTCGCCGGCTGTCGAAGCCGGGCCACAGCCGCGACCAACGGGAGCGGCGTCCAGAAAATCGGCGGCCCTGGCGCTCATTGCCGATTTTCGCGAGCAGGCGAGACTGCGCGCCGCGAGCATGCCGAACCTCGGCAAGCGGTACCCAAAGCTGGATCGCTGCTACTCATGGGAGGCCTACTTGTTGGGCTGGGCTCTCACCCACAAAAAATCAATACCGCAATTTGCCAAGAGTGAGTCCGACGTCTCGGGCCAAATCTGGGGCCGGCTGCGGCACAGCCAGCCGCCGCTGTCGCCGGGTTAGCCCAGCGCATCGGCGCCCCCGCCATGCGTTTCAGCGTTGCAGCCGGGTACAATGAGGAACATGCCCTCGCGCGAGACGCTGAGCGCGGCTTTCCAAGACAACATCATCACCGTAGTGCGCGGCGCCACCGCCGCCGCGGCCGAGCAAGCCGTGGACTTGCTCGTCGCCGCCGGCTTGCCCATCGTCGAAATCACCCTCACCGTTCCCAACGGTCTCAAGGTGCTGGAGCGGGCCCTCGACCGCCACGGCGATCGCGTGATCTTCGGGGCCGGCTCCGTGCTCGACGTCGAATCGTGCCGCGCCGCGCTGCTGGCCGGCGCGCGTTTCATTGTGAGCCCCAACACGAATGCCGCCGTGATCGAGATGGCGAAGCGATATTCGGCCGTCTCCATTCCCGGCGCCTTGACGCCGACCGAGATCGTCGCCGCCTGGGAGCGCGGCGCCGACCTGGTCAAGGTTTTTCCCTGCGATCCCGCCGGCGGCCCGCGTTATCTCAAGCTGCTCAAGGGACCGCTGCCGCAGGTGCGCATGGTCGCCGCCGGCGGTACCTCGCCCGCCACCGCTGCCGCCTATTTCGCCGCCGGCGCCGACGCCATCGGCATCCCTGGCTATCCCATCGGCGGCGGCAGTTGGCCGGAAGCGGAAGCCAACGCCCGCGCTCTCGCCGAAGTGCTCGACGCACGGCGCGGAGCGCCGGTCGCCGTGCCCGCAGGTCGCTAGTCGCTGGTTCGCTTCACTCGAGCCGCATGTAGGTGACTTGCGCCAGCGCCACCAGCGTTCCGGATTCGTCCCACAGTTCCGCGCTCACCGGCACCAGTGTCCGCCCGCGCTTGATCACCTGCGCCCGTGCCCGCAGGTCGCTGCGCGCCGGCGCCAGGAAGCGAATGTTCATGTCGGTGGTGGCGATGCGGCTGGCCGCGCCGCAGACGGTCAGAATCGCAGCCGCGGCCAGCGAATCGGCCACGGTCATCATCATGCCGCCGTGAAACGTTTGGTAGATGCCGTCGAATTCGGGTTTGCGCGGCACCCACGCCTCGCACCAGCCTGTTCCCAGGCGTATGTCGCGAAAACCTAGGGTCGGGAAAATAGGAAGAGCCGCCAAGCGCTGCCGCACTGCAGCTTCGACTTCCGGGGAAATGCCTTCGCTGTTCGCCACGCACCAGAATAGACGAAAGCTGAAAACCCCGTCTTGTTGCACCTAAAACGTTCGCGTCAAGGTCACGGCCACGCGGCTGAGCCCAGGGATGACCCCGCTCGGCTGGTAGGCCAGCCTCAGCTCCGGGCGCAACTGCCAGGACCGTCCCAGCCGAATGGCCACACCACCGCCGCTGACGATTTGCAAGCCGGTGGATCGCGCGAAGCTGTCGTGAGCCAAGCCGGCGCCTAGCAACACGTAGGGATCGAGAGCGCGATGGGGCGAAAGCCTGGCGCGCGCGGTAAAGGCCACAGTTAGCACGCGGTTGGTGAGGGGAATGGGCGGCTGAGAACCCACGATGCAGTTGTCGCAACCGGCGCAGTTGTCGCAAAAGGGTCCGGACAGGAACGTAACCGCCGCGTCCATGCCGGCGCCAAAGTGTTCGCTCGGCCAGAAGGAAACATCCGCGCCGGCCAACCAACTTGAAGTCCCGCTAGCGGGCGTTTTGAATCCAACGCCTGTGGTTGCGCCGACGCTCCATCGCGGCGCCTGGGCGCAGAGTGCTCCCGCGATGGCGATGACCGCGGCAATGGCCAAGACAGGTGTGCGCATTAGCCGTTGACGTCAAACTGATAGTATCAAAGGCAGTTAAATGAGTCAAGTCAATGGATCTACGAGGAGAGATGGCGTTGTCACTCCATCGGGCAACACGGGAAGGCGATCGCGAATCCAATCTCAGTAGGGCTCCAAGACTGGCCTGACGCGCCATGGTTCGGTTGCCACCAAATCAAGCCGCCAATCCGCAGCCGGCCCGCTACCCCGCGTTCGCGTCCCCCCATCGGGAAAGGAGACCGTTCGAGGGCCGGATTTAGGCCTTCGGCGACGGGCGCAAACCTATGACAAGCAGAGAGATCGCATTCCGGCACCGCAGTGCGGGGTGGTCTCTCCGCCGGCTACTTTTGCGGCGCGCTAACTACCTTAACGTCCGCCGAGCCGTCCGGATTGAGGGTGACGGTATAGGTGCCGCGCATCCGTACGCCCTTCAGCTTGCCGGTGCCTCCCGCCGTCCGCCAGCGTCCACGTATGTCCTGCGGTTTACCAGCCACGACATGCGCGCGCTCCTCGGTGCGGACGTAGAGCTTGTCGCCGGAATCGGACGTGACGACCCCATAGCCGCGATTCTGCAGGAAACCGCGCGTAACCTCGACTACGTTGGTGACGACGTCGGTCTTCAGCGTTTCGCCGGCAACCTGGTTGCCCTCGGTCGAAGCGCATTGCCCCTGTTCGACTATGAATTGATGATGAGGCTCGCCGGGCACGGCGATGGCGTGGGTCTCGCTTGGCTTATCGCAATGCCAGCTGCCGCTGAGGCTCGGGGTCTGGGCCATCGCGAAGGACGTGATGGCTAAAAGTGCAATGCCGCAAACCGCGCCGCGCATGGGCACCTCCGAGTCGGATTCTACGCCAGTTCGTGTTTTGCCGCGCTCAAGGCCGCGCTTCGATTGCGACGCCGGCCGCCTGCAAATCGGCGAGCGCGCGGGCGCCATCGCCGGGGCGCGCTTCCACCGCGCGCACGGCGTCGGCCAGCAGCACCACCGGCCAGCCGCGCTGCCGCGCCGCCAGCGCCGAGGCGCGCACGCAATAATCGGTCGCCAAGCCGCCGATCCAAAGCCGCTCAATGCCGTCGCGCCGCAGCCGATCGGCCAGGGGTGCGCCCTCGCCATCGCGGCCCTCGAAGGCGGAATAGCCATCTTCATCTCGAGCCGCGCCCTTCGAGATCACAACGGTTTCCGGCGGCAGTTGGAGGCTCGGCGCGAAAGCGGCTCCCGGCGTGTTTTGCAGACAGTGCGGCGGCCATGGGCCGGCGGGGCGGAAATGGCGGCTATCGGCGGGATGCCAGTCGCGCGAGGCATAAATGCGCGGGGGCGATTGCGCGGCGCGGAAGCGCGCGATCCAGGCATTGAGCGGCACGAGCACCGCGTGGCCTTCCGGCACCGGCAGCGCTCCGCCGGGCAGAAAGTCGCGCTGCACGTCCACGATCAGCAGCCCGTCGCCCGCGCGCACGTCCATACCTGTAGCCTACCGCCGAGCGCCTGGCACCTACTTCGCTTTGGGAAGCGCTTTTTGGAGCTCGTCGTCGATGGCCTGCAACTCGCGGCCAGCGGCTTCGAGCTGGCCTTGCGCCGTGAGCTGCCGGTAACGCTGCATGTGCTGCTCGATCGAGCGCAGCACGCCGGCGGGAATGGCCGCCCTGGCTGCCCGGCCGCCGGCGCTTGGCGCGGCGCCGCCGCCGCTGTTCGCAGCCCCGCCG
>JBOGKX010000109.1:0-39084 GCA_050746125.1 Terriglobales bacterium | reverse complement strand
GCGCCGGCCGGCGCGAACGGCAAAGCGGCACCGGCGCCACCGGCAGCGCGGCCGGCCGCCGTACCCATCACCCGCCGCCCGTAGCGCATTCGGCGCCGAGGCGCAAGCATCAATGCATCGCTACTCCTCGCGCAGGGCGGCGAGGGGGCTGAGGCGCGCCGCCTGCCGCGCCGGCAGGTAGCTGGCCAGCAGCGCAATCGCGCCGAGAAAGATTGCCACCGCCGCGAACGTCAGCGGGTCGCGCGGGCTGATGCCATAGAGCAGCGCGGCTAGCACGCGCGCGGCAAAGAAGGCGATTGCCAGGCCAATCGCGGCCCCCAGCGAGTAGAGGCGCAACGCCTCGCCCAAAAGCAGCCGCAGCACCCGGCCTCCGCTCGCTCCGAGCGCCATGCGCACGCCCACCTCCCGCCGCCGCCGCGCGACCGCGAAGGCGAACATGGCATACAGGCCGATCGCCGCCAGCAGCAGCGCCAGCCCCCCGAAGACGGCAAACAGCGTGCCCGCCAGCCGCGCCGTGAAGAGCGGCCAAGCCATGGCTTGATTCATGGTCTGGGGCTGGATAAGCGCCAAGTTGGGGTTGACCGCAAGCAGCCGCCGCCGCAGCGCCGGCAGCAAGGCATCGGGACGAGCGAAGGCGGTACGCGCGACGAGCACGACGCGTTCGGTGAATCCCTGGGCCAGCGGCATGAACATCACCGGCCTGGGCGGCTCGCTCAACGTTTGGTATTTGCCGGTCGCGGCCACGCCCACTACGGTGAGCGCCGTGGGCGGCTTGCCGGGTAGGGCGATTTGCCGCCCGATCGCGCCGCGGCCGGGCCAGTAACGCTGCGCGAACGCGTGATTCACGATGGCGACACTCGGCGCCTGCGAACCGTCGGCGGCGGTGAATTCGCGGCCGGCCTCGAGTGGCGTGCGCATGGTGGCGAAGTAGCGCGGCGCCACGTGGTAGTACTGCACGTTCACGGTGTGGCCGTTGATGGTGAAGCTGCCGGCGTTGACGCTGGGCTGGAGCGGCAGCATATCCGCGAAGCTGGCGGAGACGACGCCCGGCAGCGATTCGATTTGGGCTTGCAGCCGCGGAAGCAGGGCCAAGCGCTGGGACGACGAGTAACCGGCGGCGCGCAAGTCCAAGCCGCCGGTCAGCACGCGGTCGGGGTTGAACCCCGGATTAATGGTGCGGGCATTGTAAAGGCTGCGCACGCACAGGCCGGCGCCGACGAGCAGCACCAGGCAAGTGGCGATCTGCACCACGACCAAGGCGGCGGCGGTGCGGGAGCGGCGCGTGCCGCCGACCGCCGCGCCGTCCTTGAGATTCCGAAGCGCGCCGGGGCGCGAGGCGCGCAGCGCCGGCCCCAGGCCGGCTGCCACGCCGGTCAGGATGCCGGCCGCGAGAGTGAAGCCGAGCACGCGCCAGTCGAGGCCGAGGTCGAGCGAGAGGGGAAAGCTCTCCGGCTTGAGACGAAGGACGAGGGGCGCCAAGCGCCAGGCAAGCAGCAAGCCGGCGAGCGCTCCGAGCAGCGACAGCGCCACGCTGTCGGCCAGGGCCATGCGGATCAAGCGTGCGCGACTGGCCCCCAAGGCCGAGCGCACCGCCATTTCGCGCCGCCGCTCCAGACTCTGCGCCAAAAGCAAATTGGCGGCGTTGGCGCAGGCGATCAGCAGCACCAGCAAGGTGAGCACCAAGGCGCCGCCGGCGAAGAGCTCGACCCAGCCGCGCACCGGCCGCGGCGTCAACTGCGCTGGAAACACCACGGCGGAAAAATCGGCCATGTGCTGGCCGTGCCGGGGGCCGGTCTGCTTGGCCAACACCCTGAGCTCCGCCTGCGCCTGTGCCGGCGAAACACCCGCTCGCAAGCGGCCGATGGCGAAGAGCCAAAAGCTGTGATAGCTGGTGGTTCGCCGTTGGATATCGGGTTCGAGGCGGGCCATGGCGGCCGGCGCCGCCCAAAAATCCGGCGCGAAGAGAATCATGGCCCCGGTGAAGCGCGGCGGCGCCACGCCGACGATGGTCAAGGGCTCTCCATCGATCACCATGGCGCGGCCGAGGGCCTTGGGGTCGGCGGCGAAACGGCGCCGCCAAAAGGCATTGCTGAGCACGATGCCGCGGGCGCTGGAGTTGAGGTCGTCCGCCGCCGGCAAGAAGCCGCGGCCTAGCACGGGGCGGACGCCCAGCACGGAAAAGAAGTTCGCCGTCACGAACTGGCCCTGGATCGCCTCGCCCTCGCCGCCATGCGACCAGACCACGCTTGTGACGTCGCCTGCGAAGGCGGAGAGGCCGGTAAAGACGTGGTTGTGAGCGCGGTAATAGGCGAAATCGGGAAAGGTCAGCGATGACGCGCCGCCGAAGGGGTCCTGGCGCGGTTGCCAGCCCCAGACCTCGACCAAGTCCTGGCGTCCCGCAACTTGCGCCGGCCGCAGCAACAGCGCGTCGATAAGGCTGAAAATGGCGGTGTTGGCGCCGATGCCCAGCGCCAGACAGACGATCACGGCCGCGCTCAATACGGGATGCTTGCGCAGCGCGCGCCGCGTTGCGCGCCAGTCGTCGCCCAGTCCACGCATCGATTTCCCTCAGCACAGGTTCTACGGCGCCGCGGCGGGAAAGTTCCCCGCTAGCGGCCGGGTGGTGTTCCGGATTTGGCGCTGAGGGCGGGGGCTACGGGCCGTAAGGCGCGGCGCCAGCCGGTCCAGCAGAGCTGGGCGCCGGCAACAAGGAGGACAAGGGCGAGGGCGGCGCGCACGCGCCGCGCCGGCAGACGATGGCAGGCACGCACGCCCAACCAAAGTCCGGGCAAGCCGCCGGCCAGCAGGGCCGGCAGGACGCCGCCGCCGACGAAACCGAGCTGCCAGTGGAACAGCGCGCCGGCAGCCATCGCCGCCAGGCCGAAGCAGAGGTCGGTGCCGATCACGGCGGCTGGCTCGAGCGGCGTGCAATGCAGCAAGAGCGCGGTGCCCAGCGCCCCGGAACCGATCGCGGAAAAGCCGATCTCGGCGCCGAGCGGCAGCGCCAGCCAGGGCAGCCAATGGCTGCGGTCGGGCGCGGCGGCAGCGCGGCGGCGGCGCAGGCCGCGCACGGTGACCGCCCCGGAGAGCACCACCAGGAACCCGCTGGCTATTAGGATGGCGGGCATCCAAGCGGCTCGTGCCAGCACGGCGAGCAAGCCGCCGCCGAGGAGCAGACCGGGCAGCGCTCCGGCCAGCAGCAAGCGCAGCGCGCGGCCGTTCACCTGGCCGGCGCGCAAGAAAAGCGGCGCGGCGACCAACTTAAGCGCAGCGGCGAACACCATGGCCGTGCCGATCGCCTCATTGGCTTGAAGGCCGCCCAAGAGTACGAACGCCGGGACTGCCAACGAGCCGCCGCCCGCCCCGGTCAAGCCGATGGCGAAGGCGATGGCGAATCCCATCAGCGCGAAGAGCGCGCTCACGCGCGCTCCGCGCCGGCGGCGGGCGGCGCCAGGTGGATGCCGCACTCGCGCTTGGCGCCTCCCCAGCGCCCGGAGCGCGGGTCGTCGGGATCGGCGGGCGGAGTGGTGCATGGCTGGCAGCCAATGCTGGTGTAGCCCAGCGCGTAGAGCGGCAGCGGCTCGATGCCATGCCGCTCGAGGTATCCCCAAACCTCGCGCCACGGCCACTCCGCCAGTGGGTTCAGCTTAGCGAGCGTACGCCCGCTCGGCAGCGCGGCCGTTTCGCGAGTTTGCAAGTTGCGCCGCGTCGGCGACTGCTCGCGGCGCAAGCCGGTCAGCCAAAGGTCGTAAGTTTCGAGCGCCTGAAACAGCGGCTCGACTTTGCGCAGCCGGCAGCAGCGGCCGGGATCGGAGCGGTAGAGCAAGCCGCAGTCGGCTTCTTGCGCGGCGGTCGTTTGCGCCGGCAAGAGGTTGATCAAGTTCAATTCCCAGCGCGCCGCCATGCGGTCGCGGTATTCGTAGGTCGCGGCGAAATGGTAGCCGGTGTCGAGAAACAGCACCGGAATGCGCGGCGCGACGCGCCGCGCCAAGTCGAGCACGACCATGTCCTCGGCCTGAAAGCTGCACGTGATGCAGGGGCGCTGAGCTGCCGCGAGCGCCGATTCCATCAAGGCGGCCGCCGTGGTTTCGCTCGTGTTCATATCTGCTCCGTCTCCGGCTCGTCGCGCACCAGCACCACCGTGCCCGCCGCGATCCGCCGCGTGGCCACGCCGGCCGCGGCCAGTTGCCGTTCGATCTCGGCCGCTTCGTTTTCGCTCGCGGCCAGCCAGGCCTGCACGGGATGCCGCGGCCGCTCGCCGCCGCTCTCTCGGCGGTCGAGGGCCGCTGCGATCATGCCCAGGCCCGCGGTGGCGTTCGACTGCGGATCGATGAGCAGCAGGGCGCCGGTGGCGGGATTGTCTTGGTAAGGATCGAAGGCCAGCGGCGCCGCCGCCTGCCACTCCACCTCGCCGATCTCGTTGGCCGCCAGCGCCGCGACGGGCTCGTGCGCCAAATCGTCGAGGCGCAGGCGGTGGCGGATGCGCGCGGCGCGGGCGCGCACCAACTGCGTCGATAGCTTGAGCAGCAGCCAATCGCCGGCGCGCAGCGGCTGCTCGCCGAACCAGGCCACGCGCGCCAGGAAGCGCCGCGCCACGATGGGGGGCGCCTCGGGGTCGGCCAGTATCGCCCCACGGCCGACGTCGAGGTCGCGATCCAGCGTGACGGTCACGGCTGCCGGCGCGGCCGCCTCCGCCAGATCGCCTTCGTAGGCGACGATGCGCTCGATGCGCGCCGTCTGGCCGCCGGGCAGGATGGCGACGTACTGGCCGGCGCGCAATCGGCCGCTCGCAATCGGGCCGGCCAAGCCGCGAAATTCGCCGTCGGGACGGATCACAAGCTGCACCGGCAGGCGCAGCGGCCGGGTCGCGGCGCGACCGACGATGGGCAGAGTTTCGAGCAATTCCAGCAGCGTCGGCCCGCTGTACCAAGGCATGCGCGCGCCGCGGTGGGCGACGTTATCGCCCTCGACGGCGCTGGCGGGCAAGGCATGGAAACTGGCGACGCCGAGCCGGCGCGCGAAGTCGGCCGCTTCGTCGCGCAAGGCGGCGAAGCCTTCGCGCGAGAAGCCCAGCCGGTCCATCTTGTTGATCACGGCAACGATCTCGCGCAACCCGAGCAGGTGCGCCAAAAGGATGTGGCGCCGCGATTGCGGCCGCAAGCCCTCGCCGGCATCGATAACCACCACGGCGGCGTCGGCATGGGAGGCGCCGGTGGCCATGTTGCGCGTGTATTGCTCATGGCCGGGAGTGTCGGCGATCAAAAAGCGCCGCTTGGGGCTGGAGAAGTAGCGATACGCAACATCGATGGTGATGCCCTGCTCGCGTTCGGCGCGCAGGCCGTCGAGCAGCAGGGCGAAATCCATCTCGCCGTGGGAACGGTTGATGGCGCCGTTGCGCACCGCCGCGACTTGGTCCTCATAAACCGCTTGGCAGTCGTGCAGCAGCCGGCCGAGCAGCGTGGACTTGCCGGAGTCCACGTCGCCGGCGGTGGTGAAGCGCAGCAGTTCGGCGTCACCCGCGCGCCGCGCCAGGGTCTCGAAGGCGGCGCTCAAAAGTAACCCTCGCGCTTTTTGGCTTCCATCGAGCCTTCTTCGTCGTGATCGATCAACCGCGTCTCGCGTTCCGAGCGGCGCAGGCTAAACATCTCCACGATGATGTCCGCCACGGTCGCCGCATCGGAGCGAATCGCGCCGCTGCAAGGCGCGCAACCCAGCGAACGGAGCCGGCAACGCACGCGCGCCGTGGTTTCTCCGGGCCGCAGGCGAACGCCGTTTTCGCGCAGCAGAATCAGCGGCTCGCGCACCACCACCTCGCGCTCGCGGGCAAAGTAGAGCGGCACGACGGGAATGCGCTCGCGGTGGATGTACAGCCAAACGTCGAGCTCGGTCCAGTTCGATAGCGGGAAAACCCGCATGGTCTCGCCGGGATTGAGGCGGGGATTGTAGAGGTTCCAGGGCTCGGGGCGCTGGCGGCGCGGATCCCATTGGCCGAGCGCGTCGCGCAGCGAATAGACGCGTTCCTTGGCGCGCGACTTTTCCTCGTCGCGGCGAGCGCCGCCGAAGGCGGCGTCGAAGCCGCCGGCGGCCAAGGCGTCGAGCAGGGCGCGGGTCTTGAGCGCGGCGCAGCAGCGCTGCGTCCCCAGCAGGTCGGGATGCGCCCCGGCCGCCTGCGCCTCGCGGTTGCCGTGGACGATCAGCTCCGTACCCAGCGCCCGCGCCGTGGCGTCGCGGAAAGCGATCATCTCGGGAAATTTGTAGCCGGTGTCGATGTGCAGCAGGGGAAAGGGGATGGGCCCCGGCGCAAAAGCCTTTTGCGCCAGGCGCAGCAGGACCGAGGAATCCTTGCCGATCGAATACAGCAGCACCGGACGGGCAAACTCCGCCGCCGCTTCGCGAAGGATGTGAATGCTCTCGGCTTCGAGTTCCCGCAAGTATCGCCAGCCGTTCGCGGCCGCGGCCGGCGATCGCGTCGCTTCGTCCGTGTCAACTGCCGTCAAGCTCATGTCGGCGTTCCTTTCAAAAAAAATGCCCACGGCGCGCCGTCGCGCCGTGGGCTTGGGTTTGCGTTCGATTGCGCGGCCTAACCGGCCATGACGTTCTCCCCCAAGCCTCCCGGCGCTGGCCGGCGACAACAAGCCGTGCCGCGGGCCGGACAGGCGATGGCGCGTGCAGCCGCACGGAGCGTTGGTTTCGCAATCATGCTGGTTTGCTAATTCTTGGCGGCGAGCTCGAGCTGCTTTTCCGCCAGGAACCAATCGTGCTTTTTGAGGGAGCTGTCGGCGGCGCGCTTTTCCGCGTCGGCCTGGGTCTGCGGCGGAGGCAGCACCACGGCGCCGCCGCGCTTCCAATCCGCCGGCGTCGAGACGCCGTGGGCGTCGGTGGTTTGCAGCGCCTCGAAGACGCGCAAAATCTCATCCACGCTGCGCCCGGTCGATTGCGGATAGTACAGCACCGCCCGCACCACCTGCTTGGGATCGATGAAAAATACCGCCCGCACCGGCGCCGTGTCGCTGGCTCCGGGATGAATCATGCCGTAGGCTTGCGCCACCTTGGTGTCGAGGTCGGCGATGACGGGAAACGTCACTTTCACGCCGGCGTTCTGTTCCAGATTGCGCACCCAGGCGATATGCGAGAACACGCTGTCCACGCTGACGCCGATCGGCTGCACGTTCAGCTTTTGGAAGTCGGCTGCGCGGCGCGCGAACTGGATGAACTCGGTGCTGCATACGGGAGTGAAGTCGGCGGGGTGGGAAAAGAGCATGACCCACTTGCCCTTGTAATCGCTCAAGTGGATGACGCCTTGCGTGGACTTGGCCTCGAAATCCGGGGCCGGTTCGTTGATGCGCGGCAAGCGCGCGGGAGCGTTGCCATTTTCGGTGCTCATGCGATGAATCTCCTTGGATAAATCACGGCCAAAACGAAAAAGCCCACCGTTTCGCGGGTGGGCTGGGCCAAAACCTTTATGGTTCTTATGCTGCGCGTCTAGCCACACCTGCGGCGTTGCGGGTTGGAACAACAACACATCCGCCGTGCGGGGGCCAAACTCATCACCCTCATCATAGACAACGGCGCCGCCGCCGTCAACGCCGGCCGCCGCTTCAGCTCTCGAAAAGGACCTCGGCGAGCGCGAGAGAGCGGGTGTGCGTGAGCGAGATCTCGACGCGGCGCACGCCCAGCCGCGCCGCGTGCTGGCCCGCCGCTCCGTGCATGGCGAGGGTAGGCTTGCCGCCGGGCAGGCGCATGACTTCCAGATCGAGCCAGCGCACGCCCTGGCTCCAGCCGGTGCCGAGCGCCTTCATGGCCGCTTCCTTGGCGGCGAAGCGGACGGCGAAACGCTCGGCGGCATTGGCCCCGGCCTGGCAGTAGGCGCGTTCGGCGGCGGTGAAGACACGGGCGAGAAAGGCCTCCCCGAAGCGCTCGATCGAGGCGGCGATGCGGGCCACCTCGGTGATGTCGGTGCCGATAGCGATGACCATGTCCAAGCCCGGTCTTTATCTTGCCGCCATTCCTCCCCCACAATGAAACTAACCATGGCGGCTGCCGCCCAGGCTTTGATTTTGCGCTCGTCATTGCTCGCCGAACTGCCCTGGCTGGCGCACGGGTTTAGTACCCGCCCGGGAGGGGTGACGCAGACCTACGGCCATAACGAACTCGATTTGGCCGATCCCGACCCGGAAAACCGCCGCCGCTTCATGGCCGCGCTGACCGGCGACGCCGCCGGCCCGTGGCAATGGCGCGGGCTGAAGCAAATCCATTCCGCGCTGCTGTGGCGCGATCCGGCGCCGGGAACGGCGGGAGACGGCCTGTTCACGAGCGACAGCGGCGTGTTGCTGGCGGTGCGGGTGGCCGACTGTGTTCCGATCTTGCTGGCCGACGCCGAGCGGCGGGCGATCGCCGCCGTGCACGCCGGCTGGCGGGGCACGGTGGCGCGAATTGTGGAAAAGGCGGTGGGCGAGCTGCGTGCCCATTACGGCAGCGACCCACGCCAGTTGCGCGCCGCGATCGGCCCCAGCATCCGCCGCTGCTGCTATCAGGTGGGCGATGAGGTGGCCGAGTCCTTTACTTCCCAGTTTCCCTATGCCGCCGAATTGTTCGATCAGCCAGCTCCCGATCCGGTCGCCGAACGCTACCCCATGCTGTTCATGACGGGCGCCCCGCCGGGGCATCCGCGCGACCCACGTTGGAACTATGGCGCCAGCGTTTGCTTGGACTTAGCGGAGGCCAACCGGCGGCAGTTGATGGCCGCGGGAGTGCCAGAGAAGAACATCGAAGTGCTGCCGTTCTGCACCTCATGCCGCGCGGACTGGTTCTTTTCCCATCGTCGCGACGGTGGCCGCACGGGGCGACTAGCGGCGGCGATTGGCCTTCGGCCCTGACCGACCGACCGACCGACCGACCGGGCGACTTTGCGATTGCGCGGATGGGCAAAGTGGATTTAATATATGAGGCAATTCGGGCAGTAGAATCCCCACAGGGCGCGGACCGACCTCCCCGCGCCCTTTTCAATTTTCACCAGGCCGACCGGCGTAGCAGAATGGGACTGCCCGTTCTGCTATGGGCCTGATTACCCCCAAAAGCGCCTCCCCGGTAACCTCCCCAACACTGCCTGGCCCACCCGTTCCGGTGAGCGTTACGCCCAGCGGCGAACGAGCGGTGCTGTGGCGGCGCACGGCGCGTTACCTGACCGCATCCGAGACGCATACCTACGCCTTTTCGATTGCGGCGCAGGCGATGCTGTCGTTTTTTCCCTTCGTCGTCTTTTTGCTCTCGCTGAGCCGCAACGTTTTCAATGCGCCGCGTCTGTATCGGGGCTTGCTGACGCTGGTGGGCGCTTACCTGCCGGTCAGTGACACCGCTCTCGATCGCACCCGCAGCTTCATTCTCGATAACCTTTCCGCGGTAGTTGAGCACCACCAGCGGGCGCAGATTTTTTCCTTGCTGATTTTGCTGGCCACCTGCACCGGCATTTTCTTGCCGCTGGAGGTGGCCCTGAATCGCGTCTGGAACGTGGCCAAGAACCGCAGCTACGCCAGCAACTGGGCGGTCGCCTTCGGGCTGGCGGTGGCATGCGGCGTTTTGGGGATGCTGTCGGCTTCCTTCACCGCGCTATCGGAAAGCTACTCGACGCGCCTGGCGCGCTTCATCTGGAATCATTCCCCGGTGCATCTGGGCGCGTTGCACGAAGTGGTCGGCAACGTCTCGGTAGTATTGGTGCGGGCGGGAGCGATACCGGTGACCATCGCCGTATTCTTTCTCATCTACTGGAAACTGCCCAACCGCCGGGTGGCGGCGGGGCAGGTGTTGCCCGCGGCGATCGCGGCCGGCCTAGCCTGGGAGGTCTCGAAATACGTCTATATCGCCCTGCTGCCTTGGTTGAATTTTCGCGAGATTTACGGACCCTTTGCCCTGTCGGTTTCGCTGGTGCTCTGGGCTTACGTGAGCGCCTTGCTGCTGCTCGGCGGGGCCGAGCTGATGGCCGAAGGGCGGCGTATCGCCGGCGAGCGCCAAGCCGCCGCGGTGTTAGCCGCCGAACGCGCGCCCTAGGCGATAGGTGGGCGGGGCGATAAGCGTCGCCGGGCTTCGTTGCCGGTCGCTCGGCCTCCTTCACGTACATCTGGGTACGCTCAGTCGGCCTCGCTCCCGGCGCCTCGCGCTGCTCGCTTCTCGCCTCGCTCGAGTGGAGTCGCTGTGGGCCGGGCGTGCTCACGGCGGCAGTCAAGGGGTGGGCGGGGCGATAAGCGTCGCCTCGCCGCTTTGCTTGGCGCTCCGCTCTGCTGCGCTTGCCGGTCGCTCGGCCTCCTTCACGTACATCTGGGTACGCTCAGTCGGCCTCGCTCCCGGCGCCGCTGCTCGCGGCATCTTTGGCGCTCCGCTGCGCTGCGCTTGGCCCCGCTCGGATGTGGCTGTAGATGCGAAGGGCGGCTCGGCGGCAGTCAGGGTGGGCGGGGCGGGGATCCGTTTTGGCGGGGGACCCGCGGCCTGCCGCAAACCGCTCGAGCCGCGCGCGTAAGAGTTGACGTTTTCGGTTCCGCCCGAAAATGGAAAGGCAAATCTTTTCTTTTAGTTGCGAATGCCTTCCGGCTCGGGAAGCGATAAAATACCAGGTATAGGGTTTTCGCCTTGACTTCCCCCAATCCGTAGGCGTACTGTTGCCCTCGCCGCTCGTCAGACCGCACACCGCACTAGGCAGGCACAAGCCATGGATATGGGTATGGAGAACCGTGGTGGTGACGTGATGGAACGTTCACTGCAAGCCGACAACCAGATTGCCACCGGCAGCGTGCCGAGCGCCGCCAGCGCCCCGCGCCAAGGGCGCGGGCTGAGCTTCCAGCGACGCTTCACGCGGCCGGACGTGTCGCCGTACGACGAGGTGCGCTGGGAACGGCGCACCGCGCTGATTCAGAACGAGAAGGGCGAGAAGATTTTCGAGCAGCGCGACATCGAGGTGCCGATGGATTGGTCGCAGACGGCGACCAACATCGTGGCCTCCAAATATTTCCATGGCAAGCTGGACGCCGGCGCGCGGGAAAACAGCGTGCGGCAACTGGTGGCGCGGGTGGCGGAAACGATCCGCGATTGGGGTCTGGCGGATGGCTATTTCCGCGGCATGGAAGACGCGCGCGCGTTCCACGACGATTTGGTCCATTTGCTGATTACCCAAAAGGCCGCCTTCAACTCGCCAGTGTGGTTCAACTGCGGCGTGGACCGCCTGGAGCCGGAGGCCGACGCCGCCAATTGGTACTGGGACCGAGAGCGGCAAGCGCCCGCCTTCGGCAAGATCGGCTACCGCAAGCCGCAGTGCTCGGCGTGCTTCATCAACTCGGTGCGAGACTCGCTCGACAGCATCCTGACCTTGGCCAAAACCGAGGGCATGCTGTTCAAATGGGGCTCGGGAACGGGCACCAACCTCTCGCCGCTGCGCAGCTCGCGCGAGACGCTATCGGGCGGCGGCATTGCCAGCGGGCCGCTGAGCTTCATGAAGGGCTTCGACGCGTTTGCGGGCGTGATCAAATCGGGGGGCAAGACGCGGCGCGCCGCCAAGATGGTGATCCTGAACGCCGATCACCCCGACATCGAGGATTTCATTTGGTGCAAGGCGAAGGAGGAGAAGAAGGCCTGGACGCTGGTGAAGGCCGGCTACGACGCCTCGCTCGATGGGGAAGCGTACTCTTCGATCTTTTTCCAGAATGCCAACAACAGCGTGCGCGTCAGCGACGAGTTCATGCAGGCGGCCGAGCGCGACGAGGCGTGGGCGCTGCGGCAGGTGTCGGGCGAACGCAAGCCGGTCAAGACGGTGCCGGCGCGCGAGCTGCTGCGGCAGATGGCGGAGGCGGCCTGGCAGTGCGGCGATCCGGGCATCCAATACGACACCACCGTCAATCGCTGGCACACCAGCAAGCATAGCGGCCGCATCAACGCCTCGAACCCGTGCTCGGAGTACATGTTCCTGGACGATTCGGCCTGCAACCTGGCTTCAATCAACCTGATGAAGTTCGCCGGCTCGGCGGCGGGCTTCGACCTTGCCGCCTATCGCCACGCCGTGGATCTACTGATCACGGCGCAGGAGATTTTGGTCGACAACGCCAGCTATCCCACCGAGGCGATCGCGCGCAACTCGCACGACTATCGTCCCCTGGGCTTGGGTTACGCCAACCTGGGCGCGCTGCTGATGGCGAACGGGCTGCCTTACGACAGCGACGCTGGCCGCGCCTATGCCGGCTGCCTGACCGCCATCCTGTGCGGCGAGGCCTATTTGCAATCGGCGCGCCTGGCGGAGGGGCGAGCGGCGCAGGGCGGCAGCGGCGCCTTCGCCGGCTTCGCCGCCAACCGCGAGCCGATGCTGGACGTGATCCGCATGCACCGCGCCGCCGTGAATCAGATCGCCGTCCGCAACGTGCCCGAGCCGCTGCTCGAGGCGGCGCGCGACTGCTGGGATCAGGCGCTCGAGGCGGGCGCGCGGCATGGCTATCGCAACGCCCAGGTCACGGTGTTGGCGCCGACCGGCACCATCGGCTTCATGATGGACTGCGACACGACCGGCATCGAGCCGGACCTGGCGCTGGTCAAGTACAAGAAGCTGGTGGGCGGCGGCGTTATCAAGATCGTCAATCAAAGCGTGGACAAAGCGCTGCTCAAGCTGGGCTACACGCCGCAGCAGACCACCGACATCGTCGCCTACGTGGACGCCACCGGCACGATCGAAGGCGCGCCCCATCTCAAGGACGAGCACCTGCCGGTCTTCGATTGCTCGTTCCAGCCGGCCAACGGCACGCGCAGCATTCACTACTCCGGACACGTGCGGATGATGGCCGCCTGCCAGCCGTTCATCTCCGGCGCCATCTCCAAGACGGTGAACCTGCCCGAGTCGGCCGGCGTCGAAGACGTGATGCAGGTTTACCTGGACGGCTGGCAGTTGGGCCTGAAGGCCATCGCCATTTATCGCGACGGCAGCAAGAAAGCGCAGCCGTTGTCAGCGGCCAAGGACGAGCCGAAGAGCGCGGAGCAGGCGGCTCCGCCCATTTCGGTGCCTTCGCAGGTGCCGAGCGCCCATCCCTACCGGCGCCGGCTGCCGGACGAGCGCCAGTCGCTGACCCATAAATTCAAGGTTGGGGGCCATGAGGGCTACATCACCGTGGGCATGTACGAGGACGGCCAGCCGGGCGAGATCTTCGTCACCATGGCCAAGGAAGGCTCGACGATCAGCGGCCTGATGGATAGCTTCGCCACCGCCATCTCGCTGGCCTTGCAGCATGGCGTGCCGCTGCGGCTGCTGGTGGACAAGTTCTCGCACACCCGCTTCGAGCCTAGCGGTTGGTCGGGCAACGGCGAGATCGGCTACGCCAAGTCCATCATGGATTACTTGTTCCGCTGGCTGGGGCTCAAGTTTTTGGGCCAGCAACCGCCCGCGCCGCGCGGCTTCGAAGACGCGCATAGCCCGCGCGGCGAAGGCAAAGACGAGCTCGAAGACGCGGGCCAGTTGCCGCTGATTGAAAGCAGCCCCGCGGCCGCCGCGCCACCGGCCGGAGGGACGCGCCGCGGGATCGCCACCGCGGCCGATGCGCCGGCCTGCCACAACTGCGGCAGCATCATGGTGCCCAACGGCTCGTGCTACAAGTGCGTCAACTGCGGGGAAACGAGCGGCTGCTCGTAAAAACCGGCGGCCGCGCCGCGGCGCTTGCGCACATGCCCTAGACTTCGGGTATGCAAATTCGCAAGCTGGGCCGCACCGGCCTCAAGGTGTCGTCCCTGTGCCTGGGGACGATGACCTTCGGCAACCAAGCCGACGAGGCGGAAAGCTTCGCCATCATGGAGCGCGCCTGGGAGGCGGGCGTTTTCTTCTTCGACACCGCCGACGCCTACCCGGTGCCGCCCTTGCCCGAGACGGTGGGGGCGACAGAGGCGATCATTGGCCGCTGGATCGAGCGCCACCCCGAGCGGCGGCAGGATCTCATCCTGGCCAGCAAATGCCGTTTCCCGATGGGGCCGGGCGCCAACCGCGGCGGCCTCTCGCGCCGCCACATCCTGGCTGCCTGCGAGGGCAGCCTGCGCCGCCTCAAGACCGATTGGATCGATCTCTACCAGGTGCACGCTCCCGATCCCGACACCCCGATCGAGGAGACGCTGGCGGCGCTCGACGTTTTGGCGCGCGACGGCAAGGCACGCTACGTCGGCTGCTCGAATTTCGCCGCCTGGCAGCTGGCGCTGGCGCTGGGCGCGAGCGCGGCGGGCAACTGGGCGCGGCTCGATTGCATTCAGCCGCGATACAACCTGCTGCACCGCGAGATCGAGGCGGAGCTGCTGCCGCTGTGCCGCGATCAAGGAGTAGGCGTGATCGCCTACAATCCGCTGGCCGGCGGCTTTCTTACCGGCAAATATCGGAAGGACGCGCCGCCGCCGCCGGGAACGCGGTTTACCCTGGGCGGGCAAACCGGCCCGATTTATCGCGAGCGCTACTGGCAAGATGCCTACTTCGACGCTGTCGAGCCCTTGCGGGCTCATTGCGCCGCGGCCGGCCGTTCGCTGGCGGCCATGGCGATCGCCTGGGTGATCGAACAGCCGGGCGTTACGGCGGCGATCGTCGGCGCCAGCCGCGCCGCGCAGCTCGAAGAAACCCTCGCCGCCGCCGAATTGCATTTGGACGAGAGCGATCGGGCCGCGTGCGACGCGGCCTGGTACCGCATCCCGCGCCGACCGCCGGGCGCGGGCGCGGTGCAGCCGGAGCGCCGTCGCTAGCGGGCGGCCGCGGGCGGCCGCTCTTTCCGGTTTTCTTGCTTTTTCCGCTTGAGGGCCTGAATCCGCTGCCGCTCGAGGCGCCGCTTCACCTTCGCTTCGTGGTGTTCCCACCTCAGCCGGGCGCGGGTCGCCAGGCCCTGGTCGCGATTCTGGCGGCTGGCCGGGCGGGAATTGGGCGCCGGCGCCGACACGCGCATTACCCGTTGGCCGGCGGCGGGCAAGGCCAGCAGCAGCATGCCGGCCAACAGCGCGCTGGCCGGGGAGCTGCGCTCGATTCGTGGGGCTGCGGAGCGAAAGGACATCTTGCACCTCCTAACTCGCGCGCAGTGAGCCACTGAGTCTACTGCAAGCCGCCAGCCAAAGAAGAGAAAATATAAGCCCCTTTGACTCAAGGGTTTGCGCCGGAAGGAGACGCGGCATGTGCAACGGCGGACGTCGAGACGGGAAGAAGTTTCGCCCGGCTTACGGCCAGGGGCGCACGGCCCCATCAGCGGGAGCGCGATTTAAGGGCGGCGCGGGCTTCACGGTCGGCTTCGCGGCGGCGCTCGGTTTCGCGCTTGTCGTAGAGTTGTTTGCCCTTGGCTAGGCCGAGCTCGCATTTTACGCGGCCATTCTTGAAATAGAGGCGCAAGGGAATGAGCGCCAGGCCGCGCTCGCGCGTCTTGCCTTCCAGGCGTTCGATCTCGGCGCGATGCAACAGCAGCTTGCGAGTGCGATCGGGTTCGGGGGCGGCGTAGCCGGCGTTTTCATAGCGGCTGATGTGGCAGTTGAGGAGGAAGGCCTCGCCATTGCGAATCAAGCCGTAGCTATCCTTGAGTTGCGCTTGGCCGGCGCGCAAGGATTTGACCTCGCTGCCCAGAAGGGACACTCCGGCTTCGAAGCGCTCGAGAATCTCGTAGTGATGGCGCGCCTGGCGGTTCTCGGCAATGATTTTTTCCCCGGAGAGCATGGCATCCCCATGGTAAGGCCCCCTGTCCCAACGTCCGGCGCCGTTTACGGCGGCGATTCATGGTTGGAATCGCGCTCGGGCCAGTGTTAGACTCACCCAAAAGGTCATCTCGGCCCCCCCGCCTGAGAAGGTATTCTTGTCCACTTTCCGCAAACGTGTGCCCGCGATCTTGCTGCCGCTGCTATTTTTGGCGCCGCTGCATGCCGATCGCACCAAGACGGCATACCGCTCCGGCCAATACTACGAGGCGCACCACGAGTACGACAAGGCGCTGTATTGGTACGCGCAGGCGGTCAAGTTGCATCCCAACGAAGCTATTTACCTAGTCGCCGCCCGCCGCACCCGGTTCGAGGCGGCGGTGGCGCATATCCAAAAGGGCAAGCAGCTGGCGGCCGACCATCGCGATGCCGAAGCGCTGGCGGAGTTCGAAAAGGCGCGATTGTTGGATCCCGCCGACTTCGCCGCCGAGCAGGAAATCGAGAAGATCAAGCGCGCGGAAACACCCGCCGGCGCCCCCGGCGAGGCGCTCAACGCGGCGAGCATCAGCGAGCTGGACCGCCGCTTGGCGCGCGCCGCCGGACCGGTGGAGTTGGGCGCGATCTCGAACACGCCGATCTCGGTGGAACTGACCAACAACTCTCGCGTCGCCTACGACACCCTCGGCAAGCTGGCGGGCCTAAACGTCGTATACGATCCCGACTACCGCGGCCAACAGGTCAACCTCAGCCTGCACGGCGTGACGTTGCGCGAGGCGCTGCGCGTGCTCGACATCGAGGCGAAGAGCTTCTACACCGTCGTCACGCCCAACACGATTTTCGTCGCCGACGACACGATCGCCAAGCGCAACGAGCTCGAGCAGCAGGTCATCAAGACGTTTTATCTGAAGAACGCCACCAGCGACCACGACCTGACCGAGATCTCGACGGCGATTCGCGGCCTCCTGAACCTGAGCCACTTTCAGCCGGTGGCTTCGCAGATGGCGTTTGTCATGCGCGACACGCCGGACAAGGTGGCGGTGGTGCAAAAGCTGCTCGACGATCTCGACAAGGCGCCGCCCGAAGTGCTGGTGGATATCCAAGTCTTGCAGGTCAGCCGCGACCGGGCGCGCAAGCTCGGCATTCTGCCCCCGACCAGCCTCAGTATCGGGCTGGTGACGCCCTCCTCGACCACCACGAACCCGAGCGGCGGCACGACGACCACCACCAGCCAACCGACGCTCAACGACTTGCGCCATCTCAACGGCAAGAATTGGAGCGTGACCATCTCGCAGGCGACGCTCGACGCCTTGCTGACGGATAACCTGACGCAGGCGATTCAGACGCCGCAGCTACGCGCCATCGAAGGGCAAGACGCAACGCTGCAAATCGGCCAGCGCATTCCCATCGCCACCGGCAGTTTCCAGCCCGGCATCGGCGGCATCGGCATCAATCCGCTGGTCAACACGCAGTTCCAATACATTCCGGTGGGCGTGAACGTGGACATCACGCCTTGGGTGAACGGCGACGACGTCACGCTCAAGGCCAAGATCGAGATCTCGAGCGTGGACAGTTTCCAAACGATCGGCGGCATTCAGCAGCCGGTGATCGGGCAGCGGGTGGTCAATCACACCATCCGCCTGCGAGAAGGCGAGAGCAACATCTTGGGGGGAATGTTCAAGGACCAAACCACCAAGAACGTGAGCGGCATTCCGTTCTTGAGCGCGATTCCCGGCCTGAAATGGCTTTTTTCGGACACCTCGATCGATCACACGCAGGAAGAAGACCTGATCGTCCTCACGCCCCATATCATCCGCCATTTGGATGTGACGCCGTTCAATCGCGAGGCGCTCGACACCGGCACGCAGAATAACGTCCAGTTGCACGAGCTGCCCCCGGCGACCTTGGCCAGCCCGGCGCCCAGCGCGGAGGCGCCGCCGGCGGCGACGGCGGAGCCGGCCGGACCGCCCAGCTTGCAGTTTGCTCCGGCGAGTTTGGACGCCGTGGTGGGCGCGCCTTTCACCGTGGCCCTGGACATGAATCACGTCGTCTCGGCCTATGCGCTGGCCTTGCAACTCAACTACGATCCGCGCATGGTCCAGGTCGAAAACGTGGTGGACGGCGGTTTTCTTTCCAATGACGGAAAAGCCGTGGCTATCGTGCATCAGGACGATCCCACCACCGGCACCACGCAGGTCAACGCCAGCCGCCCCGGCAATGCGGGCGGGGTGACGGGCTCGGGCGCGGTGCTGGCGATCACGTTCCGCGCCAAGGCCGCCGGCGTTACCACGATTTCGATCAGCCGCGTGGTGGCGCGCGATCCGTCGGGCCAGCCGATTGCGGTAGGCCCGGCGTCGGCGACGATTCGCATTCGTTGAGGGCCGTGGATGGGAATGAGAGCAGTATCGAGCCGCTTGCCGGCATCCAGAAGCAAGGCGGCCCCGCCGCCTTGGCGCCGCCAGGGCGGGTTTTCGCTGGTCGAGCTCATCGTCGCCATCACCATCTTGCTGGTGCTGACGACCATGGCCTTGCCGCTGGCGCGCATCGCGGTGCAGCGGCAAAAGGAGCAGGAACTGCGTTACGACCTGCGCGAGATGCGTGCCGCCATCGACCGCTATAAAGACGCCGCGGATCGCGGCGCGTTTCAGGTGGAACTGGGCACCGACGGCTATCCACCCAACCTCGACGCCTTGGTCAAAGGCATCGAGGCCAACGGCAAGACCTATCGCTTCCTGCGCCGCATCCCCGTCGATCCGATGACCGGCTCGACGGATTGGGGCCTGCGCTCGACCGAAGACGATCCCGACACGGAAGGCTGGGGCGGGCAAAACGTCTTCGACGTCTATACCAAGAGCCAAGGCACGGCGCTCGACGGCAGCAAATATCGCGACTGGTAACTATTAATGCCACGCCGCCGCGCCCAACACGGATTTACGTTGATCGAGCTGATGATCGTGATGGCGATCATCTCGATCTTGCTGGCCATCTCGGTGCCGATCTACCAGCGCACCGTCACGCATGCGCGGGAGACGGTGCTCAAGGACGATCTGTTCCAGATGCGGCAATTGATCGACCAATACACGCTCGACAAGCAGCAGGCGCCGCAATCGCTCGACGACCTGGTCAGCGGCGGCTATTTGCGCCAGCTGCCGGTGGACCCGATGACGCACTCGGCCAGCACGTGGCAGCCCGTGAACGACGATTCGCTAATGAGCGTCGATCAGCAGCAGCCGGGCATCGTGGACGTGCACAGCGGCAGCGACGCCATTTCCCTCGAAGGCACGCCATACAACACCTGGTAGTGGCATGAGGGCCGCAGGCGCGAACGGCGGCCCGCGGCGCCGCCGCACGCGCCGCAGGCAGCCTTTCTGCGCGCCGCGGCTTCTAACTCATTCGGCCCCCGACCAAGGGATCAATGAGAGTAGCCCTCATCGCCCCTCCGTTCATCTCCGTGCCTCCGCAGCGCTATGGAGGCACCGAGCTTTTTCTCGCCAACCTGGCGCGCGGCTTGCAGCAATTAGGCCATGAGCCGGTGGTGTACACGAACGGGGATTCGGCGTTGGATTGCGAGTCGCGCTGGCTTTTCCCCCACATGGAGTGGCCCATCCGCTGCGACCTGCATGGCAGCCTCAAGGATCTGGTCCATTCCAGTTGGGCGTGCCACGACGCCATGGAAAATTGCGACGTCGTGCACTTGAACAACGCTCCCGGGCTGGCGTTTTCGCGCTTGCTGTCGAAGCCGGTGGCCTACACGCTGCATCATCCCCACGATATTTCGCTATCGGAGTTCTACCGGCACTTCCCCGAAGTGCATTTCGCGGCCATTTCGCGGGCGCAGGCGGCACGCGAGAGCGTGCCGCGGCTACGAGTCATCCATCACGGACTGGATCTCGACGCCTATCGGCTGGGCGAGGGGCGGCGCGAATACCTTTGCAGCATCGGCCGCATCGCGCCGATCAAAGGTATTCATACCGCCATCGCGGTGGCGCGGGCGAGCGGGATTCCGCTCAAGATCGCCGGGGAAATTCAGCCCTTTTACCGCGATTATTGGGAGCAGCGGATTCGCCCGCAGGTGGATGGAGGGCTGATCGAGTACGTGGGTGAAGCCGACCTGGCGGCGAAGAACGACCTGCTCGGCGGCGCGCTGGCGTTCCTGTTTCCCATCGAGTGGGAAGAGCCCTTCGGCCTGGTGATGCTGGAAGCCATGGCCTGCGGCGCGCCGGTGCTGGCTTTTCCGCGCGGGGCGGCGCCGGAGGTGGTGTGCAACGGGGTTTCCGGCTGGCTGTGCCGCGATGCGGGAGAGATGGCGACGCGGGCGCGCGCGCCGGGCATCGAGCCGGCGGCCTGTCGCGCCTACGCGGCGCGGCATTTCAGCGCGCTGGGCATGGCGCGGGCTTATGCCCGAATGTTCTTAGCGATGACGCAAGGCGAGAGCCAGCGCGACGCGGCGGATAGTAGCGAAAGCAGCCTGCAACCGGCGGCTTAAGCGGACCGCCCCGATCGCCGCTAGACCAAGGCGGCATTTTCACCCCGCGCCAGCATCCCGAGCCCCATGGATACTCTTGCAGCCCCGGCCTATCCCGAGCCGCGAGAGGCCGCGGCCAGCGAACCGCCGCGCCGCCTCAACAACCTCAGCCTGCTCGACGGCAAGACTTTCTCTTCCACCACGCTGGCCGGCGACATGATGCCGCCCGGGGCCATGGACGTGGGCCTCTTCCATCGCGATACCCGCTTCCTGAGCCGGCTCGAATTGCGGGTGAACGGCCACCGCACGGTCGTGCTCTCCTCCGATACTCAGGCCAATCTCTACGCGCAAATCGAGCTGGCCAGCCACGCCGTAGTGAGCCGCGAAGAGCAAGGGGGACCGGAAAATACCCTCCACCTGCGCCGCGAGCAACTGCTGGCGGGCAAGTTTTTCGAGCGTCTGACGCTCGAAAACTTCAATCTCGAGCCGATCACGGTGCGATTGGAGTGGCACTTCGACGCCGATTTCGCCGACGTGTTTCAGGTGCGCGGCATGCTGCGCCGGCAATCGGGGCGGCATTTGCCGCCGCAGATCAGCGAACGAACCGTCGAATACGGCTATGAAGGGCTGGATGGATCGCGCCGCCGCACGCTGCTGCATTTCGAGCCGCCGCCGGAGCGGTTGGAAGCGGGATACGCGTACTACGAGCTTCCGCTGCAGCCGCATGAAAAGCGGCAGCTATGGTTGAGCGTGCGGCCGGAGACCGAAGGCGACCGGCCGCTGCCGGAGATCAGTTTCGCCGCCGGCTTGGAGAGCCGGCGGCGCGCGCTGCACGAATGGAACCGGGAAGCGACGATCATCGAGAGCTCGAACGACGTCTTCACCTCGTGCCTGGAGACGGCGAGCAGCGACTTCTTCGCCTTGCGCATCGCGGTGGATCCGCGCGGGGCGCGCACGCAGGAAGAAGCCTTTCCGGCCGGCTACAGCGGCGAGATCATCGCCGCCGGCATCCCCTGGTTCGCCACCATCTTCGGGCGCGACTCGCTGATTGCGGCTTATCAATCGCTGCTGCTGCATCCACGGCTGGCGCGGGAAACGCTGCGCTTTTTGGCGCGCTGGCAAGGGCGCGAGGTGAACGACTGGCGGGAAGAACAGCCGGGCAAGATCCTGCACGAGTTCCGGGAAGGGGAGATGACGCGCGCCGGTGAGTTGCCGCACTCGCCCTACTACGGTTCGGTGGATAGCACGCCGCTGTTCCTTATCACGCTGGGGGAGGCGTTCAACTGGCTGGGGGACCGCGCCTGGCTGGAGGAACTTCTGCCGGCCGCCAGCGCCGCCATGAAATGGATCGAGACCTACGGCGACTTGGATGGCGACGGTTTCGTTGAATTCCAGCGGCGCTCGGAGCGCGGCCTGGAGAATCAAGGCTGGAAGGACTCTTACGACGCCAACCTGCACCGCGACGGCCGCTTCGCGCCGGCGCCCATCGCGCTGTGCGAGGTGCAGGGCTACTGTTACGACGCGCGCTACCGGCTGGCGCAGTTGCTGCGACTTGCCGGGCAGAGCCAAGAAGCCGACCGGCTGCGCCACGATGCGCACGAGCTGGCGCGGCGCTTCGAGCGCCGCTTTTGGATGCCGCAACACGGCTATTACGCCATGGCGCTCGACGGCCACAAGAAGCAAGTGCAGGTGGTGGCCTCCAATGCCGGCCACCTGCTTTGGAGCCGCATCATCGGCCAGGAACGGGCCAGGCAGGTGGCGCACCGGCTGGTGCGGGCGGAGATGTTTACCGGCTGGGGGGTGCGCACGCTCTCGGCCGACGAGCTGACGTTCAATCCGCTCAGCTATCATCGCGGCTCGGTCTGGCCGCACGACAACTCGCTGATCGGCCTCGGCCTCGCGCTCTACGATTTCAAGCCCGCTCTGCTGCAAGTTTTTACCGGCTTGATGCAAGCGGCGTGGCACTTTCGCAACCTGCGGCTGCCGGAGCTTTTCGTCGGCGTGCAGCGGCGCGACTTCGACCGGCCGGTGCATTATCCCGTCTCTTGCTCGCCGCAAGCGTGGGCTTCGGGGGCGATGTTTTTGCTGCTCACCGCGCTGCTCGGCATCCGCCCCAATGCCGCCAAGAAGGAACTGCGGATCATCAACCCGGTGCTGCCCAACTGGCTGGATTGGCTGCGCGTGCGCAACCTGCATGTCGGGCAATCGTTGGTGAGCCTGGAGTTCAGCCGCCGCGATCAGCGCACGTTCTGTAATGTGCTGGATGCGCAGGGCGAGCGCCTGGCCATCTCGGTGGACTTCACCAAGCGCGCCTCCTGAGCGAGCCCCGGGCGGCGGCGCCTTTCGGCTGGCCCAGCCGGCAGACTTAACCCGCTGAAACGCCCTCGCGGAACATCCGACTGGCGCCCGGCGGTGGGAGACCGGGGGCGGGCCGAAGATATGCGGTTAAGCCACGCTAAATCAGGCGGTTGGCCGTGATCGGCGGCACGCTGCGAACGGTCTCGTCCCCGGAAGGGGGGAGAAGAGGCGTTCGCCGGCGGCCGGCCCATACGCGGTGAAAAATCGAGTTCTCAAACAGCGGGGCGTGGCGCGCGCGCACGGGGAACCCTGGGGCTCCCACTAAAGTTGGATTCAGAGCTGAAGCGGAATGTTGCCTGGATCGGGGGCGGCGGGGAAACATTTGGGGGGTTGGACCGTTATAGGGTTGAGCAGGAGCCCCATGGCAAGTCTCTCCGCCGGCCCGCAAATACCCCGCAGCGCTGAACTGGAGGCGCTATTTCGCGCCCACCACGCGCGGGTGCTGCGCACCGCCTACCGCATGCTGGGCAGCATGGCGGACGCGGAAGACGTGCTGCAGGCGGTCTTTTTGCGCCTGACGCGGGGGCTGGAATCCTACCACCTTACGGACGAGCCGGCCGGCTACATCCACCGCATGGCGGTGAACGCCTGCCTCGATCTGCTGCGCCAACGGCCGCGCTGCCGCGGCGGGGCGGCGGCGGAGATGTTGTCCGAGGTGCCCTGCCCGCGCCCTGGCCCGGAGCGGCAGCACGACAATGCGGAGCTACAAGCCGCCTTGCGGGACGCTGTGGCGCAATTGGGACCGCGAGCGGCGCAAATTTTCACGCTGCGCTATTTCGAGGGATGCGACAACACCAGCATCGCCCGCCAACTGGGAATGTCGCGCGTGACGGTGGGCGTGGCGCTGCACCGCGCCCGCCAGCAACTGCGCAAGAGCCTGGGGGCCTATTGGGGTCTCGACAATCGGGAGGTCGATCATGTCTGAGCGGAAAGCGCCACGAGAGCTTGTGGAGCGCCTGTGCGCCGAGTTGCGCGCGCTCGAGCCGCCGCCGGGGGCGAGCGATCAATCCGCCGCCCGCGTGTGGAACCGGCTGGCGGAGGCCCAAAACACGCCGGCGAGCGGCGCGCTGGCCGGCTGCGCGGCAATACGCGCCGATCTCGAAGCCATCGTCCGCGGCGGCGAACGCCCGAGCGCGGCGCGACAACTGCTGATCGAAGATCATCTACAAAACTGCCCGGCTTGCCGGCTGGCCATGAAGGAACTGCGCGCGGGCGCGACAGCGGCGGCCAACTCGCCCGGGCCGTCGCGGCGCCGGGCATTCTGGAAACCAGCATGGCCGGTGGCGGCCGCCCTGGCCGCGGCCGTGGCCGTAGCGGTCGCGATTTTCGCCTATCGCGCCCTGGCGCCCATGGGCGGCGAAGCGGAAGTGCTGGCCGCCTCGGGCCCAATTTACCGGCTGGACTCGCCGGGCGGCCTGACGCCATGGCGCGGCAAACGGCTGGCGTATGGCGAATGGGTGCGCACCGGCGCGCGCGCCGACGCCGTCGTGCGGCTCGCCGACGGCAGCCAAGTCGAGGTGGGCGGGCAGTCGGAGTTTTCCGTAACGGCCGCACGCCGCGGCACGACACTCGAGTTGCATCGCGGCGCGGTGATCGTGCAAGCGGCGCGGCAAGGGCCGGGCCGCCACCTTTATGTCGCCGCCCAAGGCGCGCTGGTGAGCGTGAAGGGCACGGTGTTTTCCGTGGCGGAGGGCCTGCGCGGCGCACGCGTGGCGGTGCTGGCCGGCCAGGTGCGGGTGGACCACGACGGCGAGCAAGTGCTGCTGGCGCCCGGCCAGCAGTTCGCCAGCAGCCCCGATCTGGCGGCGGCGCCGCTGAGCGACGCCTTTGCCTGGAGCCGCGACGCCAGCCACTACCTGGCCTTGCTGGCCAGCGTCTCTTCGCTGCGGGCGGATCTGCGCAAGGTTCCTTATCCCGGACTGCGCTATGCCTCGCCGCTGTTGCCGCTGGTTCCCGCCGGTACGGTTTTTTTCGCGGCGCTGCCCAATCTCGGTAATACGCTGGCGCAATCCTATCAAGTCGTCCAAGAGCATTTGCAACAGGATCCGGCGCTGCGCGCCTGGTGGCGGAGCCGGCGCGGGGATGCCGGCGACCTGGCCGCGACGATCAACGAGCTGCAATCGCTGGGCGCGGATTTGGGCGATGAAGTCATCGTCGCGGCCGACTCGAACGGCGGAGGGCCGAGCGGGTTTCTGGTGCTGGCGCAAACCAACAATCCCGCCGATCTCACGATCCGCTTGCGGCAATTGAAGCCGGAAGGGCATGGCCAGCCACGCATCGCTTTCGTCGGCGATCCGGCGCAGGCGGCAACGATCGCGGGCGCCGACATCTACGTCTGGCTGGACAACGGCCTGCTGGCCGCATCGCCCGAGTTGAGCCCCTTGCGCCGCTTGGAGGCGCGGATGGCGCAACCGCGCGGGACCGGCTTTGCCGCGTCGCCCTTTTACGACCGCATTGCCGCCGCCTATCAGCAAGGCGTGAGCGTACTGGTGGCCGCGGACGTGCGCAGCATCGTGGCCCAGGCGCAAGCCGAGCATGGCGGCGGCGAGTGGATGAAGCAGTTGGGCGTGAGCAATTTGGCATATTTCGTCGCCACGCAACAAGTCTCGTCCGCGGGCACGTCCGACCATGCGACCTTGTCCTTCGCCGACGCGCGCACGGGCATCGCTTCGTGGCTGGGGCCGCCGGCCGCCATGGGCGCCTTGGCGTATATTTCTCCCCGCCCGCAGATGGCGGTGGCGGCGGAGATCAAGCAGCCGAGCGCCATCGTAGGCGACGTGCTCGGCCTGTTGCATTCGCACGGGAAACCAGACGACCTGCAAAAGCTGGGCTTCGACCCGGCCCGATTGGCCGCCTCGCTCGGCACCGAGTTCGCCTTTGCCTTGGACGGCCCCATCCTGCCGACGCCGGCTTGGAAGGTCATCGTCGAGGTGAACGACCCGGCGGCATTGCAGCAAGCCATCGGGCAGTTCGTCTCGGCATGGAACCAGCAGGCGCTGGCGCATGGGCGCCCGCAGCTCGAAGCGGAGGAGTCGCAAAGCGGAGGGCAAACTTACACCCGCTTGATCTTGCCCGGCACGCCGGCCGAAGTGGATTACACGCTCAGCGGCGGCTATCTATTGCTGGCGCCCCGGATCGGCCTATTGGCGGAAGCGCTTCGTTATCACGATGCGAATTACAATCTCGCCCGCGCGCCGCAATTCCTGGCGGCGCTGCCGCGCGACCAGGAAGTGAACTGCTCGGCGGTTTTCTACCAGGACCTCGCGCCCGCCTTGCAGTCGCTGTTGAGCTTGCCGGGGGCGAGCGGGATTTCGCCGCAACAGCGGGATTCGCTGCGGCAACTGGGCGCCGAGGCGCCCAACGCCGCCTGCGCCTATGCCGGCCGCGATAGCATTCGCGTGGCGATGAATGGAGCGACGGGCCCGCTCGGCTTCGGCTTGGGGTCGTTGCTGGGCGCGCCCAACGGCTTGGACGTGCGGCAGCTCATCGAGCGCGCCGTCCACGGTGGGAACTAGCCGCGGCTGGACAGCGTATAGCATGGAACGATGGCGGAGGCGCCGATCATCGAGTTGCGGGATTTCTCGGTCGCGCTGGGCGGGCGGCCGATCCTGCACGCGCTGAGTTGCGAGTTGCGCGGCCGCGCCATCGGCCTGTTAGGCCCCAATGGGGCGGGCAAGACGACGCTGATTCACGCCCTGTTGGGTTTTCATGCCGCCACCGGCTCGGCTCGCGTGCTCGGCCGCGAGGTCGCCCGCGGGGGGCCGGCGGCGCGCGCCAGCCTGGGCTACATGCCGGAGCGGGATGCGTTTATCGCCGGCATGAGCGGCATCCAGTTTTTGCGGCTGATGGCCGAGGTCTCCGGGCTGGCTCCGCGCGCCGCGCTGGAGCGCGCGCACGAGGCGCTTTTTTATGCCGGCCTGGGCGAGGTCCGCTACCGGCCGATCGAAACTTATTCCTCCGGCATGAAGCAGATGGCCAAGCTGGCCCAGGCCATCGTGCACGGCCCCAGCCTGATTTTTTTGGATGAGCCCACGAACGCCCTCGATCCCACGGCGCGGGAGCGGATGATCCGGCTGATTCGCGAGATTCGCGACGGCGGGCGGACCCGCCTGGTTCTTTCGAGCCATTTGCTGCGCGACGTCGAGGAGTGCTGCGACGAGATTTTAATCCTGCGCTCGGGACGCATCGCCGCCTGCTGCAATCTCGAGGAGGAGCGGCGCACCAACCGCAAATTTCTCCTGCTCGAAGCGCGCGGCGGCGACCGCGAGGCCTTTCTGGCCGGGCTGGCCGGCCTCGGCTGCGAGTGCGCGCAGGCGCCGGGCGAGCGGCTGCGCGTGGTGCTGCCGGCCCAGGTGGAAGTGCGCCAACTGCATGGGTTGGCCGACCGCCATCAAGTGCAGCTACGGCGCTTCGAATACAAGCGCGATTCGCTCGAAGAAATCTTCCTGCGCGCGGTGGAACCGGAGTCGGCCGTCCTGGCGGCCTTGGCGGGAGCGCCGGGGCGTCCCGCCGCGGCGCGGGCGGAGCCATGACGCGGCGCGAACCCAACTTCAGCGCCGAGCCGGCGCCACGCGCGGGCGGGTGGCGCGCGGGCGTTTTGTTTCGCTGGAGCTGGAGGGAAGCGACGCGCTCGAAGGCGGTATTGTTGCTGCTCAATGGCGCCGGCGTTTCCTGGCTGGTTTTCGCCATCCTCATCTATCTCCACTACAACCTGGCGGCGCTGCGCGCGCTCGACCTCGATATCAGCCGGCTGGTGCCGATCGACGCGGCGTTTTTCGCGACGTTCCTGAGCGTGCAGGCGGCGATCGCGTTCGTGCTGGCGCTGATCGTCGCGCCGCCCTTGCTGGCGCGCGACTTGGCCAACAACGGCTTGGCGCTTTACTTCAGCCGCCCGCTGGGGCGCGCCGATTACGTGCTGGGCAAGATGGCGGCGCCGCTGCTGTTGCTCTCCGCCGTGACCTGGGCGCCGGGGCTGTTACTCTTCGCGTTGCAGGCCTATCTGGCGGGCGCCGGGTGGGCGGTTGCGCAGGCGCGGCTGGCGGCGGCGATTGCGCTGGCGGGCATTCTTTGGGTGGTCTTGCTGACCCTTTTGGCCTTTGCATTGGCGGCCTGGCTGAAGCGGCGGCTGGCCGCCAGTGCCGCCTTTGTCGGCCTGCTCTTCATTCCCGGGTTGGTGGCCGGGGTGATCGACCATTTCTTGAGCCGCCGCTGGGCCGATCTGATCAGCCCAATCGGCAACGTGCAAACGATCTGGGGCGGGCTCTTCGGGTTCGGCGCGCCGGAGCATCGCTTCTTCATCGCCAACGGCCGGCGCGTCGTCGAGATCCTCGGGCCGCCACCGGTTTGGAGCGCCTGGCTGGCTACCGCCGCCATCTGCGGCTTGTGCCTTTTATTGCTGCACCGCCGCTTGCGCGCCTGGGAAGAGGTGCGAGGATGAGCGGCACGGAACCGCTGCTGCGGTTGGAGGAGGTTTCGAAGTTCTATGGCGACGTCTTGGGCGTCAACCGCGTTTCGCTCGAGATTGGGCCGGGCATTACCAGCCTGGTGGGACCGAACGGCGCCGGCAAGACCACGCTGCTGAACCTATTGAGCGGGCTGGTACGGCCGACGCAAGGGCGGTTCGCGATTTTAGGCCTCACCCCGGAGCAACCGGAGCGGTTTTACGCGCAGCTCGGTTATTGCGCGGGCTACGACTCGTTTCCCGCGGGCATGACGGCGGGCGGTTTTTTGCAATCGCAATTGGCGCTGCGCGGCTTCGCCGCAGCCGAGGCGCGGCGGCTGGCGGCGCTTGCGCTGGCGCGGACGGGCATGAGCGAGGCGGCCGGCCGCCCCTTGGCGGCATTCAGCAAGGGCATGCGGCAGCGGGTGCGGCTGGCCCTGGCGCTGGCCCATGAACCGCGCGTCCTGCTGCTCGATGAACCGCTCAACGGACTCGATCCGCTGGCCCGCGCCGAGGCCGCCGTGCTGTTTCGCTCGCTCGCGGACGAGGGGCGCTGCCTGATCATCTCCAGCCATATCCTGCATGAAGTCGATCGCCTCTCCGACCGCGTGGTGCTGATGCAAAACGGCTACGTGATTGGGGATGGCAGCGTGCCCAGCGTGCGCGAGGAAATCCGCGAGCATCCGTTGCAGGTGCTGGTGCGCTGCGACCGGCCGGAGTGGCTGGCGGCGCGCCTCTTCGCCGAGCAGCGCATCAGCGAAGCGCGCTTGGCCGAAGGGCAAGGCCGGGTGGAGGGCTTGCTGGCGCGGACGCGCGAGCCCGGCGCCTTTTTTTTGTTCCTGAACCACCTGGCGGCGGCGGGCGAATTGAGCCTGGAGACGGTGGCGCCGGTGGATGAAAACCTGGATGCCGTATATCGGCTGCTGCTCGAAGGAGGAGCGTCGTGAACGTCACGGCCGGCCCCGGCACGCTCGACGCCATAGCCTCGGCGGCTTCCCCGCCCGCTCGCGACGGCGGGCGCCGGCGGCGGCAACTGGCGGCGCTCTTTGGCCTCGAGACGCGGCGCAATCTGCTGGCCCGCCGCGCCGCCGGTCTTTACGTGCTGGCGGCGTTGCCGGTGGCGCTGGTGGCCGCGCTGGCGGTGGCGCGGGCGCATGGGGTGGGACCGCTCTTCGGCGATCCGCAGAGCGCCGCCGAGGTCGTGGCCGGAATCTTCGACGCCCTGATTCTGCGCACGGTGATCTTTTTCGGCTGCGGCTGGCTTTTCGTCGCGCTGGTGCGGGGCGAGCTGGCCACGCGCAGCCTGCATTACATTTTTCTGACGCCGCTGCCGCGAACGTCCATCCTGCTGGGCAAGTACGGCGCCGGCTGCGCCGTGTCTTTCCTGCTGTTTGGCGGCGCCACGCTGGCGACGCTGGCGCTGGCCGGTTGGCCGGGCGGGGCGGGGCAGACGCTCGCCTATCTCGGCATCGCCGTCCTCGCCTGCATGGCGTACGGCGCGCTCTTTTCGTTGCTGGGCCTGCTGTTCGTCAATCCGGTGTTCCCAATTTTGGCCGTGTACGGCTGGGAATGGATCAACTTCTTGCTGCCGCCGCTTTTGCAGCGGCTGAGCGTTTTGCACTATTTGCAGGCGCTGGCGCCGCTGCCCCCGGCCGTTCACTCGATCGCGTTTATCGCGCCTCCGACCACGCCCGCCGCCGCCATCGCGACGCTGCTTGTGCTGAGCGCGGCACTGGTGTGGCTGAGCGCGCAGCGCATGCGTCGCGTCGAAGTCGATTACGGCCAGCAGGAATAGGGCGCAGGGCTAGGATCAACAGAGGCCGGGACACACGCCAGATTTCGTGGTATAAACCACGCATCCCGGCGCCGGCGCGAGCGGTGCTGGGCGAGGGCAAGGAATGGCAACTACCACCGCGTTCTGCGGTCATTGCGGCCGCGCCGCCGCCACCGCCGATTTGGTGACCATCGCCGGCGTACCCGTCTGCGCCGGTTGCAAACCATCGTTTTTGCGGCACTTGCAGGAGGGCGCTCCCACCGCCGCCGCCGCCTTACGCTATCAGGGTTTTTGGATCCGCTTGGTGGCTAAGATCCTGGACTGGATCGTGGTCGGGGTGCTGCTGATTCCGCTCTGGTTCGTGTTTATGGGGTCGGTTATCGCGACGGCGGCGGCGGCGAACCGCGCCGGCGCTCCCGTGGCGAGCCAATTTCTCGGCATGCAGCTCTTGATGAACCTCGCCAGCATCGTCGTTACGCTCGCCTATTCGACCTGGATGAACGGTCGCTGGGGCGCGACAGTGGGCAAAATGGCGATTGGCGCGGTCATCGTGAATACCGACGGCACGGCGATCAGCTACGGCAAGGCGCTGGCGCGGGCTCTGGCCGAGATCTTGAGCGGCATCATTCTTCTCATCGGCTACATCATGGCCGCCTTCGACCGGCAAAAGCGCGCGCTGCACGACCAGATTTGCGGCACGTTGGTCGTGGCGCGCCGCTGAAGCTGGCGCCGCCTCATGAGCTTTCCGCCTGCGTTTTTCGCCACCGCCGCGAATGCCGTGATTGCCGTCTGCCCGCGCTGCGGCACGCGGCTGGAGCTGGACGATGTCGAGGGCGGCCGGCCGAACCCGTGCCCGGCGTGCGGCGCCGAGGTGCTGGCAATCGTGTTGCCGCGGGCGGCGGGGGGCCCGCCCTCCGCCGGCGCCGAATCCCAGATGGCCGGGAGCGGCGAGGCCGTCTGCTTCTTTCATGTGGCGAGCGCCGCCCATGCGCCATGCCATGCGTGCGGGCGGTTTCTTTGCTCGCTCTGCGAACTGGAGGTCGAAGGGCGCATCTGGTGCCCGGTGTGCCTGGAGGCGGCGCGGACCGGCGGCGGGCTGGCCACGCTGAAGAGCGAAGAGACGCAATATGACGCCATGGCCTTGACGATCGCGTTCGCCTCTTGGATCGTTTGGCCGCTGAGCGTCCTGACGGCGCCCGTGATCGCCTATCTCGCCTGCCGCTACTGGAACACGCCGCGCCGGGCGCTGGTGCCGCGCGGCCGCTGGCGCTTTCCGCTGGCACTGCTCTTGATTTGCGGCCCGCTGGCGGTGTGGGTCTTGCTGATCATCCCCGGCGTTCGCCACGCCGCCCACTTGTGACCATGGCCGCCTCTTCCTATCGCCGCGCCGCAGCGACTCGAGGCCCGTTCTTGCAACGGCGCTGGTACTGGGGTGACGATCACCTGCTGCTGGCGGAACGTCGCAGCTTCGTGGTCCGCTATCGGCGCTTTTTTTACGCCGACCTTCAGACTGCCATGGTTTGGCCGACACGCGGTTTGTGGTGGCGGGCGGGCATAGAGGCCGTTGGCTTCGGTTTAGCGATCTGGATGTTCGCCGCCTTGCGAGTTCCTCGTGTCCCGGGTTGGCTGGCGGCCGCGCTGGCGGCGGTTTTGATCGCCGAAGCGGTGCTCGGGCCCACGGCCGACGCCGAACTGCGCACCGTGCATGGCGCCGAGCGCGGGCCCCTGGCGCGCCGGCTGCGCGCCAGCCGCCGCGTGCTGGCGGAACTGCGGCAGCGGGCAGAAGCGACGCAGGGCCGATTGCCGGCGTCGACGGTCGTGGCGCTGGACTTGAGGGTGGCAGAGGCAGCCGTACCCGCAGCCGCTCCGGGCCGGCGGCGGCGCTATGCCCACGGCCGCTTCAGTTGGAGCCTGTGGGTCTTGATCGGCGTCTTGGTGGCTGGCGGCTTCTTGAACCTAGTGCGCGCCGGGCATTTGGTTGTCCCGCCCCTCTATGGGGCGCTATTCACGGCCGTGTTCCTGGTGAGCTTGTTGATGGCGTTGCTCGACGTATCGCTTTTAGAGGTCGTGCCTTCGTTGCGCATCTGGGCGTGGGCCACGCTTGGGCTGACGGTGGGCGCCTATCTGGCAGCCGTCTTCGGCGCTATCGGCTGGGTGGTGAGCAGCGCGGCGCGCGGCGTGCCGCCCGAGATGCTTCGCCAAGAGATGGCTCTCATGCAGGGCTGGCCGCTGATCCTCGTCGGCATTTTGGATCTGCTGCTCGCCCTGGCCGGCCTCGTCCTTAGCCATGACGGGCATTATTTGCCGCCGCCGGAGCAGCCATGAACCTGCGCCTGGCACGCTGCCACTTTCATGCCGAGCGCGAGGCCGCCGCATTGTGTGCGCGCTGCCAGCGCGCTTATTGCCGCGAATGCGTCACCGAAGACCGCGGCGCGATGGTCTGCCTCCCCTGCCTGCGGCGTGGACAGGAGCCGGGCGGCACGGCACCGCGCCGTTGGGCCTTGGTCTGGCATATCGCCGGCGCCGCTCTCGGCTTGCTGTGGCTGTACTGCTTGTTCTACCTCGCCGCGCAGTGGGTCGAGCGCTGGCCTTGGGCGTAGCGACACCGAAACTCGCGGTTTCCGCCCGCCAAAATCGGCACCGGAGCCTTTTCAGAACCGCAACGGATTCAGTGTCCTAGCTGGAGCGGGAGACGGGGATCGAACCCGTGACATCAAGCTTGGGAAGCTTGCGTTCTACCGCTGAACTACTCCCGCTCGCACTTAGATTAGCACGCAGGTCTCGGCCGGCTGCGGCGCTAGGCGGCGGAGGCGCCCTTGGCCTTGGCGGAGCGGAACTTCGCCCAGCGGCGGCGCTGCGCGTCGATAATCCGTTGCCGGCCGGCTTCCGACATCGCGCGGCGCCCGCCCCCGGATCTGCCCTTGCCGTCTAAGCCGTGGAGGACCGAAAGCGCGGACTGAATCTGCTTCAGTTGGCTTTCCAATTCACGAATAGCATTGCTGATGGCGGTCATGATGAGTTCTGATTGAAAGGTCCTATTCTAGTACATGTTCGGGGCCGCTGGCCATGCGCGGACGCACCGCGCCGCTAATGCGCCTCGGCTTTCCAGCGAGTAAGAAACGCCACGAGATCGTCGGGCCCCAGCGCGCGCGCCGCCTCGAACTCGCCATTCTTCTGACTATAAAGCAGGCGGCCGTCGCTCGCCAGCACGGCCAAGGCGGGAACGCCTTTGGCGAGCGGCACGCCATACTGGGCGGCGATATCCAAGTTGCGGTTGAACTCTCCTACGTCAATGTCGACGACTTCATAGTTGGCCTCCAGCAGCGGGGTGAGATCGGAGTGGCGGAAGGCTAGATCGAGCACATGGCAGTCGTAACACCAGTTGGCGCCGAAAATCAGCAGCACGCGTGTATGGCGGCGATGGGCGCGCGCCAGGCCGGCGGCTATGTCTCGCCGTGCGTCGGCGCCGGGCGGATATAAATTGGCAGCGAGCGAATCGGGCTGGCGCAGCCGGCTCAAATCGCTGCGGCTGGCGCTGATGATGCGCCAGCCCGCGGCTTGATGCTGCCAAGTCTGCGAAGCAAAAAGGTAGAACGTCTGCGGCCCCGAGCGGGTGCGAACCGGCAGCGCCGCCTGAAAGTAGACCTGCTCGAGCCCGGGGCCGGCCCGCCGCGCGGCGATGATGTCAATCCCCAGCTGCGTGAGGCCGGCGCCGCGCCATCGTGCCCAAAAATTGACCTCGCGCGCGATGTCGTCAAAAGCGCCGGTGGAGACCAAGACTTCCAGCCGCGGCTGCGTGGAATAGAACGAGGACAAAGCCACCGCATCGCCGTTGCTGACCGCATTACGCCAGGCGACAAAGTACGCTGGCGGCGCCGTGGCGCGCGCCACCAGCGGGCCGGCGAGCGCGGCGGCGGCGATCAAGGCGAGCCAGGGGCGAAGTCGGGCCATGCCTTACAGGGTACAAGCTGCCGCCCTCGCCGTTTTCAATTGACCGCATCCGGCCCGGACGGCTAAATTGAGAATGATCTTGGCCGTGCCTGGCACGGCCCCGTCTATGAGTAACGAAACGGACTCTGGTGGCAGTAGTTCCCTGCCCACAACCGGCCCGCAACCGCGGCGGAAACTCGCCTAAACGCTTCTAGTTACGGCGGCTTCCTTCCCGCGTCGCGTGGCGAGAAGGAACCGCATGCTGATCTTTTTTCACGCCTTGGTCGGCGGGGCGCGCCGCGTGATGCGTCCCAGCGCGCCACCGGGCCTGCTGCTGCTGGCCCTGTCCGCCGCCCTGTTCGTCCCATCCCGACATGCCGCCGCCCAGGACCCTCCTGGCGCCCATGCCGTGCCGAGTTGGTTCTGGTGGGCGGCGCAGTGGAACACCATCGGCCAGGGCCACGGCTCCTTTCCCGCCCAATACTTCGGTCCCAATAGTCTGCGTGCCGGTGCCGAGTTCGACATCTCGGCGGTGGAAACCCTCTACACTGGCGCGCGGCTCGCGCCCAATCTCGATCTGCTGTTCGACCTGGAATCGGCCGGCGGCAAAGGCATCAGCGATGCCTTGGGTCTGGCCGGGTACACCAACCTCGATGTGGTGCGCAATCCGGACTTAGGACCCGCCCCCTACATCGCCAGATTTCTTTTGCACTGGTCCTGGAACTTGAGTGGCGGCAGCGAAACCGTCGCGCCCGGCTATCTCTCGCTGGCGCGGCGGCAGAGCTCGCGCCGGCTCGAGTGCTACCTGGGCAAATTCAGCTTGGTGGATTTTTTCGATGCCAACAGCGTCGGCAGCGACAGTCACCTGCAATTCCTGAACTGGACGGTGGACAACGATGGCGCTTACGATTACGCCGCCGACACGCGCGGCTACACCGTCGGCTTCGACCTCGAATACCATTCCGGCCCCTGGGCGGCTCACTTTGCCGAGGCGCTGATGCCCAAGGTCGCCAATGGCCTGGCATTGGATTGGAACCTGGCGCGCGCGCGCTCGGAAAATTTCGAGTTGGAGCGCGACAACGGCCGCCGCCAGGGCGGAACTTTGCGGCTGCTGGCTTACTTGAACTACGCCCGCATGGGCAGCTACGCGCAGGCGCTGGCTGCCTGGCGCGCCGGCCAAGCGTCCGTGCCCGACATTACCGCCAGCCGCAAAGCCGGGCGGCATAAGTTTGGCTTCGGCTTGAACTGGGAGCAACGCCTGCCCGACCAGGTGCGCATCTTCGGACGCGCCGGCTGGAACGACGGCCACAACGAGAGCTTCGTTTATACGGAGGCGGAAAACACCCTGGAGTTCGGCGGCGATTGGGGCGGCGCGGCCTGGCGCCGACCCGGCGACAAAATCGGGCTTGCCCTCGCCAGCAACGGATTGGGAGCGCTCCACCGGGCTTATCTGGAGGCGGGAGGGCTGGGCTTTTTGTTGGGCGACGGCGCCCTCGAGTATCGCCGCGAACAAATTCTCGAAGCCTATTACACGGCCCATGTATGGCGGGGTGTCTTTGTTTCCGCCGATGCGCAGAACATTCACGACCCCGGCTACAATCACGCCCGCGGCCCGCTGACCGTGTGGTCGGGGCGTCTGCACGTGGATTTTTAGGCGATGGCGGAGACTACCGGCAAAAACGCAACCATCGGGCCCGTCGCCGCGCCAGCTCCGGAACGGCGGCTGCGCCGGCGGCCGCGGCGCGGCTGGTGGCGGAGTTGGCAAGTGCGGCTGGCGCTCTTTTTCGCCGTCTTCGGGCCGGGCTTCATCACCGCCAACGTGGATAACGATCCGGGCGGAATTTTCACCCTCTCGCAAGCGGGAGCGCAGTTCGGCTATCTGCTGCTGTGGACGCTGGTGCCCATCACCATCGCCTTGATCGTGGTGCAGGAAATGTCGGCGCGCATGGGAGCCGCCACGGGCAAGGGCCTTTCCGACTTGATTCGCGAAGAGTTCGGCTTTCGCTGGACGTTTTTCGCCATGGTGGTGTTGGGCGCCGCCGACTTCGGCAACATCGCCGCCGAGTTTTCGGGCCTGGCGGCGGGCATGGGCATCTTCGGCGTCAGCAAGTTCATCGTCGTGCCGATCGGGGCCTTCCTGGTATGGGCGCTGGTGGTGCGAGGCAGCTATCGGCCGGTGGAAAAGGTGCTGATCGCCTTGTCCTTCATCTACCTCGCCTATCCCATCTCCGCCTTTCTCGCCCATCCGAATTGGGGGCTCGCCATGCAGCGGCTGGCGATTCCGACTTTCAGCCGCGACTCCGCGTATTTGGTGATGGTCTTGGGGCTGATCGGCACCACCATCACCCCTTGGATGCAGTTCTATTTGCAGGCCTCGATTGTCGAAAAGGGCATTGGCAAGAAGGAATACGGCCTGAGCCGCTGGGATGTGATCAGCGGCTGCGTCATCACCGACGTGGTGAGCTTTTTCATCATCGCCGCTTGCGCCGCCACCCTCTTCGTGGCCGGCCGCCACGATGTCAAAAGCGCGGCCGATGCCGCCATGGCGCTGGGCCCCCTCGCCGGCCGTTACGCTTCGCTGCTCTTCGCCGTCGGGCTGATCAACGCCGCCCTGCTCTCGGCCGCGATTCTGCCCTTGGCCACTTCCTACAACATTTGCGAGGGCCTGGGCTTCGAGTCGGGCGTGGATAAACGCTTCGCCGAGGCCCCGGCCTTCTACTGGCTTTATACCTTGCTGATCGCTGCCGGCGCCGGATTCGTGCTGATCCCGCACCTGCCGCTGATCCGGGTGATCATCTGGTCGCAGGTCGCAAACGGCATCTTGCTGCCCGTGGTGCTGGTTTTCATGCTGATCTTGATCAACAAGGAAGCGGTGATGGGCGAATACCGCAATCGCCGCTTCGCCAATGCCGTCGCCTGGACCACCTGCGTCATCATCGTCGCCGTGACCGCGTTGTGGCTCGCTACCGGGGGCGCGTAAGGCTCCGCGCCGGTGCCTGGAGCCTCGCCGCGACGCGTATGGAGAGATACCCGATCCGGCCGGAGCGGCCGAGAACGGCAAATCATCCCGATCAGGTGTCGAGAACCGGAGAGCCGCTGAACCCCTTTTCAACATCAACATCGAAGTCAACGTTGTAGGACGAACGAGGCAGCTTCGGGCCGGCGCGAGCCGACTCGCCATCAATTCGCCATCGAAATTCGTCGAACTTGGCTGATTTCCAGGACCGTGCAAGGTGCGAGAAACAAGTGCAAGCTTCCCCAGCTTGATGTCGCGGTTTCGATCCCCGTCTCCCGCGCCAGCACGCCGGGCAGCGCTTGGACTGGCGTAAAGTTAAGGTGCATGGCGACGGACACAACGGCGCGCGCGCTAGCCATTCAAGAGTCGATCTTTCGTCGCATGACCGCCGAGCAGCGCCTACAGATCGCCCTGGAAATGAGTGACACTATTCGCGAGTTGGCGCTTGCGGGCCTGCGCGCGCGCAGGCGCGATCTGGACGATGCGGGCCTGCGCCGCGAGCTGCTGCGGCTGATGTATGGCACGCCGCCCGATCCGCAGTGAGGCTGGAAGAGCTGCTGGCGCGCGTGGTGAGCGCCTTGGAGCGGGTACCGGTCCCCTATATGCTGACGGGCTCGGTCGCGGCGCCGCGCATGGCGTCCCCCGCTCCACGCTCGACTTAGATATTGTCATTGCCCCGACGCGAGCAGAGCTCGAAGCGCTGCTAGAGCAATTTCCGGGTTCGGAGTATTACGCCGACAAATCGCAGGCGCACGCCGCCCTCGCCAGCCGTGGCATGTTCAATGTCATTGATATTGCCAGCGGATGGAAGGTGGATTTTATCATTGCTGCCGACTCACTCTACGCCGGGCCGGCGCCAGCAGCTTGTGGTAGCGGGGCAAAAGGTTTACGTAGCCGCGCCCGAAGACGTGCTGATCGCCAAATTGGATTGGGCTCAGCGAAGCGGCTCCGAGCGCCAGTTGGCGGATGCCCGCGGGATCATCACGACGCAAGGAGACAGCCTGGACCTTGGCTACATCGAGGAGTGGGTCGGTGTGCTCGGACTTGGCGAGCCGTGGCTGACCGCGCGGCGCGGTTCTTGATTGCCGCCCATGCCGGCCCCCCGCGCAGCCGTCACGTTGTTTGTACCGCTGCGCGCGCGGTCCTGGGCTCCTTCGTAATAACCGAGACCTGGCCGCAGTGGGCGATGCTTTTGCGCAGGTCCTTGAGCAAATCATCCTCCGACGAACCGACAAGAACGACGAATTTTGCGGTTCGTTTCCGCTACGGGGCGGCGGGGCGAAAGTCGTCGACGCCGCGGCCGCGATCGTCGCGCAAGGCGATGTCGGCGCCGTGTTGCCGCAGCAGGGCCTCGATTTCGGCGGCGCCGTTTTGCGCCGCCGCGTGCAGTGGAGTGTAGCCGCCCGCCTGACGGACGTTCGGATCGGCGCCGGCGGCCAGGAGCGCGCGAGTGCATTCGGCGCAGCTCCCGGCCACCGCACTGTGCAGGGGCCGCACGCGCATCGCATTGCGGGCCTCGGCTTCGAGCGTTGCGCCGGCCGCGATCAGATACCGCACGCACTCGGCATGGCCGAAAAAGCAGGCGAGATGCAAGGCGGTGAAGCCATCTTCGCTCCAGGCCGTCACCAGTCCCGGCTGTTCCCTTACGAGCGCTTCGAGGCGGCTGGCGTCGCCCAGTGCCGCGGCCTCGAACACGTCAAGAGTTCCGCCGAGCGCCAGTTGTCGCGCGCCTTCCCGGTCACCGCGGTAAAGTGCCAGCAGCAGCGACGACGGCATGGCGGGATTGTACATCGGCCGCGCGCGGGGCTAGAGGCCGAGGGTCGGCCACAGCTCGTCGACGCGGCGCTTGGTGGCCGAGTCCATGAGGATTTCCTTGGGCCAAGGCCGGGCGAAGCCTTCGTTAGGCCATTTGCGGGTGGCGTCGACGCCCATCTTGGAGCCGAAGTTCGGCAGCCGCGAGGCGTGGTCGAGAGCGTCGATCGGCCCCAGCGTGAACTGAATGTCGCGCTCGGGATCGATGTTGTTCAGCACCTTGAGCACGGTGTCGGGGAGGTTTTGCACGTCCACGTCGTGATCCACGACGACGATGCATTTGGTGAACATCGCCTGCCCCAGCCCCCAGATGCCGCTCATGATCTTGCGCGCGTGTCCGGGATAGGACTTGCGAATCGAGACCAGCATCAAGTTGTGGAACACGCCCTCCAGCGGCATGTTGATGTCGACGATTTCCGGGAACTGCATTTGCATCAGCGGCAAGAAGATGCGCCCCACCGCCTCGCCCATCCAGCCGTCTTCCATCGGCGGTTTGCCCACGATGGTGGTCGCATAAATCGGCTCGCGCCGGTGTGTGATGGCGGTGAGGTGCAGCACCGGATAGTGATCGGCCAGCGAGTAGAAGCCGGTATGATCGCCAAACGGGCCTTCAAGGCGGCGTTCAGTAAGAT
>JBOGKX010000108.1:0-2411 GCA_050746125.1 Terriglobales bacterium | reverse complement strand
CACCAGCGCCTGCCGCCGCTGCCGCCATGCCACCAGCGCCCGGTAGGGCGCCAGCAGCGGCCGCAGCGCCGGGCCGGCATAGGGACCAAGCCGCAGCACCATCCAATCGCGGGCTGCCGTGAACGAAAAGCGCGTGCACAAAAAGATGCCGACGATCAGCGCCGCCAGTGTCAGGATGCCCGCGCCCAAGGGATTGAAAAGCGCGATGAGCGCATTGGCGAGGAGCGTCCCCGCCATGCCCTGGCAGGGAACCGCGGAGCGCCAGTTGAAATGCCAGGGAATTTCCGCGAGGACCGCGCCGGTCGCGATCATCGTCAGCAATAGACCGCTGGGCGCCGCCCACGCCTGGACCGGACTCTGGCGCCGCGCCGCCGCCGGGCGTCCCAGAAACCAGCGCCGCGCCCAGCCGGCCAGGCCGGCGGCGAGGAGGAAGGCCGCGATGCCGAAGCCCTGGAACAGCAAATCGGCCAGCCACGCGCCCGCCGGCCCCACCCAGTTGGCGGGCCGCGTCAGGAAGCCGGCGGTGTCGGGCGACGGATCGGCGGGATGATAGGAGACGAGCGCTAGGACGACGAGCGTCGCCGCCACCAGCAGCAACACCCCCATCAATTCGTTAAAACGGCGATTGGCCGTCGGTCGGAAAGAAATCATGGCGCCGACGGAGTGACTCCCCAGAGCGTCTTTATCATAGCAAACTCACGGTGACTCATGGGTGCCGCCGGGGGCTCAATCCCAGCCTTGCGGGTCCACGTCGAGGGCCAGGACGGCGGCCGGCAGCCGCGCGGCGGCATAGTGGCGCAAGGCCGACAGCAGCGCCGCCAGCGGCTGCCGGCGCGGGCTTTTGAGCAGGAACTGGAAGCGGTGTTCGGCCTTGAGCCGCGGCACCGGCGAGGGCGCCGGGCCGACGACGCGCACCTCGGGATGGGCGGCTTGCCGCTGCTCTAAAAAGCGCCCAACCTCCTCCGTCCAGCGCCGCGCTTGCTCGTAGTCGCGATGGCGCACGCGCGCCAGCGCCAGCGCCGCGAAAGGCGGGTAATGCAGCATGCGGCGATAGCGCGCTTCCGGCTCATAGAACAACTCGGCGTCGCCTTGCAGCGCCGCCTGCACCGCGTAATGCTCGGGATGCATGAGCTGCAAAACGACTTCACCCGGGGCCGTACCGCGTCCGGCGCGGCCGGCCACTTGGGTCAGCAACTGATAGGTGCGCTCGGCGGCGCGAAAGTCGGGAATCGTCAGCCCCCAGTCCGCTTGCAGCACGCCCACCAGGGTGACGCCCGGCAGATCATGGCCCTTGGCGATCATCTGCGTGCCCACCAGCAAGTCGTAAGCGCCGGCGCGGAACTCCGCCAGCACGCGCGAGAAATGCCGGCGCTCGCGCGCCGTGTCGCGATCCAAGCGCGCGATGCGCGCCCGCGGAAACAGCCCGGCCAGCGCCTCCTCGATCTTTTCGCTGCCCGCGCCCATGAAATAGAGGTGCTCGCTGCCGCAGGCGGGGCAGGTCTCCGGCACCGCCAGGGCGAATCCACAGGCATGGCAGAGCAGCCGCGCCTGGCGCTTGTGATAAGTGAGCGAGAGCGAGCAATCGCGGCAGCTTACCGCCTGTCCGCAGGCCCGGCAGACCACCGCCGGCGCGTAACCGCGGCGGTTAATCAGCACCACGGCTTGGCCGCCCCGCTCGAAGCAGGCCCCCAGCGCCGCGATCAGTTCGGCGGAAAGCGGCGCGGCCGGCGGATCGCGCCGCGGCTGCCCGCGTTGCCGCTTCTCGGCCGCCTGGGCGCGAAACGCCGCGCACATATCCACCATGCGCATCGCCGGCAAAGGACGGCTCTCGACCCGCGCGCGCAGCCGGGCCAGGGCGTATTTGCCGCGGCGCGCGTTCTCGTAGGATTCGAGCGACGGCGTGGCCGAGCCCAAGACCACGGCGGCGCCGGCCAGCCGCCCGCGCAGCACCGCCAGGTCGCGGGCATGATAGCGCGGCGACTCTTGCTGTTTATAAGCGCCGTCGTGTTCTTCGTCCACGATGATCAGCCCCAGCCGCGGCAGCGGCGCGAAAACCGCCGAGCGCGTGCCGATCACCACCGCCGATTGGCCGCGGCGGGCGCGATGCCAATGCTGGGCGCGGGCGGCGGGGGAAAGGCCGGAGTGCAGCACCGACACTTGCTCGGGAAACGCGTCCATGAAATCGGCGAAGAGCGCCGGCGTCAGCCCGATCTCGGGCACTAGCATGAGCGCCGTGCGGTCGCCCGCCAAGGCGGCGGCGATGGCTTCCAGATACACGGCCGTCTTGCCGCTGCCCGTCACGCCGTGCAGCAGCACGACGCCCGGCGCTCCCGCCGGCGGCAGGCGGGCGAGAACGGCCGCCAGCGCCGCCTGCTGCTCGCCGTTGAGCGCGGCCACGCGCGGGCGAGGCC
>JBOGKX010000107.1:0-8127 GCA_050746125.1 Terriglobales bacterium | reverse complement strand
GGGTCGAGATGAACGCCCAAACTCCGGGCGCCCTTGACAGCGCCGCCGCGCCGCTGCCGGCGCCCGCCCCAAAACGCTTGACACGGCGGCCGGGATTATAGAGGGGACCCCGGTTCCCCACCCCAGCGCCGTTGCGGCGCTGGGGGCCCCGGTTCGCGGCTGCGGCCCGGCTTCGTTAAAGGCGGAATTTCCTAGCGGAAATTCCTGGGCCGGCAACGGAGGCCCGCTCCGCTCAGGGCCTCTCCAAGTTGCCGCGATAGGTGTGTTTCCAGATCCGCGGGTGCGCCGCCGGTGCTGCAGCGGGCAGCGATCCGGCGTTGGTCGTGCGTTAGAACCCGGTCTTGGCCAAATAAACCTGCACGTGGCCGTTGTAGCTGTCCGGCAGGAGGCTATCCGAGACGCAGACAAAGGCGACATAGTGGCCGTCGGCGCTGATGGCGTAGATATCCAGCAGTCCGAGCTGCGAGCCGGGGACGAGGTTGTCGGCCGTGTCCGGGAAAGCGATGTAGCGGCCATTAGCGCTGGCGGCGAGCGGCGACCCTCGGATGTCGCCGTCGGCGGGCGAACCGTCGGGCGCGGCGCTGACGAGCGCGACGACGCCGGCAAGTGCTTGCTGCGGCGGGTCTATCCCGAGCAAGGCGGGCGCCGACTGTATGCCGGTGTCGGGGTCGAGCACCTTGATCGTGGCGCTGCCCGCCTGGGCGATATAGCTGGCCGGCACGGGGGCGAGGAGCGCAACGTAGTCGCCCGGGGTGCCGTTGGTGGCGGCCTCGGTGGACAGCTGCGTTCCGTTCCAGAGAAGAACGTCGTTCGGCTTAACGTTCGCGACATCTACGGATAAGGTAAAGCCGCCGGTGCCGGCGATGACGTAGGGTGGCGAGATGTCGGTGATCGCCGGTATTGGCGGCCTCTGATTCCCGCCGCAGCCGCCCAGGAGAAGCGGCAGTGCCCAGGCGGGCGCAACACGCCGAAGGAGCCTCATTGGCAGGACACCTCGTAGGCGGCACGCGGGCCGAGGACGAAGGCGAGGTTGCCGCGCACGGCGATGCCGGAGCTGGCGAAATCGGCGCCCTCCGAGAAGAGCCGGCCGAGGATATGGCCGTTCGCCACTACGGTAAGCAGCGAATGGATACGGAGGCGGCCATTGTTAAAGCTCCTTTCGCGTGGCCAGGCCAGCTGCTCTGTCGAGCGACCGAAGAATGACTCAGGCGACTATAAGTGTCAAGCGCCGTTGACAGGCAAGCACCAGCGCTGGCGGCGCAGTCATTGGCGACGCGCTTCCAGGGGGAGCTTATGGCTTCTATAATGCTGCCAGTATGCCTCACCTTTCGCAGGAAGCGCGGGCTAGCCTCGCCAAGGCGCGAGAGGCTGCGCTCCTCGCCGTCGAAACATACAACCGACCTACCTGCGCCTTCCGCTCCCGCGGCTATGTAGTACTGATGGTCATCGCCTGGACGGCACTCTTCCATGCGATCTTCTTCAAGCGACGACAAAAGCCCTTCTACAGAAAAGGGAGGCGGTTTGAAAAGGTGGAGGGCGACCGAAGGGCCTGGGAGCTCTCGGAGTGCATCCGACAGTACTGGGGCAATCAGAATCCGCCAGAGCGGCGCAATTTGGAATTTTTCCTAAAGCTTAGGAACAAAATCGAGCACCGCCTGCTCGCACCCCTCGACCGCGAGATCTTCGGCGAGTGCCAAGCTTTGCTCTTAAATTTTGAAAACCTCCTTTGTTCCATGTTCGGTGACAGATTCGCGTTGGGTGCGTCGCTCAGCTTCGTTCTCCAGCTTTCGCGGGACCGCCCCGCGGCACAAGCTAGGGCGATGCGCGGGCTGGCAAAGCGCGACCTTACTTCGGTCCGGAAGTTCATAGAGGACTATCGCTCAGCCCTCGGGCAGGACGTGTATGCGAAGCAGGAGTACAGCTTCCGAGTATTCCTTGTCCCGAAGCTCGCGGCGAACCCGAAGTCGGCCGACCTTGCGGTCGAATTCGTTCGATATGATCCGACAAAACCAGAGGAAATGGCCAACCTGGAACGGATCGTCGCGCTAATCAAGCCCAAGGGGCTCCCGATAGCGAATTTGGGCGCACTGAAGGCGAGTGAGGTGGTTAAGCGGGTTAGGAACGCGATTGGGCGCTCATTCACGATGCACAGCCATACTTGTTGTTGGCGGCATTTCGTCGCGCGGCCGGCCTCGGGTAGCCCAAGCCCTGGCACGTGCAACCCGCGTTTCTGTCACTATGACGCACTGCACAAGGATTACGCGTACACAACCGAGTGGGTCGAATTCCTGATTGAGAAGCTGACAGATCAGGCAATGTACGACCTGCTTGTCGCCGGACGCAAGGCCCCGAGGCCCGCCCCTGCGCTGGCGGTGCCGGCCTAAGAGGCGCTCAGGGCTAGCAATGCTGAGATCGTGAGTAAATGGCCCGCTACACTGGTGCGAGTTGGCCTGTCTTGGGGGGAGGGTAGATGGCGCGGGGGGCGGTTTACGTCGTAAACGACGGCGAATTCTGGGCGGTTAAGCGGCCCAATGCGGAACGCGCGAGCGCTCGGTTTGATACGGAGGAGGAAGTGATTGAGCGCGCGCGGGAGCTTGGACGGGGTTGACCGGAGGCACTGCGTTCGCGCTTGCTCGCGGGCAAAGTCGCCCCATCATTTGATGGGGCGGTGCATGTTGATGATCGCCTGAAGGACGTCTTCCTTCTTGCGTCCTGCTCGGAAAAGCAGTTCGATGTGATTCAAGTACTCGACGTACTTCTGCCAGTGTTCTACGTGCTTCTTGATGCGGGGCTGCCACTCCTCCGGTTTGGACCGAACGACGCTGATCGTCGTCAACATCGTCGAAAACGAGTTGTGGGCATTCTGGTTCAAGGTGTCCATCGGTGTGAAGACCGCGCCGTCCAAGCCGACCTGCTCCTTGAAAAGCGTTCCGTTGCCCTCGAAGACGACCTCATTCACCTTCTCCCACATCGCGGCAAAGCTGTTGGGCCTTTCCCCTGAAAAGATATGTGGAAGGTGGTCAGCCGGAGCGGCGAACATCGCGTACAAAACCCGCGTGTAAAGCTCTTCCGGGTCGCGCCAACGCGTGAGGTACGCAAAGATGCGGCGGTTGTTCGCATCGTCGGTCACCGACTGGATTAGTTCGACGATGCACCCCTTCGTCCAGTTGATGACCTTGTCTGGGCTTTGGCGCATGAGCGCCTTCACCGTCGAGTTATTCGTGTGCGGCGTCTTTGTCCTGCAGCTAGGCACCGGGCAGACTCGGGGTGCTGATTGATTCTGGTTCATTTGTTTCCTCTAGGTTGCCGCCTTGACTGCTTTTGCGGGCCTGTGCCGCGGGGGAAGTCCTTACTGTGCTCCAGAGGCTCGCCGCGTTCGACCTTGTTCAGCTTGATGATGACCGACGTGTCCAGCCACAGGGTGGGGAGCTCGCCGCCCGCGAGCTAGTCAACAAAGGTGCGTCTGACGGGGATGCGGCTTTGGACCGAGCCGTTGCCCCCGGCGCGCGGGCGAAGGCGGCCTCTGGTATTGTCAAGCGGGGGAGATTTCCGCGACCATGATGCGCCGACTGGCGATTTGTTCCGCGTTGATCTTGGTGGGGATCGGGGCCGCTTGCCATCGCGCCGCCGCGCCGCCGCAAGTCACCATGCAACTAACGACCGCGCCGGCCGCGCCGCCGGTGGGCCGTGACGTCACCTTCACGCTGCGGGTGCGGGACGCCAAGGGGCGCCCGGTCAGCGGGGCCAGCGCGCGGCTGAGTTTGGAGATGACGTTCATGAACATGGGCGCGAACGTGGTGCAACTCAGCGACCGCGGCAACGGCGTGTACAGCGGGGTGGGCACCTTTCCCATGGGCGGCGACTGGGACTGCCACGCCATCGTCCAAGCCGGCGGGATGCAGAGCCAGCAAGTGTTCCATTACAAAGTGGGCTAAGCGGGCGAATCGGCGCCGGGCGGCGGGCTTCCTGGGCGCCGGCGGGAAGGGCCATTGACAGCGGCGGGCGGCGATGATTAAATATTCATCTGAAGAATAATTATTCATCGTGAGCAAAGCGTACCGGCAGCAGCAGATCGTGAACCTGGTGCGCTCGCGGCCGATCCACTCGCAGGCGGAGCTGGCGGCGGCGCTGCGGCGGGCCGGCCTGGCCACGACCCAGGTGACTCTCTCGCGCGACTTGAAAGAACTGGGGCTGGTGAAGACGCCGGAGGGCTATGCGGCGCGGGCGTCGGACGGAGCGGCGAGCGCGGCGGCGGCCGCCAGCGAAAGCGAGCGGGTGCTGCGCGAGTTCGTGCGCGACGTGCGCCCGGCGCAGAATTTGCTCGCCCTGCGCACCGATCCGGGGGCGGCGCCACGGGTGGGAGCGGCGCTCGACGCCGAAGGCTGGAGCGAATTAGTGGCCTCGCTGGCGGGCGACGACACCGTGCTGGTGGTTTGCGAGACGGCGCAGAGCCGCGCCACGCTGGAGCGCCGGCTGCGGCGGCTGCTGGAATAAGCCGACCGGAGGAGATGATGGCCACTGCCGCCAAGACCAAACCCATTCCCACGCCGGCGGCGTCCGCGCGGCGGCGGACGGCGCCGGCGCGCGGCGGACTGGCGGCGCTAGCCGGCCGCGACTTCATCGACCTAGCCGATTTCGGACCGCGCGAGTTCGCGGCGCTGCTCGGCCTGGCGGCGGACATGCGCGGCCAGCCGCGGCGCTACCAACACGCGCTGGCGGGGCGCGGGCTGGCGATGATCTTCGAGAAGCCGTCGCTGCGCACGCGCGTCACCTTCGACGTGGCGATGCAATCGATGGGCGGCTACACGGTTTTCCTCGATTTCACCGACTCGCCGCTGGGCGAGCGGGAAGACATCATGGACGTGGCGCGCAACCTCGAGTTGTGGCTGGACGGGATCGTGGCCCGCACATTCGAGCACGAATCGATCCAATTGCTGGCGGAGGCGGCGCGAGTGCCGGTAATCAATGGGCTGAGCGACGCCAGCCATCCCTGCCAGGCGCTGGCGGATTTCCTCAGCCTGCGGCTGCTTTTTCCCGGCTTCCGGTCGCCGCAGAGCAAGACGCGTCCGCTGCGGCTGGCGTACGTGGGCGACGGCAACAACACGCTGCATTCGCTGCTCGAGGCTGCCGCCTTGGCGGGGATCGAGATGAGCGTGGCGACGCCGCCCGGCTACGAGCCCAGCGCGGCGGTGCTGGAGGGTGCGCGGCGGGTGGCGCGGACCACCGGCGCGCGGCTGGAGACGAGGCACGAGGTGGGGGCGGCGGTGGCCGGCGCGCACGCAGTCTATACCGACACCTGGGCCAGCATGGGAAAGGAAGCGGAAGCGACGCGGCGGGCGCGGGACTTCGCCGGCTATCAGGTGACGCCGGCGGTGATGGCCAAAGCCGCGCCGGGCGCCCGCTTCATGCATTGCCTGCCGGCGCACCGCGGACAAGAGGTGGCCAGCGAGGTGATGGATTCGCCCGCCTCCATCGTCTATTTGCAGGCGGAGAACCGGCTGCACGCGCAAAAGGCGGTGCTGGCCAGCCTGCTGGGCGGGCCGGCGGCCGGCAACGGGCGGCAGGCCGGCTGAATCCGCCGCGGAGAAACCCAGAAATCTACATGACTCAAAACGCACGCCGTTTTCGCAAGATCGCCCTGGCTTATTCGGGCGGTCTCGACACTTCCATCATCATTCCCTGGCTGAAGGAGAACTACGGCGCCGAGATCGTGGCCGTAATCGCCGACGTAGGCCAGGGCGACGACTACGCGCAGGTGCGCGCCAAGGCCATCCAGACCGGGGCCAAGGAAGCGGTGGTGGCGGATGCGCTCGAGGAGTTCATCACCGGCTACATCTGGCCGACGCTCAAAGCGGGCGCGGTGTACGACCACAAATATTTGCTGGGCACCAGCTTCGCGCGGCCGATCATCGCGCAAAAGCAAGTGGAGGTGGCGCTGGCGACTGGCTGCGACGCGCTCTCGCACGGCTGCACCGGCAAGGGCAACGATCAGGTGCGCTTCGAGCTGACCTACAAGGCGCTGGCGCCGCAGTTGGCGGTGGTCGCGCCGTGGCGGGAGTGGGAGATCCGCTCGCGCGAAGACGCCATCGCCTACGCGCGCGCCCGCCACGTCCCCATCGAGCAGACGGAAGCCAAGATCTATAGCCGCGACCGCAACGTCTGGCACATCAGCCACGAGGGCGGCGCGCTCGAGGACCCGGGCCGGGAAGCGCCGGACGACGTCTGGATGCTGACGCGGTCGATCGCCGAGGCGCCCGACAAGCCCGAGTACGTGGCCATCGGCTTCGAGGCCGGCGCGCCGGTAAGCGTGGACGGCCAGCGGCTGGCGCCGGCGGCGCTGATCGAGAAGCTGAACGAGCTGGGCGGCAAGCACGGCGTGGGCCGCATCGACCTGGTCGAGAACCGCTTCGTGGGCATGAAGTCGCGGGGCGCCTACGAGACGCCGGGAGGCACGCTGCTGCTGACGGCGCTGCGGGAACTGGAGACGCTGACGCTCGACCGCGAGACCGCCTTCCAAAAGCAGCAACTGGCGCTGGAGTACGCGCGGCTGGTTTACAACGGGCTGTGGTTCACGCCGCAGCGCGAGGCGCTCGACGCCTGGGTGAACAAGGCGCAGGAGCGGACCACGGGCGAAGTGCGGCTGAAACTACACAAGGGGCATGCCCTGGTGGCGGGGCGCAAGTCGCCGCATTCGCTGTTTTCGACCGATCTGGCATCGTTCACCATGAACGAGCTGTACGACCAGCGCGACGCGGCCGGCTTCATCAACTGCATCGGCTTGCCGATCAAGACGCGCGCGCTGCTGGACGGGCGCGGGCGGACGGGCGCCTAAGCGGCCGAGGCGGCGATGGGAGAGCAGAAGCTTTGGGGCGGGCGGTTCGCGCGTCCAGCGGCGGCGGAGTTCGAGCGCTTCAGCGAGTCGTTCTCCTTCGACCGCCGTCTGGCGGCAGCGGAGATACGCGGCTCACGCGCGTACGCTCGCGCCCTGGCGCGGGCGGGCGTGCTGACGGAAGCGGAGGCGGCGGCGCTGTTGGCGGCGCTCGAGCGGCTGGCGGGCGAGGCGCCGGAGGGGCGGGCGGAGGACGTCCACACCTGGGTGGCGCAGCGGCTCGAGCAACTGGCGGGTCCGGCGGCGCGCAAGCTGCAGACCGGACGGAGCCGCAACGAGCAAGTCGCGCTCGACCTGCGCCTCTACTTGCTCGAACTGCGGTCGGAGGTGGATGCCGCGCTGGGCGACTTGCTGGCGGCGCTGGCGCGCTTCGCCGCCGAGCACGCCGACGTGCTGATTCCCGGCTATACCCATTTGCAGCGGGCGCAGCCGGTTTCGCTCGGCCATCACGCGCTGGCTTACGCGGAGATGCTGCTGCGCGACGCGGCGCGGCTCGATGACGCCTTCGGGCGCGCCGCGGTGCTGCCGCTCGGCAGCGGCGCCTTGGCGGGGACGCCGTTGGCGGTGGATCGCGAGGCGCTGGCGCGGGAGCTGGGCTTCGCCGCCGTCAGCCAGAACAGCTTGGATGCGGTTAGCGACCGCGATTTCGCGGCGGAATTGGCCTTCGCGCTGGCTCTGCTCGGCCTGCACCTCTCGCGCTGGGCCGAGGACTGGATCTTTTACTCCAGCGCCGAGTGCGGCTGGCTGGCGCTGGGCGACGAATACGCGAGCGGCAGCAGCCTGATGCCGCAAAAGAAAAACCCCGACGCGCTGGAGCTGATTCGCGGCAAATCGGCGCGGCAGATCGGCACGCTCACGCAGCTGCTGGTGCTCTTGAAGGCGCTGCCGCTGGCCTACAACCGCGATCTTCAAGAGGACAAAGAGGCGGTCTTCGACGCTTTCGACACGGCGCTGGCAAGCTTGCGGGTGGCGGCAGGCGTGGCCGCGACCACCGGCGTGCGGCGCGAGCGCGCCGCCGCCGCGGTCGCCGATCCGGCCTTGCTGGCGACCGATCTGGCCGATTTGCTGGTGGAGGCGGGGGTGGCGTTTCGCGACGCGCACGAGAAGGTGGGGCAATTGATCGCGCGAACGCTCGACCAAGGACGCGACTTCCGCCAACTAGACGACGCCGAGCTGCGCGCCTGGGCGCCAGCGGTCGAGCCGGCGCGGGTGCGGGCGCTGTCGGCGGCGGCCAGCGT
>JBOGKX010000106.1:0-1540 GCA_050746125.1 Terriglobales bacterium | reverse complement strand
TAAGAGCGTGTCCGAAAAGGGTCCGAATCGTGCAGCACGTGGGGCGCAGGGAGGTGCTGCTATGGCACGACGCGCGTATCCGACCGATCTGGGTGAGGCAGAATGGGCCATCCTCGCCCCGCTGTTGCCGGCCGCCAAGCCCGGGGGGCGGCCGCGCTCGACGGACCTGCGTGAGGTCATCAACGCGCTCAACTACTGGCTGCGCAGTGGCGAGGCGTGGCGGCTCTTGCCGCATGATTTCCCGCCCTGGAAGACGGTCTACCATTATTGGCGCGCCTGGCGGCTCAGCGGCGACTGGGAGCGCATCCATACGGTGCTGCGCGAGCGGACCCGGACGCGAGCTGGCCGGGAGCCGACGCCGAGTGCGGGCATCATCGACAGTCAATCGGTCAAGACCACGGAAAAGGGGGGCCACCAAACACGAGCGGCTACGACGGGGCCAAGAAGGTGAAGGGGCGCAAGCGGCACCTGCTGGTCGACACGCTCGGCCTCGTGCTCACCGCCCTCATCCATCCCGCCAATGTCACCGACCGGCTGGGAGGCCAGCAACTCTTGGAGGCCGTAGACGACTTGGCGCAGACCTTCCCGCGCCTGCGCCAGGTGTGGGTCGACAGTGCCTATCAAGGCAGTTTCAAGGAGTGGGTCGAGCAGACGCTGGGCTGGAGGGTGCAGGTCGTCAAGCGCCCGTCGCGCTGGGTCTGGGTGAAAGCCGATCAGGAGCCGCCGGAGGCGCCGACGGGCTTCCAGGTCCTGCCCCGACGTTGGGTCGTCGAGCGCACCTTCGGCTGGCTCGGACGGTGGCGGCGCACGAGCAAGGACTATGAATACCTGCCCGCAACTTCCGCATGCGTCATCTATGCCATCATGACCCGCCTCATGCTGCGCCGGCTAGCCAAAGCCGACCCTTGAAACCTTTTCAGACACGCTCTAGTGCTGCGTCGCGCGTCAGTCGCTCTGCGCGTGCGCACTCACGGCGACGAAGCCCTCGCCCGGTCGGTAATCGGGCGACTGGTGACGGAAGTAGGTGTTGTAGAGTTGGGCGTAGTGGCCGCCCGCGCGCAGCAGCGCCTCGTGGCTGCCCTCCTCCACGATCGTGCCCTGCCGCAGCACGATGATGCGGTCGGCGTGCTTGATCGTCGAGAGGCGATGCGCGATCAGGATACTCGTGCGCCCCTTGAGCACTACATCCAGCCCCTCCTGGATCTGCTCCTCTGTCAGCGGGTCAACGCTGGCCGTGGCTTCGTCCAGGATGATGATGCTCGGCGCCTGCAAGAGCACACGCGCCAGCGCCACCAGTTGGCGCTGGCCCATCGAGAGGCCGCGGCCCTCCTCGCCCACCGGCGTCGCCAAGCCCTGCGGCAGCGCTTCGAGCCAATCGCCGTCGCCGATGCGCCGCGCCACCGACTCCACCTGCTCGTCGGTCGCCTCGGGGCGCGCGTAGCGGATGTTATCGGCCACGCTGCCGGTGAAGAGCAGCGGCGCCTGCGGCACCAGCCCAATCCGGCGGCGGTACTGCGCCAGGTCGAGCGTGCGTATGTCG
>JBOGKX010000105.1:0-47718 GCA_050746125.1 Terriglobales bacterium | reverse complement strand
TCGGCCGGCCGGGCTTGCTCACGCGAGGCATTGCTTGGCGCTCCGCTTCGCTACGCTTCTGTGTACGCTGCGCCGCCCCGCCGGCCTGCGGCCTCGCCCTGCTGGTGGCATTTCTTGGCGCTCCGCTTCGCTACGCTTCTGTGTACGCTGCGCCGCCCCGCCTGCCTGCGGCCTCGCCCTGCTGGCTTCTCGCCCCGGACGCCGAGGGCGGGCGGGACATAATGGCGCAATGGACCTGGACGCCATTCAGGCCGAATTGCGAGCGCGGAACTTCGATGGGTGGCTGTTCTATGACGTTCACCATCGCGACCCCATCGCTTATCGGCTGCTGGGGCTGCCGCGGGAGCTGATGGTGACGCGGCGCTGGTACTACTTGATCCCGGCCGAGGGCGAGGCGCGAAAGCTCGTCCATCGCATCGAGGCCCGACACTTGGACGGGCTGCCGGGCGGCAAGCGGGAATACTCGACGTGGGAGGAGAATCGGGCGGAATTACGAGCGCTGCTGGCGGGTTGCCGGCGGGTGGCCATGCAGTATTCACCGGACAACATGCTGCCCGCGATTTCGCTGGCGGACGCGGGCACGGTGGAGCTGCTGCGGGGATTTGGGGCGCAGGTGGCAAGCTCGGCCGATCTGGTGGCGCGCTTCGAGTCGGTCTGGGACGCGGGGCAGCTGGAGAGCCATCGCGTGGCGGGCGCGGTCGTGCACGAGGCGATTCAGGCGGGGTTCCGGGAAATTCGGCGGCGCTTGCAGAGCGGCCAGCGGCCGACCGAAAGCGACATTCAGCAATTCCTGGCCGAGCACATGCAGCGGGGCGGTCTGGCGGTGCCGGAGCCGCCGATCGTCGCCGCCAACGCCCATGCCGGCGATCCGCATTATGAGCCGCGCGCCGGGCAATCGGCGCCGATCGGGGAGGGCGACCTGGTGCTATTCGACGTCTGGGCCAAGCTGCCCAGGCCGCGGGCGACCTTCTATGACGTGACCTGGATGGGGCTGGCCGCGGATCGACCGCCGGAGGCGGTGCGACGCGCCTTCGCGCTGGTGCGCGATGCGCGGGATCAGACGATCGCTTTCGTGAAGAGCGCGATCGCGGCGGGGCAGAGAATCCACGGCTGGGAGGTCGATCAGGTGGCGCGCGGCGTGATCGCCAGCGCCGGCTTGGGCGACAAATTCATGCACCGCACCGGGCACTCGATCGGGGAGAGCGTGCACGCGAACGGCGCCAACATGGACAACTACGAGACGCGCGACGAGCGGCAGATCTTACCGCATACGTGCTTTTCGATCGAGCCCGGGATCTATACGGAGAGCTTCGGCGTGCGCCTGGAGGTCAACGTGTACGTCGGCGAGCGGGAGGCGGAAGTGACGGGGCCGGTGCAAGGGGAGTTCGTGCGCATCTAGGGCCGCTTCGCGCCAGCGAGATCATGCGAAACTAGAGGGCAAGCAACACCGATGGCGACGTCCGAAACCACTACCGCAGCGCCCACCGTCGTGCCGCTCACGACGGAAAGCCGGGCCAATTGGCTGGTGGCGCTTTCTTGGCTGGTGCCGGGGCTGGGCTATCTACTGTTGCGGAAATGGGTTCGGGGCGGACTGGTGATCGCGTGCGTGGCCGGGATGTTCTTTATCGGGCTGGCCATGCAAGGGTCGCTCTACGGCTTCAACACCACCAATCTACTCGACATCCTGGCCTGGGTCGGCGATATCTGCAACGGCCTGCTCTATTTCGTGACACGGCTAGCGGGCGCGGGCGTGGGCGATAAGTTCCTGGTCATGGGCGATTACGGCTCGACCTTCCTGATCGCCGGCGGCTTGCTGAACATTTTGGCCGCGGCGGACGTGCGCGACGTGGCGCTGGGGAGAAAGCGATGACGGCGGCGCAAGCGGGACTGGCCGTACTGGTGATATCGCATTTCACCGCGGTGCTGCTGTTTTCGCTTTTCGCGTCGGTGGTCTTCGCCATCACGCTGCGCGAGGAAGTGCGCGAGCAGGTGCGCTACGGGGTGTTTTGCTTCGCATGCTTCGTGGTGGGCGCGCTGGTGGCTGGTTGGTTTCTCTACTTTTTAAATCCGCACTAATCGACGCGCAGCAGCACGACAAGACGGCGCGGGCCGTGGGCGCCGAAAACCAGCTTCTTCTCGATATCGGAGGTGCGGCTGGGGCCGGTGATCAGGCTCAGCAGCGAGGCACCGGGCACCCGCTCGCGCGCTAGCGCCAAGGCTTGATCAATCTCGGCGACGAGCTGCGACGCCGCGGCATAAACGACATGGGCGGGCGGGAGCACGGAGGCGGCGCGGCCGCCGCCAGCGGTCGAGATCAAGACCGATCCGGTGCGGGCCACGAGAGCTTCGACCAAGGTGACGGCGGCGCAGTCGAAGTCCTGGACGGAGCCGCCGGACGACCAAGCCAAGCGCTCGGGCCAGGGCAAGGGAAGCTGAGCGGCGAGGTGGCGCAAGACGGGGGCATCCTGAAAGTAGATGCGGCGCGCGCCGGACGTCTCGACGGAAGCGCCGGCCCAGGCGTCGGAGAGCACATCGCACAGGCGAAAGGGCGCGGTGGCATCATCCACGAGGTAGAGCTCGGTGTGGTTGGCTTCGCACTCGGCTTGGAAGCGGACAAGGACGTCGGGGATGGGCGCGAAAATACCGGCGGCGCACAGGCTGGACTCGACGGGAAGAGCGGGGGCGGCGACGCCGGCGAGGGCGGCCCGAATGCGCTGCAAAATGCGTTCGCGGCCCGGTTGGGGGTCAGTCACGGCGGCCTTTCGCGGGCGGCGCGGCGCGACGGCGCCACCATTGTCGGAACGACTCCGGCGGAGGCGGCGGAAAGGCGCGAGCGCGAGTCCAAGGACGGAGGGGATCGAGCACACCGCCTTCGCGCAGCAGGGCGTTTTTGAGGCGCAGGGACCAACGCAGCAGGGCGCCGGCGCGCGCGAAGCGGCGCGCGTCGCTCACCAACCAGGTCCAGAGGCGAAGGGCGGAGCGCTCGCGGCTGGGGCGCAGGCCGCGCGCGACCATGTCGCGGCGATCGCGCACGAGATGGCGGTGCAGGTCAATTTGCACGGGGCAGGCTTCCGTGCAGGCGCCACAAAGCGACGAGGCATAAGAGAGATGGCCGAATTCGGCGAGACCGCGCAAGTGCGGCGTAAGCACGGCGCCGATAGGGCCGGAGTAGGTCGCGCCGTAGGCGTGGCCGCCGATGGCGTGGAAGACGGGGCAGACGTTGAGGCAGGCGCCGCAACGAATGCAGGCCAGCACGTCGCGACGCTCCGGATCGGCGAGCAGGGCGGTGCGGCCGTTATCGAGCAACACGACATGGAACTCTTCGGGACCGTCGTTTTCGTCCGGCTGGCGCGGCCCGCCGACGAGGGTGTTGTAGCAGGTAATGGACTGTCCGGTGCCGGAGGCGGCGAGCACCGGCCAAAACAGGGCCAAGTCGGCAAGGCGGGGCAAGACCTTTTCGATGCCGGTCAGCACGACATGCAGCCGGGGCAAGGCGGCCGTGAGGCGAGCGTTGCCTTCGTTTTCGGTGATCGCGACCAGGCCTTCGCCGGCGATCCAGAAGTTAGCGCCGGTGATGCCCATGTCGGCGGCGAGGAATTTATGCCGCAGGGCGCGGCGGGCGGCGGCGGCCAGCTCTTCGGCGCTGTCGGCGGTGGCGGGCGTGCCGAGCTCGCGCTGAAACAAGGCGGCGATTTCGGCGCGGCGGAGATGCATGGCGGGGGTGACGATATGGAAGGGCGGCTCGTGGCGGAGCTGCACGATGAATTCGCCGAGGTCGGTTTCGACCGCCTCGATGCCCGCCTCCTCGAGGGCCGCGCCGAGATGCACTTCTTCGCTCACCATGGACTTGGACTTGATCGCGCGGGCCACGCCGTGGCGGCGGGCGAGGTCGAGAATGTAGGCGCGAGCATCGGCGGCGGTCTCCGCCCAGAAAACGTGGCCGCCGCGGCCGCGGATTTGCTCTTCGAAGCGAAGGAGATGGGCGTCGAGGCGGCTTAGGGCGGCGAGCTTGACGGCATGACAGCGCGCCCGCGCCGCCTGCCAGTCGGCGAAGCGGCGGCGGGCGGATTCGTGGGCGGTGCCGTAGGTGGCGAGGCCGGCGCGGAGGAAGTCTTGGCGGGCTTCGTCGGCCGCGGCGCGGGCGGCGGCATGGCGAAAGGATTCGGCCGCTGGGGTCATTGGGCGGCGAGGATTTCGGCGAGATGGATGGGGCGCGCGGCAGCGCCGCGGCGCGCCAGGATGCCGCCAATGTGAAGCAGGCAACTGGGATCGCAGGCGGCGACGAACTCCGCTCCAGCCTGCTCGACGTTTTGCGCCTTGCGGCGGCCAAGGGCGGCGGAGACTTCGGGCAACTGCACGGAAAAGGCGCCGCCGAAACCGCAGCATTCTTCCGGCTCGGGCATTTCGAGCAATTCCAGGCCGCGGACGGCGCGCAGCAACTGGCGCGGCTCGTCACGCACGCCAAGCTCGCGCAAGAGATGACAGGCGTCGTGGAAGACGACGCGGCGAGGGAAACGGGCGCCGACGTCGGTGACGCGAAGGCGGCGAACCAGGAACTCGGAGAACTCGAAGACGCGGCCCTCGAGCGCTTCGACGTCGCGGCGCAAGGCAGTATCGGCGGCGGCGAGTAGGGGGAAGAAACGGCGCACCATGGCGGTGCAGGAACCGGAAGGACAGACGACGGCTTCGGCGGCGGCGAAGACGCGGGCGAAGCGGCGCGCCAGGGGGCGGGCTTCCTCCCAGTGTCCGGTGCTGAAGGCGGGCTGGCCGCAGCAGGTTTGCGCGGCGGGAAAGTCCACGGCGCAGCCGACGCGCTCGAGCACGCGCACCACGGCCTGGCCGACGGCGGGGACGAGTTGATCTACGAAGCAGGGAATAAATAGGGCGACGCGGATCATGCTGGGCGGCGGGCGCGGGCGGGTATTCGCGCTCCCGCATAGGCGATCATAGATTCATTTGAGCGGCAAGCGCGGCGTTGCGCGTGGCGAAGTCGCGAATTTTTGGTGGGGACTCGCGGGCTCCGCCAGCCGAGCGGCGCTTAGCAGTAATATTGACGCGCCGCGCCAAGTCGGCGGCGCGGCAAAGTCCGGCGAATTGGCGGGAGGGAAGAAAGCGGAATGAGACGACTTCGGGGGGCCTTGGGGGCAGCGGTAATCGTTTGCCTGGCCGGCGGGTGTCTCAGCGTACCAGGCGCAATGGCGCAAGTGGCGGAATGGACAACCAGTCAGGGAAACCCGCAGCGCACCGGCTGGCAGAAACAAGAGGATCGAATCACGCCGCAAACGGTACGCCACTTTCAGTTGCTCTGGAAGGTCAAGACCGGCAGCCCGCCGCGCGCGCTGGCGGGACTGTTGGAGCCGCTGATTGCCGCCGACGTGGCGATACCGAGCGGAAGGACATCGTTGGTATTGGAGGTGGGAGCCTCCGGGGACGCTTACGCGCTCGACGCCAATCGCGGCGCGATCGTTTGGCACCGGCAATTTTCTTGGCTTTCCGATCGCCCCACGGCAGCACGATTTCCCAAAGGGTTCATCTGCGAAGACGGCCTCACGGCCACGCCGGTGGCTACGCCAGCCGGCGCCGGACCGCGCTTTCTTTATGTGCTCACGGTGGACGGCTATTTACATGCGCTGGACTTGGCCACTGGAGCGGAGCGCGAACCAGCGCGCAAGATGATGCAGCGCCCCTATGCCAAGGCCAACGGCTTGAACTTATTTCATGGCGCGATTTATACCGTCACTGGCCAGGGCTGCGGCGGAAACGCGAACAGCATCTACGAGCTGAATCTGGCCACGGGGAAGACCAGCCAATTCGAGCCACAACAGGCCGGAATTTGGGGCGTATGGGGAGCCGCGATCGGCGGCGACGGGACGATTTATTTGGAAACCGGCGACGGCGACTATGACGCGGCCACGCACGCGCTGGCGACCAGCATCCTGGCAGTCGCCCCCGGGGACTTGCGCCTGGTGAACTACTACACGCCCCGCGATTACCTGTGGCTCACGCAGCGGGACTTGGATTTGAACTTCACGCCGGTGGTTTTTCCCTTCCACGGGCGGCAACTACTGGTGGCGTCGGGCAAGGTGGGGCGATTCTATCTCTTGGACGCCAAGAATCCGGGCGGGGCCGATCACCAGACGCCGCTCTATGAATCGCCGCTGATTTCAAACACCAATATCAATTTTCAGACGGAGGGAAGCTGGGGCGGCGGAGCGAGCTGGCGGGACGGGGGCGGCGCGCGCTGGTTTTTGGCGCCGATCGGCGGACCCAGCAATCCGCAGGTGCATTTTCCCGTCACGCACGGACCGACGCCCGACGGCGGCGTGGTGGCGTTCCGGGTTGAGGAGCGCAAGGGAAGGCCGGTGCTGGCGCCGGCTTGGAAGTCGCGCGACATGGTTACGGCAGAGACGCCGGTGATCGCCGGCGGAGTGGTTTTCGAATTGGGCGGGGGCGAGTTCACCGGACAGGCCAACGATTTCGGCGACGGGCTGTTTAGCGCAATGGAACGGGTGGAGCGCTCCGTTCCCGCCGTGCTCTATGCGCTGGACGCAACGACAGGCCGGGTTCTCTGGACGAGCGGCCGGCAAGTCACTTCTTTCGTGCACCAAGGGGGCATGGCGGTCGCCAACGGCCGCGTCGTCTTTGGCACCAACGACGGCACGGTGTATTGCTTCGGGCTGAAGTAGCAGCGGAGAGGAACATTGGGCAAGTGGGCGAGGATGGCGGCGCTGAGCTTAGGCTGCGCTTTGCCATGGCAACTTCCGGCGGTCGCGCAATCGGGGGCATGGCCGCGGCCGGGCGGAGACGCGCAGTTGAGCGGCTGGCAGAAGCACGAGACGCGCATCACGCGGGAGACCGGAGCCCGGATGCGGCTGCTTTGGAAGCTGCGCTTGGCGCCGCCGCCGGGAGAGGAGGAGTGGGATCCCATGCCGCGGCCGACCGAGCCGCTGGTGGCGGGACGGCTGATCACGGAGGCGGGCTTTCGCGACGAGGCGGTGGTGCTGGGCCGCAGCGACATGCTCTATGGAGTGGATTTCGCGCTGGGCCGCCTGATGTGGGAGAAACATTTCGACGTGCAATGGGGCCGGGTGCAGACGTGCCCGGAGGGACAATTCAGCGCGGCGGTCATCCAGCCGCCGCCGACGTTTCGCTACCGTCCGGGCGCGCCACGGAAAGCGGCCAACCCGCCGCCGCCCGAAACCACGGCCAGAGTGGGCGGAACCATCGGCCGAAGCGGGGGCTTTCGCAAGCGCGGCGTATTCGTGATCACTCGCGACGGCTATCTGCACGAGCAGATTCTCGCCAATGGCGCGGATTTCGGGACGCCAGTGAAATTTCTGGCCGCCGCCAACGAAGACATCGGCGATCTGGGCATGAGCGGCGGCACGGTCTACGTAACGACGAGCCGCAGTTGCGGCGGACGCATGCAAGCAGACGGCAACTGGCAGGCGGCACCGAACGGCGCCTGGGCGTTGGACGTGAGCACGAGCGACTTCCGGAGGGCTGGCTACGACGCGGGCGCGACGGGCATCGGCGGGCTCGATGGCGCGGCGGAGAGCACGGATGGCGGCACGCTTTATGCGGCCGCTGCGGATGGCGCGGTAGCGCTCGATGCGCAGACGCTGGGCGCAAAAGATTACTACACGCCGAGCACAACAGGCTCGAACCGGAGCGAAGGCAATGTGAGTCCGGTGGTTTTTGCGTTTGGCGGCCGCGACCTGGTAGCCGTTTACGATGCGGACGGGCGCCTGGTGCTGCTCGATGGCGCGGCGCTGGGCGGCGCCGACCATCACACGCCGCTGGCGGCTACCGTGCCGTTGGCGCAGGGCGGCGCGAACGGCGCTTGGGGCCGGCTGGCGAGCGCAGAGGTGAACGGGAGGCGATGGATTTTCGCCGCGATACAAGGGCCACGCGCCCGCAGCGCGCATTTTCCGGTCACGCACGGCGCCACGCCCGATGGCTGCATCGCCGCTTTCCAGGTAGAAGAGCATGACGGACGCGTCGTTCTGTCGCCCGGCTGGGTTTCGGCGAATGTGGCCGATCCCTCGCCGGCGGTGATCGCCAGCGGGATGGTTTTTAGCTTGGCAAACGGCATGCACGGACGGAACGCCAAGCTTTTCGCCTTCGACGCCGCCACGGGCGGAACGGTTTTCACGTCGCGGGATCAGGTCCGGGCGCCGGGGTATTTCTCGAGCCTCTCGTTGAGCCTGGGTCATATTTTGTTCGTGACCGCGGACGATACGCTGTACAGCTTCGGCATCGGCATCGAGCACTGAGGTGGGCGGGGCGATAAGCGTCGCTGGGCTTTGTTCTCGGCCTCGCCCAGCTCGCTTCTCGCCCCGCTCGGGTGTCCACCGGCGGCGGGGCCGCGTATTTTAAGGTGAAAATATGGGCGACATGGTGACGAGGGCTAGCAAGGCAGGGGCGATGGCGACAACGGCGCTGGCGGTGGCGGGGTTCGCCTCGCTTGGCGGCCTGGCGCGGATTCAGGCGGCGACCGGAACGCAGCGAGCGCACCGCACCGGCGGCGGATTCACGCACCCGACGCCTATCGACTATCAGGACCATGCCGGCTGGGTGCGGCTATTCAACGGAAAGGACCTGGACGGCTGGAAAGGCAACCGGGAAGTGTGGCACGTCGAGAACGGCGCGATCGTGGGGACGTCGAGCCGGCAGCATCCCTCCGGCACGACCAACATTTATTACACCGGCCGCGAGCCGGCGAACTTCATGCTCGAGGTGCAGTTCAAGTTGGAGGGCGCGGGCGCGAACGGCGGCGTGCAGTATCGCAGCCAAACCGCGCCGCCGGCGGGCGGCAGATGGGCGATGACGGGCTATCAAGCCGACATGGATTACGCCAACTGCTACACCGGCCAGCTTTACGAACAGGGCACGGGACGGGGAATCATCGCTTGGCCGGGACAAGCGGTGATCACCGCGGCGGGGAAAAAGCCGCTGCTGCTGGGGACGGTGGGCACCGCGGATGAGATCAAGGCGGCCGTCAAAGCCGGGGAGTGGAATCAGTATCTAATCATCGCCGATGGCTTTACGATGATCCACGTGATCAACGGCCGGGTGACGGCGGTGCTGGTGGACCAAGATGCCGGGCGGCTGGCGACGAAAGGGCGGATCGGCTTCGAAATCGAGGGCCCGGGCACGGTGAAAATATCCTACCGGGATATTTGGTTGAAGGAGCTCGACGCGCGGGCAAGACGAGGGGAGAGGGACGCACGATGAAATTGAACCTGGCGGGACGCGCGGCGCTAGCAGCGGGCGGCGCGGTACTGGCGGCGGCGACGATTTGCGCCGCTCAGAAACCGGCCAGCTCTTCCAGCGGCGCAGCGGCGAAACCGGCGGCCACCAGCGCGCCGGTGGACGATTTTCCGGCGGGAGCGGGGCGGGCGGAGTTCCTGCGCATTTGCTCGCAGTGCCATGGGCCGGAGCGGGTCATTGGGCATGGCAAGGACGCCGATGGCTGGTCGGCAACGATCGACGAGATGATCCAGAACGGCGCGGAAGGCTCCGACCAGGATTTCGGCGCGATCATCCATTATTTGACGGAACATTTCGGTCCGGCACCCGCCAAGGTGAACGTGAACAAAGCCAGCGTTATGGACCTGCGCAATTGGCTGGGGCTGCCGGCGAGCCAGGCGGCGGCCATCGTGCGGCATCGCGAGCATGAGGGGGCGATCCAGTCGCTCGGCGCACTCGAAAAGCTGCCTGGCGTGGATGCCAAGCTGATCGAGGCGCATAAGGAGCACCTCGCGTTTTAGGGCGGCGGGGCTGGCGGCCGGCAGGCGGCATGCATCGCATTCTAGCGGGGCGACGGGCGTTGTAAACTCAGAATGGCGCGGCTCTTCGCGCCATTCGCGCCGCCCGCCACGATTGAACGCCGACGTAGCTCAGTTGGTAGAGCGGCTGATTCGTAATCAGCAGGTCGCCGGTTCGAGCCCGGCCGTCGGCTCCAGACTTTTCAGCGGTTTCGGCCTTGGCGGGAGCGCAAAAGTTTGGTGAAAACTTGGGGGACCCCGCGTTAATTAAATGATCGATGCTATCACTCTGAGCAAGCTGGCTTCAGGCCGTGTTCGGGTCGAAGAGTGCATTGGCGATTATGCGACAACTGAGAGGCCCGATTGGCCGACCATAGGTTGCCTATTCGATTCGAAGTGCTTTCATCGGGTCGAGGCGGGCGGCAGCCCAGGCCGGCGCGAGACAAGCGGCAATGGCAACGAACAACAACAGTGCAACAACTGAACCGAAGACCAGAGGATCGAGCGGCTGCGTCTCGTAAAGCATGCTCTGAATGAGGCGCACGAGGGCTGCGCTGGCCGGCAGGCCGATCAGAAGTCCAAGAAGCGCCGGCTTGAGTCCATCGAACAACAACAGGCTGAGGAGCGCTCTGCGCTGCGCACCGAGGGCCAGGCGGATACCGAATTCGACGGTACGCTGAGCTGCCAGATATGCCAGCACACCATACAGCCCCGCGGCTGCCAAAATCAGCGCGATGCCCGCAAAAGCAAGAACCAGGATCGAGTCGAATTCCGAGTCGATGGTGCTTTTCCCGATGGCCTCGCGCAAGGTCATCACGCTGGAGACGGGTAAGTCCGGGTCGAGTTGGGCAACGACCTTCTGGATGGGCACGGCCAGGGAATCGACATCGCGCGGCGCGCGCACCACGATGGTGGCGAAGTTGTAGACCCCTGCGTAAATCGGCCAGTAGAGGGTGGGATTCGGCGGCTGGGCAATATTCCATCGAACGTCGCCGACGACGCCGATCACCTTCCATTCGCCGCCTCCGTCGATGGGCCTGAGATGTTTGCCGACGGGGTCTTCGCCGGGGAAGAACTGCCGCGAGGCCCCCCGGCTGATGAGCGCGACGTTGGCGCGCTTCAGGCGCTCGTCGAGGCTGAAAGTTCGTCCTTCGAGCAGCGGAAGTCCTATGGCCGAGAAATACCCGGGATCGGCACCGCGCAGCATGAAGTCCATGCCCTGGCCTTTGGGAAGCGGCGGATGCTCCACGATGCTCAGCAGATTGTCGCCCACCCAGCCTTCGCCCGGCGCCGCAGTCACCAAACCGGCGGCTGAAACCCCCGGCAGGGCACGAATCCTCGCGATGAGCTGCTCAAAGAAGGCGACCTTTTGTTGGGGCTCTGTATAGCGCACGTGCGGCAGGCCGACCCGCAGGGTGAGAACGTTGTCGACCGGGACACCGAGATCGGAGGAGCGCAGCCGCTCGAAGCTCCTCAACAGCAGCCCGGCGCCGGCCAGCAGCACTACCGTGAGTGCCACTTCCACGGTGAGCAGGCCGCGTCGCAACGTGGCGCGCGACCGACTGCTGCTGTTGGAGCGGCCACCCTCCTGCAATCCGGCCCACACGCTGCCGCGGCCGGAGCTGAGAGCGGAAATCAATCCGGAGAAGAGCGCGCAGATCACGATGATGCCCACCGTGAAGCCGGCGGCGACGCCGTCGAGCCGAATGGCCTGCACGCGATTCATGTCGTGGCGTGCTTGAATGAGCCACTCGAGAGCGCCCCACGCCAGCAGCAGGCCGAGTGCGCCCCCGACCGTTGAAAGCAGCAGGCTCTCGATGAGCCGTTCACGGATGAGACGCAAGCGTCCGCTACCGAGAGCCGTGCGAATCGCAAATTCCCTGGTGCGCGAGGCGGCCCGTGCGACCAGCAGGCTCGCCACGTTCATGCAGGCGATCAGCAGCACGCAGCCGGCGGCGCCGAGCAATGCGTAAAGCGGCATTTTGTAGTTATGCACGGCATCATCGAGGATGCTTCTCGCGATTACGCCCGGGTGCACGGCGGGGTTGGGATGAGCCGCTTTGATCTGTTTCTGCAGATCGTCGAGCCGCGCCGTCAAAGTCGTGAGGGAAACGCGCGGCGCGAGCCGCGCCACCACCTGAAACTCGTGATCGCCGTAGGTGGTGAGAAGAGAGGCCGGCGCCTCATGCTTCACCGGCGTCCAGATCTGGTCGGCATTGCCTCCATACGCTCCCGAGTACACGAATTTGGCGGGCAGGACGCCAATGATCGTATAGGGCTTCGCATCGAGCCAGACAGTTTTGCCTACGATGGCTGGGTCGGACGCATAGCGGCGCTTCCAGAAACCCGCCGTGATGATGGCCGTTGCCGCCGCGCCAGGCCGGTCGTCGGCCGCAGTGAATGCGCGGCCCAGCATCGGCTGCACGCCCAGAAGTGAGAAGAAATTGTCCGTGCACCATGCGGCCTCGACGCTCTGCGGCAGTTTTCCGCCTTCGGCGGAAACGTTATATCCCTGAAACGGCGAGACCATCGCCATCTGTGCGTGCGATTGAGCCGATCGCTGCCATTCCCAAAAGCTGCCGGCATCCACCGGCAGCCACGGCGAGGCATGGCGCTGAGTATTATCGGCCTCATAGATCAGAGCCAACCGACCTGGGTCAGGATACGGAAGAGGCTTCAGCAGGACGCTGCGGACAACGGTAAACAACGCGACGTTTGCGCCAATGCCCAGCGCCATGGCTACGATGGCGGTGAACGTGAAGCCTGGCGTGCGTCCGAGCGTGCGCAGGCTGTAGCGCAGATCGCGCACAAAGGATTCCAGCCGGTTCCAGGCCCACGCCGCGCGCGTCTGCTCGTGGATTAAAGTGAGATTGCCAAATGCGCGCCGCGCCGCGTAGCGCGCCTCCTCAGCAGGCAGACCTCGTTCCATCTGTTCCGCTTCTTCGAGGTCGAGGTCCGAGCGCAGTTCGCGCTCCAGGTCGGCATCCCTCTTTCCCTTCGGCCGCCATTGCATCTCAGCTCTCCTTGCCCGCGGGCCACATCACGCGCGCCACCGCTTCCGTCATTTGCTTCCACTGCGATTCTTCGACCGTCAGCCGCTTCCGACCTTTTTCCGTCAGCCGGTAATACTTGAACTCCCTATTGCGATCCGGCGCCATTTCCCACTTCGACGTGACCCATCCCCTCTTCTCCAGCCGGTGCAGTGCCGGGTAGAGCGAGCCGTGCTGCATCTGCAGGAAATCGTTCGTGGTCCTCTGGATGTGCTTGCCAATCTGGTGCCCATGAGCGGCGCCAAACAGAAGCGTGCGGAGAATCAGCATGTCCAGGGTGCCCTGGAGGCACTTTGCCCGTTGTTGTTCTTGTTGTCTGGTCATGGAAGACAGGCGACCCTGAGATGGAATGATGGTAGACATTCGACTACCGCTTGTCAAATCCGTTCGAATCTCGAATGGCGACTCCAGGGCAAAGCGCTCAACGAAGACGAAAGCTAATTTAGACGAATATGGTCCTCACTCACGCAAGCAGTTTCATCTGAAGATCACTCGCCTGTCGTTTTTGCGGGAGATGCCTGGTGGGCTTGATGCCATTCACTTTCCTGAAATGACGAATCAGAACTGGCAATGCGGGGTGCTCCGCGTCGACGGGATGGACAAAAGCCGTGTCCACGGTCCAGAACAAGGGCCGATCGTGGCATCATTGTGGACGCGATTGTGGACATGTCGAAGCGCGAGGGTCAGAGGCCCGCTTGCAACCGCTAGCCAATAACCCGGGCGGGAGACGGCGCGCGCAGGCAGAAAAAACGCGCCACGTTGCCCTATAGCGAACGAACGCGGCGCACAGTGGTGGGCAACTATTGAATGGCCGCAGGCGAGGGCGCGGGCTGCGACTGCTCGGCATTTTGAACCGGGGCGCCAACGTTCATCGCGGCGCGGCGGCTCGCTTCTTCAGGCAATGTTGCCTTGTCGGCTTGTGAGGCTTTGTTTGTGGTAAAGCGGGTTTGAGTGCTAGGCGGGGGAGCGCCAGAGGGCGCGGCCGATAAAGAAGGGGCCCATGGACTGGATGAACTCGCTGGTCTGGCGGGTCTTGCGCATGGCTTGCACACAGGCCGAGAGCGGATGCAATTGCTCGCCGAGCAGGCCGATGACGAAATCGTTGTCGTGGACGTCGAGGCCGAAGCAGGCGAGGCGGACGTCTTGGGCGTAGCCCGCCTCGCCGAAGGCGTGTCCGATGCGGCCGTGCTCGCGCAGGATCGGGACCACCTCGTCGGCGGCGAGGGCGGAGAATTCCCCCTTGCGGCGCAGCGGATACCAGACGGCCCAGGGCCAAGCCGGGTTAAGCACGTTGCGGCGCGGCTTTTCGATCAGCCAGTCGGCGAGGTCGGGCTCGTGGCCGAGGGCGTAAGTGCGGCCGACCATCGTGTATTCGGGTTTTAGGGCAAGGCCGGCGAGCGCGGGCGCTTGCAGGGCGGCGCGCAGCGGGCCGAGGAAGAGGGCGGGATCGTCGCTCCAGGTCAGGAGCGCCAGACCGCGGGGATCGTGGAGATCGGCATAGATTACGCCGGGAAGCGCGGCGGCTTCGAGAGCGCGCTGGAGCGGCGCCGGATCGGGGGCGTTGCCGAAGGCGAGCAACTGCATGAACAGGCGCCGGTCGAGAAATTGCGGCTGACCCTGGCGGAGTCCGCCCTGCTCGCGAATCTCGGGGACATCGCTCATGGCATCAGCTTACGACCAGTAGGTCTTGTCGGCGGAGAAGCAGAACTTCTCGATGGCGCAATCCACGCATTTGGGCTTGCGGGCGACGCAGACTTGGCGTCCATGCCAGATGACGCGATGGGAGAAGTCTATCCATTGGTCTTTCGGGATCTGGCGCATCAGGTCGGTCTCGATGCGCTTGGGGTCTTCCTCGCTGGTCAGCTCGAGGCGGCGCGAGACACGCTGCACGTGAGTATCCACGACGATGCCGGTGGCCTTATGGAACCAGACGCCGAGCACAACGTTAGCGGTCTTGCGGGCGACGCCGGGCAGGGTCAGCAGCGCTTCCATCGAATTGGGCACCTTGCCGCCGTAGTCAGCGACGATGCGGCGGGCGGCGCCGACGACGGATTTGGCCTTGTTGTGATAAAAGCCGGTGGTGCGGATCAGCGGCTCGACCGCTTCGGGCTCCATGCGGGCCATGGCCTGCGGCGTGGGCAGTTGGGAGAAGAGCTCGGGCGTAACGATGTTGACGCGCACGTCCGTGCACTGCGCGGAGAGGATGGTGGCGACGAGCAGCTCCCAGGCGTTGCGATGATGCAGGGCGCAATGGGCGGTGGGATAGGCGCGAGCCAGGCCGGCGAGAATGCCGCGCAGGCGCTGCGGCTCGGGGATGCGGGCGCGGACACGGGCGGGAGCGGATTTGGCCTTAGGCATGGGTGCAGGTCTCGCGGGCTTCGATCCAGGCCAGCAGTTGCCGCGCGGCGGCGCCGCGGTGACTGTAGCGGGCTTTTTGCTCGGGCGTCAACTCGGCGAAAGCGCAACCGGCGGCGGGGGAGTCGAAGAGGGGATCGTATCCGAAGCCATAATGGCCGCGCGGCGCTTCGAGGATGAAGCCTTCGGCGCGGCCGGTGAAGGTGGCGAGCAGGCGTCCGCGCTCGGCCAGGGCTAGCACGCAGACGAAGGCGGCCTGGCGACGCTCACGGGGGACGCCGGCGAGGCGCTCGAGCAGCAAACGATTATTGGCGGCGTCATCGCCCTGGCGGCCGGCGAAGCGGGCGGAATGAACGCCAGGAGCGCCGCCGAGAGCGGCGACTTCGAGTCCGGAATCGTCGGCCAGCACCAGGGCGCGGGCCTGGCGGCTGTAGCCGATGGCCTTTTTAATCGCGTTGGCGGCGAAGGTGGCGCCGTCTTCGACGACCGGCTCGAGGGCGGCGAAGCCGGGGAGGAGCTCGACATCGAGCGGCGCCATGCCGCCAAAATCGCGCAGCTTGCCGGGATTGGAGCTGGCGAGGTAGAGCTTCATGGCGCGATTTCGATTTGCAGGATTTCGCGCTGGCGGCGGAAAAGCTCGGCGGCGCCGGCGCGCGCCAGACGCAGCAGCGCCTGCGCTTGCTCGTCGCTGAAGGGCCGGCGCTCGGCCGTGCCCTGGATTTCGACGTAGCATCCGGAGCCGGTCAGCACGACGTTCATATCCACCTGGGCGCGGGAATCTTCCTCATAGTTGAGGTCCAGGCAGGGTTCGCCGTCAATCAGGCCCACGCTGACGGCGGCCAGGTAGTCGGTGCAGGGCAGGGAAGCGAGCACGCCGGACTGCTTGAGGCGCTGGAGGGCCATGGCGACGGCAACGAAGCCGCCAGTAATGGCGGCGGTGCGGGTGCCGCCGTCGGCTTGCAAGACATCGCAATCGAGCACGATGGTGCGTTCGCCGAGGCGGGCGAGATCCACCACGGCGCGCAGCGAGCGGCCAATGAGGCGCTGGATCTCGTGGCTGCGGCCGGAGACGCGTCCCTTGGCGGAATCGCGCGGCGTGCGGGTGAGAGTGGCGCGAGGCAGCATGGAATATTCGCCGGTGAGCCAGCCTTGGCCAGTACCGCGCACGAAACTCGGCACGGATTCTTCCACGGTGGCGGCGCAAACGACGCGGGTATGACCGATGGCGATCAGCGCCGAGCCTTCGGCGGTGGGCAGGAAATCGGGCTCGATGCGGACGGGGCGAAGTTGCTGGGGTGTGCGCAGGTCGCTACGCAAGGGGTGGCTCCATGCAAAGCCAGTCTAGCAAGGGGAAAGCGGAGGGCGGGGCGATAAGCGTCGCCAGGCTTCGTTCTCGGCCTCGCCCAGCTCGCTTCTCGCCCCGCTCCGGCATCGCTCCGCTCAGGGCCTCTCCAAGTTGCCGCGTCTGGAGCGGCTGCGGCAAGGCAATGGCGTGACATATACTGAAGGCATGGCCTCTGCGGTCAAGGATGCGATCGCTATCGCGAAAGGCATGGGCGTCACGCTGAAGGAGATGTTTCGGCGCCCGATCACCGAGTATTATCCCGATGAGCCGGTGCGCTTCGAGGCGCGGTTTCGAGGCGTCCACGTGCTGCAGCGCGACGAAAACGGGCTGGAAAAATGCGTTGCCTGCTTTTTGTGCGCAGCCAATTGCCCGAGCAACTGCATCTACATCGAGGCCGCCGACAACACCGAGACGCAGCGGATCAGCGGCAGCGAGCGCTATGCGGCGGTGTACAACATCGACTATAACCGCTGCATTTTCTGCGGCTATTGCGTGGAAGCCTGCCCCACCGACGCCATCACCCACGGCCACGGCTTCGAGCTGGCCACCTACGACGCCAGCAACCTGGTGTACCGCAAAGAGCAACTGCTGGCGCCGGTGCCGGCGGGCGCGGCCGCGGAATCGTAAGGAGCGGCGGGGCCGCCCATTTTCTGGACGCCGCTCCCGTTGGTCGCGGCTGCGGCCCGGCTTCGACGGCCGGCAACGGAGGCCCGCTCCGCTCAGGGCCTCTCCAAGTTGCCGCGTTTGGGATCCACCCGTCGCCAATGGGAGGGGAGGGGTATTTGCATCCTGCCGGCAGCTGGATTAATCTTTGATAGAGAAGCGGTTGGCCAACGAGGAGAAGCGAATGATAACCGTCACCCCGAAAGCCGTAGAGAAGGTCAAGGAAATCATGGGCCAGCAGGACCCCGTGCCGGGCGGATTGCGCGTGGCCGTGGTGGGCGGCGGCTGCTCCGGGTTCTCATACTCGATGCAGTTCGACGGGCCGGGCGCCCAGGACAAGACCCTCGAAGTGGAGGGCCTCAAGGTCTTCGTCGATCCGATGAGCCTGATGTACCTGGACGGCTGCGAAGTGGACTACGTCGAGACACTCGAAGGCAACGGTTTCAAGTTCAACAATCCCAACGTCAAGCACACCTGCGGCTGCGGCTCGTCGTTTTCGGTCTAAGCTGGGCGCGCGGGCGGCGGCTCAATTCCACATGGCGTGCAGGCGGCGCAGCGCATGGCTGGCCTGGGCGTACTTTGGGTTGGCCTCGAGCGCCCGCTGAAAGCACTGCTGGGCGCGGCGGAAGTCGCGCTTGCGTTCGAAAATGCGGCCGAGATTGAAATACGGGAAGCAATAACTGTCATAACGCTGGGCGCGCGTGGCGCGCTCCAGCCAACTGATCGCCTCGTCCAATTTGCCCTGCTCGATCAGGTAGGCACCGATATCGTTGTAGGGATTGCCGTAGGAGGGGTCCACCTCGATGGCGCAGAGGCACTCCTCGATGGCCTGCTCGTAATCGCCTAAGAACGAATAGGTCCAGCCGCGGAAGGTGTACGCTTCGGCGGTCGGGAAAGCCTCGATCGACTGCGTATAGAGGGAGAGAGCTTCGTCCAGCGCTCCTTGCATTTGGCGCCGATAGGCTTGCTCGAACAGGGAAAAGGCCTGCGCGCGAGTGTCTTCCATGAACCGAACCTGGGGACATTATCGCGGGTCCGGAAGGCGCTTGCCAACTGGTCGCACCAAGGGCATCAATGAGGAAAACCAAGTAGCTCGTACAGGCCGGGCCGGCGCCCAACCCTCCCCCCGGACAGGGCATCGGTGATACCGGGGGGAACCAAAATGGCCATCGGTGGCAAGTTCGTCAACGCCCCACGGGCGGGCATCATTTACAGCCTGGAACACGTTTGCTACTACCAACTGCAAGACAGCGGCAAGGTCAAGATCCACCTGTCGAACGGCGACAGCAAGGACCTGGAGGGCGAGGACGCCCGGGCGTTCCTGAGCGAGATTGGCAGCATGCCAGTGTCGCCGTCGCAAGCGGCTTGAGGGCGGCGGGGCCGCCCTTACTCTGGACGCCGCTCCCGTTGGTCGCGGCTGCGGCCCGGCTTCGACGGCCGGCAACGGAGGCCCGCTCCGCTCAGGGCCTCTCCAAGTTGCCGCGTGAAGCGCGGCGCGCCGGAGCCCGTGCTTAGCGGCGCACGGGGGCGGCCAGTTGGCGGGGCGTAGGAGCGGGAGCAGTTTGCTAGACTTTGAACAGTGAAAATCGCGCTCGCCCAGGTGAATCCCACCATTGGCGCCCTGGCGGAAAACGCCGAAAAGATCGCCACGCAGGCGCGGCGAGCCGCCGCCGAGGGGGCGGAGTTGGTCATTTTTCCGGAGATGGCCATCTGCGGCTATCCGGCCCGCGATCTGGTGGAAAAGACGGAGTTCGTGGCCGCCAGCCAGGAACTGCTGCGGCAGGCCTCGCGGCAAGCGCCGGGAGTGACGCTGCTGTGCGGATGCGCCACGCCGGCGCGGGCGGAAACGGGCAAGAGCGTCCACAATAGCGCGCTGGCGGTAGAGGCGGGCGAGGTGGTATTTCAGCAGTCGAAGATGCTGCTGCCCACCTACGACGTCTTCGACGAGCTGCGGAACTTCGCGCCGGCGGAGCGGCAGCGAGTGTGGGCCTGGCACGGACGGCGCATCGCCGTTACCATCTGCGAAGACGCCTGGAACGACAAACATTACTGGCCGAAGAAGCACGCCCGGCTGCTTTACGCCGACGATCCGGTGGCGGATCAGATGCGGCAGGGGGCGGATTTTCTCGTCAACATTTCGGCATCGCCGTACTGCCGCGGCAAGATCGCGCTGCGGCAGGAGATGCTGGGGGCGATCGCCCGCGAATATCGGGTGCCGGTGATTTTGGTCAACCAGGTGGGCGGCGACGACCAACTGGTTTTCGACGGATCGTCGCTTGTGCTCGGCGATTATGGCGACCTGCGGGCGCGCGCCAGCAGCTTCGAGGAGGATCTGCTGGTCGTGGAGGCCGGGGATTGGCGAGGACCGATTCGGGCGCAGCCGGAAAACGAGACGGCGGCGGCCTGGCACGCGCTGGTGCTGGGCACCCGGGACTACGTGCGCAAGTGCGGCTTCAGTCGAGTGCTGGTGGGGTTGAGCGGCGGAGTGGATTCGGCGCTGACGGCGGCCATCGCGATTGAGGCGCTGGGGCCGGCGGCGGTGCTGGGGCTGGCGATGCCGAGCCGCTATTCGTCGGCGGCGAGCCTGGCCGACGCACGGCAGTTGGCGGCGAATCTGGGCATCGAGCTGCGCGAGGTGGCGATCGAACCGCCCTTCACGGCGTTTCTCGAGGCGCTGCGGCCGAGCTTCGCGGGCGAGCGGGGCGGGGCGTGCGAAGACGTTACCGAGCAAAATTTGCAGGCGCGCATCCGCGGCACGGTGCTGATGGCCTATTCGAACCGCACCGGCGCGCTAGTGCTCTCGACCGGGAACAAGAGCGAACTGGCGACCGGCTACTGCACGCTCTACGGCGACATGGCAGGCGGTCTGGCGGTCATCTCCGACGTGCTCAAGACGCAGGTCTATGAGCTGGCCCGCTATGCCAACCGCGAGCGGGAACTGATCCCGCGGACGATCCTCGCCAAGGCGCCCTCGGCGGAGCTGCGGCCGAATCAGACCGACCAACAAGACCTGCCCCCGTACGAGATATTGGACGCGATCATCCACGACTACGTGGAGGAGTACAAGACGGCCGAGCAGATCGCGGCGGAGCGCAACCTGGATGCCGAATTGGTGGTGCAATGGGTGATGCGCATCGACCGCAGCGAGTACAAGCGGCAACAGGCGGCGCCGGGGCTGAAAATTTCGAAGAAGGCGTTCGGCATGGGACGGCGCTTCCCGATCGCGCAACAGTACGTGGAACGGGCGGCGCGGCCGGCGGAGGTGAGCCGGCCATGAGGAGAACGATGAGGCAATGCATACGGTGGACGGTGATCGCGGCGCTGGCGGCGCCGGGGCTACTTTGGGCGGGGGCGGGGCAGAGGCGGCACGATCCGCGGCCAGCGGCCACGACGAAAGAGAGCGCGCTGCGCGCGCGGGTGAAGGCCTATTTGGATCGCTCGCTGGGATTCGAGCACCTCGACGAAATGACAATCACCAGCATTTCGGCGCCCGACGCCAGCGGCATTCGGACGGTGAAAGTGAGCGTCGCCAAGGACACGCAACACGGGGAGCAGACCTACTTCATCACCCCCGACGAGCGCGAGATCCTGCTTGGGCAAGACAAGGCGAAGCTGAGCGGCGACCCCTGGCGCGACATCCGCGAGAAGCTGAGCCCGGGGCGCAGCCCGGCGGAAGGGGCGGCGACGGCGCCGGTGACGATCTACGAGTTCAGCGATCTGGAATGTCCCTATTGCAAGGAAGAGAACGGGGTGTTGCAGCAACTGGTGCAAGACCTGCCGGGCAAGGCGCGGGTGATCTTCAAGTACTATCCGCTGATCAAAATTCACCCCTGGTCGATGGCGGCAGCGGAGGCGGCGGCCTGCGTGGCGCAGCAGAATCCCGAGCACTTCTGGGCCTTCGAGCAAGCCACGTTCGACCATCAGGAACAACTGACACCCGCCGATGCGGCCAGCCGGCTGCGCGATTTCGCGCTGGAATCGGGCAGCGATCCGACCCTTTTCGACGCTTGCATGCGCTCGCCGCTGCCGCGGCGCGAGGTGGAGAAGACCATTGCCGAGGGCGATGCGGTGGGGGTGGTCAGCACGCCCACGCTCTTCGTGGATGGGCGGCCGATACCGGGCGCGGTGCCGATGACGGTCATGCGGCCGCTGGTCGAGCAGGAAGCGAAGGTCGCGCCCCTTTACGATCATGGCGGCGCCGCGCTCAGCGGCGCGCTGAAGGGAACGCAGTGCGGGGAGTGCAAGGCTCCGCCGCCGATTCCGAAGAAGCCCTAGCGGCTCACCGAAAAACCGGATGACGGCACGGCCCGGCGGAGGCGCCAGGCGCCGCGGAGGCGTGCACCTGGACGGCGGGACGGTGCGCGGCGAGGCACGGGCACCGGCAGCTTTGGGTGGCCAAATATCGTCGCCAGCGACATAATCTGACTCTCCCCGGACTGATAGCGTCCATGAGAACGCAATTTGGCGTAGGCGGGCGCGCCGATTGGCTGCGCTGGCTGACTCGCATCCGCTTCTTCGGCATCTCGCTGGTGCTGGCACTCGAGCTGTTGGTCGCCTACCGCGACGCGACCAATGCGCGGGCGCTGGTGCCGTTCCTGGCGCTGGTGGCGCTGTGGTATTTGGTGGCGCTTTTCGAGCGCGTGCTGCTGGGACGCTGGCGGGCGCTGGGGCCGCAAATCTATTTGCAACTCAGCCTCGACATGTTGCTGATCACGGCGCTGATCGCGGTCAGCGGCGGCATCAACAGCTTGCTGACGGAGATTTACGCGCTGCTGGTGATCGTGGCGGCGCTGCTGCTGCCCGGCCTATTCGTATACGTGCTGGCGGGCGTCTGCGCGATCTCCTATTGGGCGGCGGCGGAACTGGCCTTGCAGCCGGTTTTCGCGCAGTTGCAGCCGACGCCGGCGGCGGCGAGCGAGAAGGCGCTAGCGCTTTCGGTGCTGCTCAATGGGCTGGCCTTTTTGGCGGCGGCGTACCTGGCGGAGTTGCTGGCGGGCAAGCTGAAGGCGGCGGGCGAGGAACTGGAGGATCAGCAATACGACCTGGCCAGCCTGCGCTCGCTCAACGACAATATCGTCCGCTCGATGAGCGGCGGCCTGCTCACGACCGATCTGGCGGGCCGGATCTACCTGGCCAACGCCTCCGCCGAGCGCATCTTGGAGCGGGGCGCGGGCGAACTGGTGGGCGAGCAAGTGGAGGCGGTCTTCGGGGAGATTCCCGCGACGATGCTAGGGCGGCGGGGCGAGGTGAGCCTGTCGATCCACGGGCAAGACAAGGTGATCGGCTTGACGGTGGTGCTGCTGCGGGTATCAGGGGGCACGGCGGGGCGAGTCTTTCACTTTCAGGACTTGACCGAGCTGCGGCGCCTGGAGCGGGAACTGCGGGTGCGGGACCGCATGACGGCGCTGGGACGCATGGCGGCCGGCATCGCGCACGAGATCCGCAACCCGCTGGCGTCGCTGGCGGGATCGGTGCAGCTGCTGGCCCGCTACGCCTCGCTCGACGACGAGCAGCAAAAGCTGATCGCCATCGTCGAGCGGGAGTCGGAGCGATTGAACCGGATCATCGGCGATTTTCTCGGCTATGCGCGCGACCATCGCTATCAGATGACGCCGCTCGACCTGCGCGCAGTGTTGGAGGACGTGCTGGCGCTGGCGAGCAACGGCCCGCGCTGCCAAGGCGGCGGCATCGCGATCGAAGCCGATCTGGGGCGCGCGCCGATCCTGGTGCGTGGCGATGCGGACCGCCTCAAGCAGGTTTTTTGGAACTTGTCCGACAACGCCCTGAAGGCGATGCCGCAGCAGGGCACGCTGCGAGTCACGGCGCGCCCATCGTCGCTGGGCGTGAGGCTGGAATTTCAAGACACGGGCTGCGGGCTCAAGGCGGGCAGCGAGGAGGAGATCTTCGAGCCATTTCGCAGCCATTTCGGCGAGGGCACCGGCCTGGGCCTTTCCACGGTGTATGCGCTGATCGAGGCCCATCAAGGATTCATCTGGGCGGAACGGCCGGAGGAGGGCGGGACGCGGTTCGTCATCCAACTGCCGCTTGACCGCCCGGTGACGGAAGAAGAGGGCGAACTGGCAAGGGCAGGCGGGGGCGATGTGCGCCTGCTGCGGCCCTTTCAGCCCTCGGCACATTGAGACCATGGCACACATTCTGATCGTTGACGACGAGCGTTCCATTTGCGAGATGCTCGACATCGCCCTGCGCAAGCAAGGGCATCAGGTCGAGACGGTGATTTCCGCCGCCGATGGGCGGCGCAAGTTGGAAGGGGCGATCTTCGACCTGGTCATCACCGACTTGCGGCTCAGCCCGACCGAGAACGGCCTCGATCTGCTGCGCTTTGCGCGCGAGCTGGACTCGGAGTCCGCCTTCGTCTTCATTACCGGCCACGGCAGCATGGAAACCGCTATCGAGGCCATCAAGATCGGCGGCGTGGTGGATTACATCATCAAGACGCCTGATTTGGTGGACCGGGTGCGGTACACGGTGGAGCGGGCGCTGGCCTACCAGCGGATCGGGCGGGAAAACACCACGCTCAAGCGCGAGCTGAAGAGCCGCAACGCCTCGGCGCTGGCCAGTTTGATCGGCAACAGCGCGTCGATCCAGCAGCTGAAGGAGACCATTCGCACCGTGGCGGCGGCCTCGAGCACGGTGCTGATTCGCGGCGAGAGCGGCACGGGCAAGGAACTGGTGGCGCGCGGAATCCATAGCTGCTCGAACCGCTCGGACTTGCCCTTCATCAGCGTCAATTGCGGCGCATTTCCCGAAACGCTGCTCGAAAGCGAGCTGTTCGGCTACGTCAAGGGGGCATTCACCGGCGCCAACAGCAATCGGCGCGGATTGATCGAGGCAACCGAGGGCGGAACGCTTTTCCTGGACGAGATCGGGGAGATGACGCTACCGATGCAGGTCTCGCTGCTGCGCGTGCTGCAAGAGCGGCAGGTGCGACCGCTGGGCTCGTCGCAACAGATTCCCGTGGACGCGCGGCTGCTCGCGGCCACCAACGCCAACCTGGAGAAAGCGGTGCGAGCGGGGACGTTTCGGGAGGACCTTTATTACCGGATCAGCGTCATTCCCATCGAGCTGCCGCCGCTGCGCGAGCGGCGGGAAGACATCCCGCTGCTGGCGCAACACTTCTTGCGGCGCTTCGCCGAAGAGATGCGGAAGCCGGTCAAACAGATCGCCGACGAATCGCTGCGGCGCATGGAGGCCTATGAGTGGCCGGGGAACGTGCGGCAGTTGGAGAACGTGGTGGAGCGGGGCGTGGCACTGGCGCAAGGCGAGACGGTGACGATCGGCCCGCTGAGCGAAAAGTTGATCGGGGCGGCGGCGAACAACTCCGGCGAGGCGCTGCCGGCGCTGCCTCCCGACGGCCTGGAGCGACTGATCGAAGGCGTCGAGCGGCATTATCTGGCCACCGCGCTGCAACAGTCGGGCGGCGTGCGCACCAAGGCGGCCGACCTGCTGCGCATGTCGTATCGATCGTTCCGGCACTACGCGAAGAAATACGGAGTCTAGGGGGCTAGCCACGGCCAGGGAGCGGGACCGGGTTGCTATGCTGTGGTGGGGAACATGGCGGGACCGGGCCGGCAATCCGTTTGGTACCTGATCGGGGAATACAGCGGGCTGGCGGTGATGATGCCGGCGGCGGCGCTGATCGGCTTCGTAATCGGCTACGCGCTCGATGCCTGGCTGCATACGGGCCGCGTGTTCGAGATCATCTTCGTGATCCTGGGCGTAGTCGCCGGCATGCTCGAACTGGTGCAGGTGGTAAAGCGCACGCAGGGCGGGGAGTAGGCGGCAGCGATGGATTGGGAGCGGTGGCGCGGCCTGGCCGCCGAAGAGCGGGTGGAGCGCCTGACGCTGGCCTGCGGCGGTTTGGGCGCGCTGGCGGTCGGGATATGGCTGGGCCCGGCATGGGGCTTCGGTTTCGCGCTGGGCGGGGGGCTGAGCTGGATTAATTTTCGCTGGCTGAAGCGCGGCGTGTACGCCATGACGGCGGCCTTCACGGGTGAGGCAAGGCGCAGAGGCGGAAGCGGTTATTGGCTGCGGCTGGTGCTTTTGGGGGGGGCGCTCTATGTTATATTTATCGTTCACTTGGTGGCGTTTATCGCCGTTTTGTTTGGCCTTTTGACGGCCTCGGCGGCGGTGATGATCGAGGCCTTTTACGAGGCCGCGCGCGCCTTCCGACGGGAAAAGTAAACCCTTGCACGAGCCCTGGTTCACGCACCTCCTCAACGCCGCCTTCGGCGGGCCCGCGCTGGCTTTGCTGCACGCCCTGCACATTCAGCCGGCCAACCCGCAGGCGCCGATCCCCAATTTCGTCGCCATGGAGATCCTGGTGGCGGTGTTCCTGGCAGTACTGGGAACGGTGGTGGGGCGCGGCATCTCGGTCGAGGATCCGCGCGGCTGGCAGCACATTTTCGAGTGGCTATGGACCGGGCTCGATCAGCATGCGGAAGAGGTAATCGGGCATGAAGCCCATCGTTTTTTGGGCTTCATCTTCACGCTGACCATCTTCATCTTCGCCGGCAACTTGCTGGGCTTGATCCCCACCTTCGAGTCGCCGACCGGCAGCGAAGCGGTGACGCTGGGGCTGGCGGTGGTGGCCTTCGTCTACTATCACTGGTCGGGCGTGCGCAAGCAGGGAGCGGGTCATTATTTGAAACAATTCGCCGGCCCGATGCCGGCGATCGCGCCGCTGATGGTGCCGATCGAGATCATCAGCCACTGCGCCCGCATTCTTTCGCTCAGCGTACGTCTTTACGCCAACATGTTCGCGGGCGACATGGTGATCGTCATGATGACGGCGCTGGTGCCGATCGCGGGCGCGGCCTTCATGGGCTTTCACGTTTTCGAGGCGCTGCTGCAGACCTACATATTCGTGCTGCTGACGATGGTCTATTTGGCCGGCGCCGTGGCCGAAGAACACTGAGTTCGAGCAGGACCGCGCCAGCGTGAGCTCCGAGGCCCCCCGGCCGCGCGAGAACCACCTCCTGGGCGGATTTCATCAGCGCTCCGCAGGGAGCGCCAGAGGAAGAAAGAAGATGAGACGCAAGCTGGTGCAGTTATTCACCCTCGTGGCCGGCGTACTGGCCGCTTCACCGCTGTTTGCGCAAGCCCCGAACGCGGCGGCAAGCGCGGCGGCCAACCCCGCCAGTTGGGCCAAGCCCTTGGCGGCGGTTTTGGGCATGGGCATCGCCGCCGGCCTGGGCGGCATCGGGCAGGGCATTGCCACCGCCCACAGCGCCGACGGCCTGGCGCGCAATCCCGGCGCGGCCAACTCGATCCGCACGCTGGTCATCCTGGGCTTGGCGCTGATCGAGTCGCTGGTTCTCTACACCCTAGTCATCGCCATCATCGTCATTTTCACGAAGTAGCCGAGCAAGCGGCAAGGCGGCCGGCGGGGAGCGCGGCCATGGCAACGAGCGAACGAACGCAACTGCGGCGCCATCCGGAGCGAGGCTCGCGCGCGTCCGCGGACGTGCATGCCGCGCTCGACGCGGCCTTTTTGGCGCACGTGGGCTACTGCGTCGAGGGGCAGCCCTTCGTGGTGCCGACGCTGTTCGGACGGCGGGGCGACACGCTCTATCTGCACGGCTCGGCCGCCAGCCGCACGCTGCGCGCGCTCGAGCGCGGCGTGCCGGCGTGCGTGACGGTGACTCTGGTGGATGGGCTGGTGCTGGCCCGTTCGGCCTTCAACCATTCCATGAACTATCGCTCGGTGATGGCATTCGGCACGGCGCGGGCCATTGCCGAGGCGGCGGCCAAGGCGGCCGCACTGCGGGTCATCTCCGAGCACCTGATGCAGGGGCGGTGGGAGGCGGCGCGGGCGCCAAGCGAAAGGGAACTGAAGGCCACGACCGTGCTGGAGTTCGCCATTGACGAGGCTTCGGCCAAAGTGCGCCGCGGTCCGCCAATCGACGAAGACGAGGATTATGCGCTGCCGATCTGGGCGGGCGTGCTGCCGCTGGCCACCGTGGCGGGCGCGCCGGAGGCCGATCCGCGGCTGGCGCCGGGATTGGCAACGCCGGAACACGTGCGGCGCTGGACGGCTGAAGGCAGGCGGCGATGATCGGCCGGCCGGGGCAAGACGAGGCCGCGCCGTACTACTTCACCTATATCGACCAGGCGCCGGGCGACGATCCGTTGGCGCTGCTCGAAGGCCAGTGCGGCGAGGCGGAGGCGTTTTTCGCCGGCATCTCGGAAGAGAAATCGCGGCACCGCTACGCGGACGGGAAGTGGAGCATGCGGGAGACGCTGGCGCACGTCAACGACACGGAACGGGTCATGGCGTTTCGCGCCCTGTGGTTCGCGCGCGGGTTCGAAGAGCCTCTGGCGAGCTTCGATCAGAACGTGGCGGCAGGGGCCGCAGAAGGCGACCAAACGGCCTGGGCCGAGCACGTGGAGGAGTTTCGGCGGGTGCGCGCGGCCACGATCGCGCTGTTCCGGCATCTGCCACCGCCGGCGTGGATGCGGCGGGGCACCGCCAGCGGCAATCCCTTCAGCGTGCGCGCGCTTTCCTACATCATCGCCGGGCACTGGGCGCATCACCTGCGCATCCTGCGCGCTCGCTACGTTTAGGGTCATTGCGCCGGGGCGGACTGGGCCACGGCGGCGCGGTAGGAGCGGCGCAGCTCGGCGGCGATCTCGCGCGCGGCGGCACGGGCTTGGTCCAGCGCGTCGGGCGGAAACGAGATGGCGCCGACGCGGGCATGGCCACCGCCGCCGTACCGCTCGCAGATGGCGGCGAGGTTCTCCATGCGCGGCACGGTGCGCCACGGGTTCGATCCCACCGACAGTTTCATGCGGAAGCGGCTGCGGCTGACGCCGATGCTATACACGCCCTCGGGATGCCAATAGTAGGGCAGAAATTTGTTATAGCCCTCGTAGTCGCCGTCCGCCAAATCGAAGGTGATCACTCCGTCATGGCATTCGCTGCGCTCGCGGATCACCTCGCGCATTTCCTGGTGGCGCCGCAGCAGCGGTTCAAGCGTTGCCCGCACGTAATCCTGGTGAATCAGGTCAGCGAGGGAAAAGCGCAGGAAATCGGGGATGAGACGGGCGGAAAAGCCGGGATCGCGAGCGCCCTCGATGGCCAGCGTCAATTGCAAGGCCGGCTCGCGCATCTCGACCGCGGCCTCGACGCTGGGGAATTGAGCGCCGTCCACGATGTCGGCCCAAGAGATGAGATCCCGCACAGCGGGATCCGTGAAGCCGAAGCGGGTGCGGGCGACGTCGGCTAGATAGGCGGTGCAGGAGCGATAGTCGGGGTCGTAGAACTTTTGGCCGCTGCGATCCTGGCGAAAGTGCTCGGCGTCGGCGGGCGACAGAAATGCGCTTTGGTGATGATCGAACCACCAGGTTACGCGGGGATCGGCGTTGTACTTGAAATCCACGATGGCGTTATCGTCGCCGGTGAAGAGAGCGGCATCGAACAGCCCATCGGCCTTATGCACCAGGCCGAAATACGAGAAGTCGGCATCGGCCGCTACCGCGCCGCGATAAAACGCGGTGAAGACCGCCGCCGAGGCCGCTCCATCGAAGCATTTATCGTGAAAAAAGACTCGTACCTGCCGCAAAAATGCAACCTCCCAGCCAAAGGCCGGCGGGCGGGGACCGCCGGGCAAAGACTGTTAGCTTGGGGCGCGGGGCGGCGTTTGTCAAGCGGCCGAAGGCGGCAGGGGCGGCGATTTCCTGGACGCCGCTCCGGTAGGTCGCGGCTGCCTCCGGGCTTCGCCGGCCGGCAGCGGCAACCCCCGCCGCCACAGGCCTCTCCACGCTGTCGCGCAATACAAAAGCGGCCATCCTGGAGGCGGAGCGATGGATACTAAATAGGGGGCAGCAGGACTCGCGTATGGCGAAGGGCCGCAATCTCGGCTGGGTTTGGGTGCTGGTGGCGATCTTCGTCATCGTCGCCGGCGGCATCACGTGGAGCAAGACCGCGCACGGCTTCAGCGCCCGCGCCAAGCCGACCTGGATCGAGAGCTGGCTGGCCGGCGTGGCGCGCAATTGGGCGCTGCCGGCGGGCGAAAAGCAGTTGCGCAATCCGCTGCCGCCCACCGCGGCAAACCTCGCGGCCGGCCGCCAGCACTTCGCCGCCCATTGCGCCATCTGCCACAACAACAACGGCGACGGCCTCACCGACATGGGGAAGAACTTCTATCCCAAGCCACCGGATTTGCGCGGCCTCACGACACAGGGCAAGAGCGACGGGGCGCTGTTTTATTCGATTCGCAACGGCATCCGCATGAGCGCCATGCCCGCGTGGCCGGACGATCCCGACACCGACATCTGGCAATTGGTGCAACTGATACGCCATTTGCCCAAGCAGTCGCCGGAAGAGCTGCGGGAGATGCAGCGCTACAATCCGCACAGCATTTATCCCGAGCCGCTCATGTGAGCGGCGTGAACGACCAGGGTGCATGGCAAAGAATATTTTTCTGTGGGCGAGCAGCGGCTTGATCGCCGCGCTCTTCGCGCTGGATGGCGCTTACAAATTATTCGCCCCGCACGCGGCCCAGGCGATGTTTGCGCGCTTTGGCCTCGGGCTCGGTTTCGTGATCGCACTGGGAGTTTTCGAATTAGCGGCGGGGCTCGCCTTATTGCCGCCGCGGCTCGCGCCTTGGGGGGCGGGTGCGCTGGTCGCGCTCTTGCTGGTGGGCGCGCTGCTTTTCGCTACCCATCGTGAAATCCGCCTCGCCATCGTCCACGTTTGCTTGGCGGCGTTGGTCGGCGCACTCGGCATGGCGCGGCGGCAGCGCAGCGCGACCGCTTGAAGGGGAGAATTGTTGAAAAGAATCGTCCCGCTCGCCGCCCTAGCCGCCTTCATCGTGGGCGCCATTGGCTGCTCGCGGCAGGCGCAACCGGCGGCAGCATTCAACGGTACTTGGCAACTGGATACGACGGCGTCGCAAGGCGTACCGGCCATGATGCGGGGCCACTCCACGGTGATGCAGTTAACCGCGCGGCGAAACACCTTTACCATCGCCTTCGTTTTCGATGGTAATCCGATGAATATAAGCAAGTTCACTCTCGACGAGCGCGAGCACGTCCTGCCCCTCGGACCGACCAACGGGCAGGCGTCTGGGCGCGTGCTCCAAGGTGGACGAGCCGTGGCGCTCGAAATTCGCCGGCCGGCACAGAGCGGCGCGACGCCGATCGAGCATATCGTTTTCACGCTCGAACCCGACGGGCAGACCATACGCCGCGTGCGCACCGTACCGGGCGATAAGGCGCCGCCGCAGGTTTACATCTACCGTCGCATTACGGGCTAGGAGCTAGGCGCGGCAGCCTGGCCTTGCGAGGCGTGCACGAAGGGCAGGTAAGCGGCGCCGATCAGGCCGGCTTCGGCACCGAGGGCGCTGGGCTCGATGCGCGTGGAGGTGGCGCGAAACACGACGGAGCGCTTTTGCACCTCGTCGAGCAACTGCTGGCGAAAGCACTCCCAGCCGCGCGCCACGCCGCCGCCCAAGACGTAGAGGGGCAGATTGAAGGCGTTGATGAGGTTGGCGACGGTGACGCCAAGCGAGCGGCCGACGAGGTCGAAGATTTCGCGCGCCACGCGATCGCCTTGCTGGGCGGTGATGTAAACGATTTCGGCGGTGAGCTCGCCGACTTCGTCGGCGGCGCGGGCGAGGGCCGGGGAACGGCCCACATTGACAGCGGCGTGGGCCATGCGCACGATGGCGGTGGCCGAGGCGTAGGCCTCGATGCAGCCCAGATTGCCGCAGGCGCAGAGCTGACCGTTGGGATCGATGGTCATGTGGCCGAGCTCACCACCCATGCCGTCCCTGCCGTGCCAGATGCGGCCGTCCAAGATGATACCGCCGCCGATGCCGGTGCCCAACGTGAGCATGCAGAGGCTGGGCACGTCTTTGCCGGCGCCAACCCATTTTTCGCCCAAGGCGGCGGCATTCGCGTCGTTCTCGAGAAGCACTTGGGTATCGAGCCGGCGCTCGATGTCGGCGCGAACGGGGAAGTCGCTCCAGCCGGGAAGGTTGGGGGACTGGCGAATCATGCCGGTGGCCAGGTTGGTGATGCCGGGCACGCCGATGCCAATACCCACCAGCCGGGCGCCCTTCATACGACCGCGCAGTTCCTCGACGGCCGCGCACATTTCGACGATGACGTGCTCGCGGCCTTCCTTGACATCGGTGTCGAGGGCGATTTTCTCGAGGATCGCGCCGCTGGATCCGACGGCGGCGATGCGCAGGTTCGTGCCCCCCAAGTCCACGCCAATGCCATAAGTCGTGTCGCTCATTCGATCTCTTTCCGCCCTAGGCGATCATAGCAGTCGAATGAAGTAGGATGAGAAGCCAATGGGCGACGACCGACCCTCCATTCCGCGCAGCGCAACCGCCAGCGCAACAGCGGCGCACACCGGCGGGGCCCCGCTGGTCAAGAGCCTTTCGCTCCTGCAAGCCTCGGCTTTCAACATGTCGAACATGGTGGGGATTGGCGTTTTCCTCACCATTCCGCTGATCTTGGCGCAGCTGCCGGGACCGCAGGCGCTGCTGGGCTGGCTAGCTGGGGCGGCGCTGGCCATCTGCGACGGGATGATCTGGTGCGAGCTGGGGGCGGCGCTGCCGGGCTCGGGCGGATCGTATTTGTTTTTGCGCGAGACGTTCGGACCCCGCCGCTGGGGGCGCCTGCTGGCGTTTCTTTTCATCTGGCAGTTCATTCTCAGCGGACCGCTGGAGATCGCCAGCGGCACGATCGGCTTCGCCGACTACTGCAAATACTTCTTTCCCCACATGAGCATCTGGCACCACGGCCTCTTGGCAGCCGCTATCGCGGCGGCGGCGGTGGCGCTGTGCTACCGGCGCATCGAATCGGTGGGCCGCATCACCGTGGTCCTGTGGGTGGGCATGATGGCCGCGGTCGGCCTTACCATCTTCGCGGGCTTCACGCATTTTCATTGGCGACTGGCCTTCCACAGCGGACAGCCGTTTCATTGGAATGGGGCGGGGATGATGGCGCTGGGCGCGGCCATGGCCTTCGTCATCTACGACTTCCTCGGCTACTACGTGATCTGCTACGTGGGCGAGGAGGTGCGCGACCCGGGGCGGACGATTCCGGGCTCGATCATCATCTCGGTGCTGGTCGTGGCCGTTTTATACCTGGCGATCCACTTGGCCATTACCGGCACGCTGGGAGTGACGGCGGCGCAGCATAGCGCCTACGTGGCCAGCCAGTTCATGGAGAAAATTTGGGGGGTCAAGGCGGCGGCGGTGCTCACGGCGCTGATCCTGTGGACCAGCTTCGCCTCGTCTTTCGCGCTGATGCTCGGCTACTCGCGCATCCCCTACGCGGCGGCGCGGGACGGCTATTTCTTTCGCTCCTTCGTGCACGTGCACCCGAAGCAAAAATTTCCCGACCTGTCGCTGCTGGTGCTGGGCCTGGTGACGATCGCGGTTAGCTTCGTGCCGCTGGCGGCGGAGATCACGATTTTGCTGACTTCGCGCATCCTAGTGCAGTTCATCGCCCAAGGCTTCGGCGTATTTTTATTGCACAAGAAATATCCGGCGGCGCAGCGGCCGTTTCGAATGTGGCTGTATCCGATACCGGTGTTGCTGGCGATTGCCGGCTGGATCTATGTCTTCGCCGCCTCGGGCTCGACCACGTTCACGCTCTTCGGCCGGCCGCTGGAGGCGAGCAATATGTTTTGGGGCGCCATCAGCTTGGCCGCCGGCGTGCCGATATTCTTCATTTGGGCGCGGCACATGGGCCACTGGCCGTTCGAACGCCAGGCGGAACACTAAGCGGGCGGCGCGGGCAGGCCGAGAGCAAAGCGGTGGCGGCGCATCGCCTCGGCTTGATGAGTCAGGATGCGCAGGGGCGAGAGCGGACGTGCCGTACAAAGCAAAATAAAGCCGGCGGCGCGATCCTCGTCGTAGTAGCGGCGCGCCGCCGACTGGTCGAATTCGCCGGGTTCCAATAGCCGCCCGGCACAGGTCAGACACCAGCCGATACGGCAACGCGACGGCAAATCGATGCCGGCTCGGCCGGCGGCTTGCCAAAGGAAATCGGCTTCGTCGACCTGGAGCGAGAACTCACCCTGCGGGGTAACGTAAACCACCCGATGTCGGGCCATCAGGCCCAGCATAGCGTGGCGGGTGGAGGTGTCCCACAGGGGGGCCGGCCGCCAGGACCTGCGCGTAAGTTTACATAATGTACCTTATCGGACCTTGCTCCTAGGCGGCGATCCGCTTGCCTTCCGAGACAGTCTCGACCTCGATCTGCTTGGGCAGGGCCTTTTCCGAAATAGGGGCCTCGACTTCGAGCACGCCGTTCTCAAAGCGAGCCTTCACCTTGTCGGCTTCGACCCCCTCCGGCAAGGCGACGGTGCGCTCGAAATTGCCGTACACGAACTCGCGGCGGAGATAGCGATCATCGGAGATTTCGCCGGTTTGCTCGCGCTTGCCGCTGATCATGAGTTCGTTACCGTGCACCTGCACGTTCAGGTCTTTGCTCTCGATGCCCGGCAGCGCGACGCGAACGTGGTAGCGATTTTTGTCCACATAGCATTCCACCGCCGGCAGCCAGTCGCGCTCGCGCACCGGCTCACCCGACCAGGGGCTGTTGAAAAAGCGGCTGAAGAAGTCGTCAAAGGAGCGGCGGACGTCCCAGATTTCGGACAGCAATGGATCGCGCCGTGCTAACACTCGTTGCGCCATTAGATTACCTCCCTTATCGCAAGCGTTGGATGCAATACCGGCCGGGACGGTCGCCACCGGGCGCTAGGAGGAATGGGCAGCCACGCCGAAGGAGATAATGGCGTCGCGAAGCATGGGCTGGAGGCGGCGCTCGTTGACCAGGCGCTCGATTTCATCGCCGAGGTGGAGATCGGTGCCCGGGCGCGCGATTTCGTTCACCAGGCAGCCCGGCGCCAAGCCTTCGGGGAGATCTTCGCAGAGCACGTCCACCTCATAGCCAACGAAGCTCTCGCGCAAGGGATCGAGCAGGCCGGCGAAGACGAGGCGCAGGGTTTGCCGAGCGCGCTCGGCGGCTTGCGGGACCGCAATGAGTTCGGCCCACGGCGCCAGTTCATCCCAGAGCAATTGCAAATACTCGAAACGGACGCCGCCAAGCTCTTGCAAGGAAACTCCGAGCTCTACACCATAAAGCAGCTCATCGGGAAGGCATAGCTCGCTGTCGAACCGCACCGATACCAGGTTCAAATCCAGGCAGATATGGCGGAAGGTGGGAGTGGGAGTCTCGGGCCGGTCGCCGCCGGGCAGGCCATTGGGAAACAGCGCGCGATTGACGGCGGCGCGGAGCTCGAGCGGCCAGGCCAAGTAGGCCGATTGCCGGTCGCTCTGGCGTAACCAGGCCGGCTGCAAGCCGATTTTTTCCAGAAGGATGGGCAACTCCGGCCGGCCAAGCTTGTTTTGCAGCAAGACGAGGTTGTCGTCGCTGGCCGTCATGGGGCCGGTTTGAAATTCGATTTCGCCGCCAGCCGACTGCGTGGCAATCCAGTGATTGCGGCAGCGCTCGCCTAAGCCACAGATCGGACATTGAGCCATGAGTAGGTACCGCCCAGGCCGCGAGGGCGGCGCGGGCCCTTCCATTATAGAGAGCGCGGCGGTGCGGCTGGGCGCGGCGCATAATGTGGGCATGGCTCCGCCTCCCACTCTCGACATTTCCACCCCTGCGGAACCAATCCGCGCGGCGCGGGGGAGCCGGCTCACGGCGCGGGGCTGGGGACAAGAGGCGGCGTTGCGCATGCTCATGAACAACCTCGACCCGGAGGTGGCGGAGCGGCCGCGCGAACTGGTGGTCTACGGCGGCACCGGCCGGGCAGCGCGCGACTGGGCTTGCTACCGCGCCATCGCCGCCGCCTTGGAGAAGCTCGGCAACGACGAAACGCTCTTGGTGCAATCGGGCAAGCCGGTAGGAGTGTTTCGCACGCACGAGTATGCGCCGCGAGTACTGATCGCCAACTCCAATTTGGTGGGCAAGTGGTCGAACTGGGAGACGTTCCACGAACTCGAGCGGCGCGGCCTGATCATGTACGGGCAGATGACGGCGGGCAGCTGGATCTATATCGGCTCGCAGGGCATTTTGCAGGGCACCTTCGAGACCTTCGCCGCCGCGGCGCGCCAGCACTTCGGCGGCTCGCTGCAACACAAGCTGGTGGTGAGCGGCGGGCTGGGCGGCATGGGCGGAGCGCAGCCGCTGGCGGCAACGCTAAATGGAGCGGCATTTCTCGGCATCGAAGCGGATCCGGAGCGCATCAAGCGGCGGCTGCGCAGCGGCTACTGCGACATCATGGTCAACGACTTGGACGAGGCGCTGCGCATCTTGAAGAACGCCGTCCGGAAAGGCGACGCGGTGTCGGTCGGCCTGACCGGCAACTGCGCCGAGGTCGTCCCCGAGCTGGCGCGGCGGGGCGTGGTGCCGGACCTGCTGACCGACCAGACAAGCGCCCATGACCCGCTGAACGGTTATATCCCCGCCGGCCTGGACGTGGCCGCCGCCGCCGAGTTGCGGCGGCGCGATGCGGCCGAGTATCTACGCCGGGCGCTCGATTCAATCGTCGCCCACGTGGCCGGCATGCTGGATTTGCAGCGCCAGGGGGCGGTGACCTTCGATTACGGCAACAACATTCGCGCCATGGCGAGCGAGCACGGCCTGCGCGACGCCTTCTCGTTTCCGGGCTTCGTGCCGGCCTACATACGGCCCATGTTTTGCGCCGGCCGCGGGCCGTTCCGCTGGGTGGCGCTCAGCGGCGAAGCCAGCGACATCCACGCCACCGACGAGCTGGTGCTCAAGCTGTTTCCCGAGGACGACGTGCTGCGGCGATGGATCGGGCTGGCGGCGAAGAAGATCCGCTTCCAGGGGCTGCCGGCGCGGATTTGCTGGTTGGGCTACGGCGAGCGCGACCGTTTTGGGCTGGCCATCAACGAGATGGTGCGGCGCGGCGAACTCAAGGCGCCGGTGGTGATGGGGCGCGATCACCTCGACTGCGGCTCGGTGGCTTCGCCTTATCGCGAGACGGAGGCGATGCGAGATGGCAGCGACGCGATCGCCGACTGGCCGCTGTTGAACGCGCTACTGAACACCGCCTCGGGCGCCAGCTGGGTCTCGGTCCACAATGGCGGCGGGGTGGGCATCGGCTATTCGCTGCATGCCGGGCAAGTGACCGTCGCCGACGGCACGGCGGACATGGCGGCGCGCATCGAGCGGGTCTTGAGCAACGATCCCGGCATCGGCGTGGCGCGGCACGCCGACGCCGGCTATCCCGAGGCGCTGGCCTTTGCGCGCGAGCACGGAGTGCGGGTGCCCATGGCGGAAGAGGCGGCGCCGTAAATCATCGCCTCTCGCGGCTCTTCCCTGCTCGAGCGACCCCACGCTCCATGCCCTTGCTGCTCACCCACGCGGCGCAACTCCTGACGCTAGCCGGACCGAACCGCGGCCGGCGCGGCGCGGAGATGTCCGAGCTCGGGCTGGTGCGCGACGGCGCCGTGCTGATCGAGGGCCAGCGCATCGTGGCGGCCGGGCCGCACGACGCGGTGGCGCGGCAGGCGAAACATCTGCGCGAGGTCGAAGAGATCGACTGCCATGGCAAGCTGGTAACGCCCGGGCTGGTGGATTCGCACACGCATCTGGTCTTCGCCGCACCACGGCTGGAGGATTTCGAGCGGCGGCTGCGGGGCGAGAGCTACGCCGAGATCGCCGCCGCCGGCGGCGGCATTGCCGCGAGCGTGCAGGCGCTTTGCCGCTGCGACGACGCCAGGCTCGTGATCGCGGCCACGCAGCATTTGCAAGCCATGGCGCGGTGGGGCGTAACCACGGCCGAGGTGAAGAGCGGCTATGGACTGACCACGCGCGACGAATGCCGCTCGCTAGCGGCGGCGCGGCGCGCCGGGGAGGCGGCGGGGGTAGCGACGGCGCTCACGTTCTTGGGGGCGCATGCCGTACCGCCCGAGTTCGCCGACCGCCGCGCCGAATACGTAGCGCTGGTGGCGGGCGAGATGATGGAAGCGGCGTGCCGGCTCGAGGGGGTCGAGTTCGCCGACGTCTATTGCGACCGCTGCGCCTTCACGCCCGCGGAGGCGGAGGCGGTGCTGCGCGCGGCGCAAGGGCGCGGCCTCAAGCTCAAAGTGCATGCCGAGCAACTGGCCTGGACGGGCGCGACGCAATTGGCGGTGCGCCTGGGCGCCGTTTCGGCCGATCATCTGGAGCACACCACGCCGGCCGATCATGCCGCGCTGGCGCGCGCGGATACGGTGGCGACGCTGCTGCCCGGTTGCGCGCTATTTCTGGGCACGGCGCCAGCGCCGGCGCGGGCCATGATCGCCGCCGGCGCCTGTGTGGCGCTGGCCAGCGACTTCAACCCGGGCACCAGCCCGATCGCCAGCCTGCCGCTGGTCATGGGGCTGGCCTGCACGCAGATGCGGATGACGCCGGCGGAGGTCTGGACGGCGGCGACGATCAATGGCGCCGCCGCCCTGGCGCACGCCGGCGAGACCGGCTCGCTCGCGCCCGGCAAACGCGCCGATGCGGCGATTTTCGCCGCCGACGATTACCGCGCCATACCCTATTTCTTGGGCGCCAATCTCTGCGAGACCGTGGTTACCGCCGGGCGCGTCTGGAAGACATGCAAAAACTGATTGAATGCGTTCCCAACTTCAGCGAGGGCCGCGATGCCGCGCGGCTGGATACGATTATTGCCACCATGCTCGGGGCGCCGGGCGTTTACGTGCTCGATCGCGAGATGGATGGCGACCATCACCGTGCCGTCGTGACCTTGGCGGGGCCGCCGGCGGCGGTGGCGGAGGCGGCGGTGCGCGGCGTGGGGCAGGCAGCGAAGTTGATCGATTTGACGCGGCATCGGGGCGCGCATCCACGGCTGGGCGCGGCCGACGTGGTGCCGTTCGTGCCGCTGGAAGGGACGACGCTGGAAGAGTGCGTAACGCTGGCGCACTGGGCGGGCGAGGAGATCTGGAAGCGCTTCCGCGTGCCGGTTTATTTCTATGAAGCCGCCTGCCGGCGCGAGGACCGGCGCAACCTGGAGAACATTCGCCGCGGCCAATTCGAGGGCGTGCGCGAAGCGGTGCGCACCGATACGGCGCGGCAGCCGGATGTGGGCGGCCCGGAACTGCATCCCACCGCCGGCGCGACGATCGTCGGCGCGCGCAAATTCCTCATCGCCTATAACGTCAACCTGGACACGGCCGATCTCGCCATCGCCATGGAGATCGCCCGCACCGTGCGCGCCTCAGGCGGCGGCTTGCCGGCGGTCAAGGCGATGGGCGTGGAGTTGCGCGCCAAAAGTTGCGCCCAGGTTTCGATCAATCTCACCGATTTCGAGACAACGTCGATCGCCACCGCATTTCAGGCGGTTGCCGGCGAAGCTTCGCGGCGAGGTGCAAAGGCGGTCGAGAGCGAACTGATTGGCTTAGTGCCGCGAGCCGCGCTCGAGGGCAGTGCCGCGCAGTTTTTGAAACTCGCGGCCTTCGACACCGACATGGTGCTGGAGAACCGCTTGGCGCGAGTGATGGCGCAAACGGCGGCCCGGCTCGAGGCACAACTGCGCCCTTTCGTCAGCGCCCTGGCGGCGCCGGCCGCAGTGCCGGGCGGGGGCAGCGCCGCGGCGGCGGCAGGCGCCATGGCGGCGGCCCTTGGCGTGATGGTGGCGCGGCTCTCGATGAAGAAAAAATCGCTCGCCGCGCAACGGCCGCGTTTGACGGAGCTGGCGGCCGAGTTCGAACGGCGCCAAGAGGAGTGCCTGCGCTCAACCGACCGCGACGCCGAGGCCTACGCCGCCGTGGTGGCGGCGCAACGCATGCCCGCCTCCGATGGCGAGCAAACGGCGGCGCGACAGCGCGCGGAGGCGGCGGCATTGCAATTGGCGGCGGAAACGCCCCTGGCGGTGGCCGTCGCCTGCCGCCACATCGCCGACTTGCTTCGCGACCTGGGCCCGGCATCGAACCCGGCCATGAGCTCCGACCTTGAAACCGCGCTGGTCCTGGCGCAGGCGGGGTTAACCGGCGCAGCCGCCAACGTGCGCATCAATCTCGACTCCATGCCGGCGGAGTCGCCCCTGCGGCGGCGGCTCACGGCGGAACTGGCGAAGTTGGAACAGGTCAGGCACTAGGGGTGGTACAGGCAGAGCGGGCTGCTAGGCCAGCAGCGATGGCCAGCATCTTTAGTTTAGACTGGATGGAATTTCACTTCCGGGAGGGTGAACCGTGCGATTCCGCATTTGGGCGTTGGGGACGGGGCTTTTGGCGTTGGCAGTGATGGCGCAGGCGGCGCAGATCGGAGCCACCGCGGAGTCGGTGCTGCCCTCCGTTACGCGGCAACTGGTGTCGGTAAGCTATCGACGGTTGGGTGGTAATCCCGTGGCCATGCAAATTGAAAAGCAGGTCCTGCCGCAACAGATGCGCAACGTCACGGCGCTCTTGACGCAGGGCGGCGTGGATATCAGCCAGGACTTAAACCAGCTCAGTTTCGCTACCTACGACGCCAAGGAGGGGCTCGGGCTGCTCGGCGTGGCGGAGGGCAATTTCGAGGCGTTCACGACTAATGTGTTCTTTCATCCGACCAGCCAGCATCCCGTTCCGCCGCAATACCACGGGATTTCTTATTACCATGGCCAAGGGCTGAGTTTCTTCCTGCCGGATCCGACCACTTTAGTTTTCGGCTCGACGGAAGCGATTCAAGAAGCCATTGACGTGCAGCAGGGGGCGATTCAACCGCTCACCAATAATTCCGACATGGTGAATCTAATCTCGGGCACGCAATCGACCGACATTTGGAGCGTACTCGACGCCACCGGCGCGCGCGGCATGATCAAGGGTCTGGCCGGCGACACCGGCAGGTTCAATACCGCCTCGTTGGCCAGCCACTTCGACGGCGCCCGCTATACGATCCAGTTCGATCAGGACGTCAAGGTCAATATGCAGTTGATGTCCGACGATGCCATGAGCGCGGGCTTGGCCAGTACCGGCTTGCGGGCGGCCGTGCTTTATAAGCAGTACCAGGCCAAGGATCCGGCGCTGAAGGCGCTACTCGGACAGGTCCAGGTGGACTCAGCGGGCAACGACACGTTTTTGCAGGTGAAGTCGCCGCAGGATACGGTGGCGCAATTACTGAACACGGACCTCTTCAAGAGCATCATGCGCTAGTAGGGTGGGCGCGGGTTAGGCGGCGCAGACCTTCGTTCCACTCCAAACCGCGCCGCTGCGCGGCACGCTAGCGGCGAAAGAGAAGATTGAGCAGAAGGGTAAGCAACAGGCTCAGCACCAGCATCGTAACCCAAGGCAGGTACACCGTGGCATGCTTGCCACGATAAACGATGTCGCCGGGCAAGCGGCCAAGCGGCACGTGGCCACGCGCCACGAGCAAGAGCGCCAGGCCGACAGCGGCCAAGATCACCCCCGTCGCGATCAATAAGCGCGCCAGTTGCGGCAGCATGACGCCAGGTTACCATCCGATGCCGCGCCGGCCCGCCCTAGCCAGATTCGCGAGGCGGCGGGCAGCGTAAAATCAGAGTTGATGGTGAAGATTCGGATGTACACCACACGCTGGTGCGCGGACTGCCGGCGGGCCAAAAGATTTCTCGATCAGCGCGCGATCCCATTTGAAGAAATCAACATTGACGAAGAGGCAGGAGCGGCGGAGCTGGTAGCGGCCCACAATGCCGGCAAGTACAAGGTGCCGACCTTCGACGTCGATGGGCGGTATTTCGCTTGCAGTCCCTACGATCCTGAAATTTTGCGTCGCGAACTGAACCTCGCGGATTAACCCGCTGGGCCACTTTTACCGGACGCCTTTCCCGCGGGCTTCTCCCGCACTCCAGGCAGCGCGGATGGCCGCGACAACAGCATCCACCGCAACATTGGCAACCGCACCGACGGCGCGCACGGGCCAGACGCGCCCGACCGGGTCGAAAGCCGGTAATTCGCCCACCGTGACCACGGAGGCGCCGACGGCGGCTGCCACGTGGGAGGGTCCACTGGCATTGGCGACCACGAGGCGGCATGCGGCGAGAGCGGCGGCTAATTCGGGAAGGCTCAGACCGGCTATGATGCGCGCCTCCGGCGATGCGCGGAATGGCGCGAGGGTCTCTTCCCTTTCTTCCGGACCGGCAAAGACCAGGAGCTGGGGAGGCGGCGAGGCCGCGGCTGCGAAGGCGCGATATGCGGCGACGAAGCGCTCCGGCGGCCAGCGGCGGGCGGGATGGCCCGCGCCCGGACACATGCCGATGTAAACCGCGCCCGGCACGAGATCGAGGCGGCGGGGTGGAGCAGGCGGGCGGAGGCGCGGCTGGCGGTCGGTAACGGCAATGCCCAGCGGCTCCAGCACGCGGCAGTAGCGGTCCAGAAGGCGGCCATCGGGATCATCGGGCGGCGGCTTCAGGTTGATCAGGGAAGGATACGAGCGCGTGCGGCGGAGCATGGCGCAGCGCGTTCGCGCTCGGGCGGCCCAGGCCAGCAGGTTCGACTCTTTAAAGGAATGCAGATCGACGGCGAGGTCGAAGCGTTGGCGGCGCAGGCGGGCAACGAGGGCGGCAATTTCGATGGTGGCGCGCAGCTTCTCGCGGCGCCACCGGACACGGTCGACGGGCCAGACGTCGCCGAAACCGGCTAGCTGAAAGATGTCCGCGCCCCCGCGCGACGCCAAGACGGTCAGGCGCGCCCCAGGCAGCGCGGCGGACAAGGCCCGTGCCGCCGGCAAAGCCATGACGGCATCGCCGAGCTGGCCGAAATGGATCAACAACACGCGGCGATAGTTCATTCGCCCATGATTTTGACGATGACGCGCTTGGGACGCTGTCCGTCGAACTCGGCGTAATAGACCTGCTGCCAGGGGCCAAAATCGAGGCGTCCGGCGGTCACCGGAATGATGACTTCGTGATGAACGAGCAGGCTTTTAAGATGGGAGTCGCCGTTGGTCTCGCCGGTGTGGTGATGACGGTAATCCTGGCGATAGGGGGCGAGCTTTTCCAGCCAGTCGTCGATGTCGGCGATCAGGCCGCTTTCGGCATCGTTGATCCAGACGCCGGCGGTAATGTGCATGGCCGAGACCAAGGCCATACCCTCGCGTATCTCCGACTTCGCAAGGGCGGAGATGACGCGATCGGTGATGTTGATATAGTCGCGGTGCTTCTTGGTATTGAACGTGAAATATTCGGTGTGGAATTTCATTGGCGGCTAGAGCAAGGATAGCCCGCCATCCACGAACAGCACCTGGCCGGTGATGAAGGGCGAGCAGGTGGCAAACCAGAGCACGGCCTCGGCCACTTCCTGGGGCGTGCCGCCGCGGCGCATTGGGGTGCGCTCGGCCATGCTCTTTTCCCAGGCCGACGGCACGGGATCGAACAAGATCAGACCGGGGGCCACGGCGTTGACCTGAATCGCGGGCGCCAGGGCGCGCGCCATGGCGCGAGTAAGATGAGCCAACCCAGCCTTGGAAGCGCAATAGTGGACGTGAGTGGGGAATGCCTTGACTCCGCCCACCGAAGCCAGATTGATGATGCGGCCGCCGCCCGCGGCACGCAGCGCCGGCGCCGCCTCGCGACTCACCAAAAACGGCGCGCGCAGGTTAATGGCCATCATTTCATCCCACTGTGCGTCGGTGATGGCCTCGAAGGCCGCTTCTTCATAGCGGCCGGCGTTATTGACCACGATGTCGAGCCGGCCGAGCGTTCCCTGCGCGGCGGCGATAGCCGCGCGCACCTGGTCGGCGTGGTGCAAATCCGCCTGGATGCCGGCGGCTCGGCCAGCGAGGCGCAGAAGATCCTGCTCGGTGGCGAAGGCTTCCGCGCGCGAATGACGATACGTGAAGGCGACGGCCGCGCCGGCGCGGGCCAACTCCAGGGCGATGGCGCGGCCGATACGGCGCGCGCCGCCCGTAACCAATGCGACCTTTCCCGCCAACGGACGATCCGGCATGAACGTCCATTATGAACGAGCGTTCGCGGCGCGGCCGGCGGCCCCTATACTGAAGCGTGGCGAAAGAGCGCGAATTTCGCAGCGGCTTCGTGACCGTGCTGGGGCGGCCCAACGTCGGCAAGAGCACGCTGGTCAACGCCTTGGTCGAACGCAAGGTAGCCATCGTTACGCCGCATCCGCAGACCACGCGCACGCATTTGCTGGGGATCGTCGAGGTAGAGGCGAGCGAGCGCCATCCCGCCGGCCAAATCGTGCTGGTGGATTCGCCGGGCATCCACAAGGCGCGCACGCCGATGAACCGCCAGATGCTGCGGCACGTGCGCTCCGCGCTAGAGGGCCGCGACCTGGCGCTGCTGGTGGCGGATGTAACGAGGCGGGCGGGAAGCGAAGACGCCTTCGCCCTCGAATTGCTAGGCCAGGCCGGCACCGCGCCAAGCATCCTGGTGCTGAACAAGATCGACCGCATGAAAGACAAGAGAGCGCTGTTGCCGCTAATCGCCGATTACGGGCGACGTTTCAACTTCGCCGAAATCGTGCCGGTCTCGGCGCTCCGCGGCGAGCAACTATCGGAGCTAGTCGCGAGCATCCTGGCGCTCCTGCCGCCGGGGCCGCGCTATTTCCCAGTCGGTACAGTGACGGACCAGACGGAACAGTTTTGGATCGCGGAAATCATCCGCGAAAAGGCGATGCTGGCCACTCGCCAGGAATTGCCGCACGCGCTGGCGGTGGCCATCGAGGCGTTTGAGCTGGAGCCCAAGCCGCGCATCGCGGCCTCGATCCTGTGCGAGCGGGCGGGACAAAAGGCGATTCTCATCGGCAAGGGCGGAGCGGCCATCAAGGGAATCGGCAGCCAGGCGCGACCGGAGATCGAGGAATTGCTGGGCGAGCGGCTACGCGGCCGGAACCTCTTTCTCGACTTGCGCGTCGAGGTGCGCGCCGGATGGCGCTCGAACGCGGAACTGCTTCGCAAACTCGATTTCCGCGAAGGCGGCGCGGCGATCGAGCCGTCGCCGCCCGGCGGCGAAGCCGCCAACCGCGTTCAACAGAGGTAACCAAAAGGTGACGCCGGGCCGCCCGCGATGGCGGTCCCGGGCGCGGAAACGTATGCTGGAGGGGAGTTGGAGGCTGCATGAGATCCCTGCTGCTCGTGGCCGCTTGCTGCTTCGGCGTGGCCGCCGCCACGCCGCCGAACACGCTGGTCTTGCCCGCCGGCACGCCCCTGCGCATTCAATTGGAGACCGCGCTTTCGAGCGGCGACGCGCAGCCCGGCGATACCTTTGCCGGGCGGGTGGCGCAGACCGTGTATCTGCGAGGAAACGTCGCGATTCCGGCCGGGTCCATCGTCGAAGGCCGAGTCAGCGTGGTGCAAGACCGCACCCCGCTCGAAGGCGAATCGGCACTGCTCTTGCGCCCCGATTTTCTCAGTCTGCCGGACGGCCGCCACTTCATCATCAGCGCCGAGGTCACGGCCACCAACGCCGCCACGGGAGTGCACGTCGGCGACGAGGGCATGGTCGAGAGCTCACGCAAGCCCAACGTAGAGGATGAGCGACGCGCGGGCGTGGCCGGCGCCTCCGGCCTCATCGCCGGCGTGGTGCTGGCCGGCGCCAAAGGGGCGCTGATCGGCTCGGTCATGGGCGGAGCCTTCGCCGGAGGTTGGTGGCTGCTGACTCACCGCCACGCCGCGATCAACCCCGGGGCCGAACTCGACATAAGGCTTGATCGCGCCCTATTATTGAGTCCGGAAAACGCCCCCGTCGCCGCCGCCGAGCGTGCCTCGCCACGGACTACCGTCACGCCCATGCGCGCCAAGACCACGACCGCAACATCCAGCGCGAACGAAGGGTCCGAGCCGGCCCCCTCGACGACGCCAAAGCCGAAAGTCGAAGACCTAACGCCACATTCCTAGGCCGCGGCTATCATGTCGGTTTATCGCCCCTACCAGAGGCTTGTGGGCATTTCGATCCTAGGCCATCGGGCGGAGGTGCCGGAGAACAACCTGTTGCTCCGCTGCTTCCAATACCTGGCGCCCGATTCCCTGCCCTACGGTTCATTTTGTTGGAACGAACAGTGTCAGTTATGCCGCGTGAGCTTTCGCCTCGGCGGCGACGATCGCGAGCGTCAGGGGCTTAGCTGCAAGCTCTTGGTGGCGGAGGGGATGGAAATCACCGAATTGGCCGCTGAATTGCGGGTACATCTGCAGCCCTTATGGGAGCCCTAGCGCGACCGGAACGGTGATTTGTTATGATCCAAGGAAGGGGAAGGCGGCCGATGACAAGGGATGAATTTGAGTTGGTGGCCCTGCGCCGACTGCAAGATCTCTACCCCCAGGCGCGCTTCCTCAAGGCCGGCCAACTCGAAATCGCCATCGTCCGCACGCCTTCCGGCCGCCGCACCGCGCATCGTTTGCGGCTGGCGCGCGCTTGGGCGGCATTCTGCCAGAACGGCGACCGCTTCGACCTGGATGGCTATCTCACCCGCGTCATCGGCACGATCGAGCACCGGTTGCCGCCGGAATGGGAGACGGCGCGGGGCATGGTGTTTCCGCGCTTGGCGATGGGACCGCGCGAGGAACAAGACCGCGTGTTGTTCTATCCGCTGGCGGGCGATATCGGCTATACGCTGACTTGCGAGGAATACGATCTGCCCTTGGCGGCCACCCATTTCGAAACCTGGAACATTCCCGAAGAGTGCGTGCTGGCGGCGGCGATGGAGAATTTAGGCCGGCTGTGGCAAGCGGCGACGATCGTGGCGTGGACGGTGCAAGAAGAAGTGCGCGCGTTTCACGTCGAAGTGGCGCATGGCGAAAAAGCGGCCTTCGTGCTCTTGCCGGAGTTCTACCAACGCGGCGTAGAGCTGCTCGACTCGCCGGAATTGCTGGTGGCGATTCCCAATCGCAATTTCTTGGTAGCCTTCGCCGCCGAGGACGACGATTTCCACGAAGTATTGCGGCCGATCCTCAAGAAGGAACGCGGCAACGGCCTGCCGCTCAGTCCGTCGCTGCTCGAAATCGGCCCCGACGGCTTTGCGGTCTCGCGCATCACCATCGACTGAAGCGGGGGCCGCTCGCGAGCCCTATTCGGTCAGGAATAGCGCGGCCACGATCTCGGTGCCTTGGCGCGCCGCCGCCGCCTTCGCGGCAGGCAGCGTATCGGCATAGCGCTCCTCGCGCTTGGCGCGATTCAAGCCCGGGTGGTCGTCGTAGGCAGGCCCCACGATCGGCAGCTTATGCGGGTCTTTGGTTTTCCACTCATATACGCGCCGGCCGGCGGCCAGCGCGGCCTCGATCTGATTTAGCTCCAGCTTGTCGATGAACATGGGCGATTAAAAGATTTCGAACTGCTCCTGGTGAACGAGCGGATCCGCGGAAATGGCGATAGCCTTGCCGCTGGCCTCTTCCATTTCGCTCAGCAGGCGCGCGTTGCGTGATTTGAGCGCCTTGGCGATTTCGGGATTGACGCGCAGCACGAGATCCTCGCGATCGATCTGCTTCGCCATTTTACGCACCTCGGCGTAAATCTCGTTGCAGACCGTGGTGGTGGATTTGACCAGGCCAACGCCGGTGCAATACGGGCAAGGACTCCCCAAGGTGCGCTCGAGCGATTGCTTGACCCGCTTGCGGGTCAACGCCACCAAGCCGAAATCGTTGAAAGAAAGCACCTTGGAGGGAGCGCGGTCGGCGCGCATCGCCTCGTCCAAGGCCTGCATCACCTTGTGGCGGTTCTTGCGCTCATCCATGTCGATGAAGTCGATGACGATGATGCCACCCAAGTCGCGCAGGCGGATCTGGCGCACGATCTCGCGTATGGCATCGACGTTGGTCTTGACGATGGTGTCCTCGAGGCGGTTGGATTTGCCGACGTACTTGCCGGTATTCACGTCGATGGCGACCAAGGCCTCGGTCTGATTGATGACGATGTAGCCGCCGCTCTTAAGCCAAACCTTGCTTTTCAGGGCCTTGTCGATTTCGTCCTGGATGCCGAAGTGATCGAACATTGACTCGTCGCGCGTATAGAGGCGCACCCGGCCGGTGAGCTTGGGCATGAAGTGATCGATAAAGCGCACGACGGCCTGGTACTGCTCCTCCGAATCCACCCAGATGTGCGTGAACTGATCGGAAAGCTGATCGCGGAGCGTGCGCTCGAGCAGGCCCAAATCGTGGTGCAGCAAGGCCGGGGATTTGCGTTGCTCGAATTCATGGCGAATGTCGGCCCACAGGTTGCCGAGGAAACGGATGTCGGCCTTGAGGTCTTCGTCGGAGATGCCCTGGCTGGCGGTGCGGACGATGAAGCCGCCGGGCAGGTCGCGGGCGTTCTCGAGGATCACGCGCTTGAGACGGGCCCGCTCCTCGTCGGAGCCGATCTTGCGCGACACGCCGATGTGATGGACGGTGGGCATGTACACCAAAAAACGTCCGGGGAGGGCGAGATGGCTGGTGATGCGGGCGCCCTTGGTGCCGAGAGGTTCCTTGGCGATCTGGACGAGAATTTCCTGGCCGGCGCGAAGCAATTCGCCGATCAGGCGCGGGCCGCGGTCGCGCTCACGTTCCTCCTCGCCGCTCCCCGCGGGAGCGGCGGCTTCCGGCGCGGGCTGAGCCTGGGGCGCGCCGCCGCTCCGGCCGCGTC
>JBOGKX010000104.1:0-6444 GCA_050746125.1 Terriglobales bacterium | reverse complement strand
GGCGGGTGCCGCGGCGCCCGGGGCGGGCGGCAGGCAGGAAGCGCCGCGGCTGCGCCGCATGCTCGACAGCCTCGATACCGCCGTGATCGCCCTCGACGCCGAGCATCGCCTGCTTTATCTCAACGTCGCCGGCCAGCGCCTGCTGCATCTGGCCGCCGCGCCGGCGCTGGGCGACCGCCTGCCGGCCGTGGCGCGGGTGCCGGAGGTGATACGTCTGCTGGAGCATTTGCGGCCGGGCGAGACCAGCCGGCTCGACCGCCTGGAGCTGGCGGACGGCCGGGTGTGGCAGATGGAGATCGTGGCGCTCGATGATCCGCCGGGCGGCGCGGCGATTCTGGTGCGCGATGCCAGCGAGCTGGCGCGGCTGGAGGCGGTGCGGCGTGATTTCATCGCCGCCGTGTCACACGAGCTGCGCACGCCGCTGACTTCGATTCGCGGCTACGCCGAGATTCTGCGCGACGACCCCGGGCTGGCGGCCGAACAGGGAGGCGAGTACCTGGACGTCATCGCCGCCAATGCGCGGCGGCTGGAACGGCTGGCCCAAGACCTGGTGACGCTTTCCTCGCTCGAGAGCGGCCAGTATCCGTTTCACTACCGGGAACTCGATCCGGCGGAGTTGCTGGCGCCGGCGGCGGCGGTGCTGGCGCCGCTGGCGGCGGAGCGGGGCTGCCGGGTGCGGGTGGAGGCGGCGGCGCCGGGGCGGGTGCGCGCCGACCCGGAGGCGCTGCACCGGGTGCTGCTGAATCTGATCGAGAACGCCATTTTGCACGGGGGCGCGAACACGGATATATTTGTGGCCGGCCGCGCCGTGGCCCTAGAATCGGGAAAGCAAGCCTATCGCTTGGAAGTGCGCGATACGGGCGCGGGCATCGGCTCGGCCGATCAGCCGCACGTCTTCGAGCGCTTCTATCGCGTGGATCGCAGCCGGACGCGCAACAACGGCGGCAGCGGACTGGGCTTGGCCTTGGTCAAACACATCGTGCGCGAACATGGCGGAGAAGTGGCGGTGAGCAGCCAACTGGGCCAAGGCAGCACGTTCATCTGCACGCTTCCCGGGGCGCCCGGGCAGGGATCGGACCCGCGGCCATGACCGAGCTTCGCCTCAAGCCGGCGCCCGCGCGCTCCGCCGCCGCCGCCAGCGGCGCGGCGGTGATCGCGACGCGGGGCGTGAACTTCTACTACGGCCCGCGGCAGGTGCTCTTCGACATCAACCTGGAGGCGCGCCGGCACGAGATCCTGGCCCTGATCGGCCCCTCGGGCTGCGGCAAGAGCACGTTCCTGCGCTCGTTGAACCGCATGAACGACACCATCCCCGACACGCGGTTGGAGGGCCAGGTGCTGATCGACGGCGAGGACATTTACGCTCCCGGCGCCGACGTGATCGGCTTGCGGCGGCGGGTGGGAATGATCTTCCAGCGCTCCAACCCGTTTCCTTTTTCCGTGCGCGACAACGTCGCCTACGGACTGCGGGTCAATGGGCTGGCGCGCGGGCGGGGCGAGCGGGAGCAGGTGATCGAGCGCAGTTTGCGCGCCGCCGGGCTGTGGGAAGAGATCCAGGACCGCCTGGACACGCCGGCGCTCTCGCTCTCCGGCGGCCAGCAACAGCGGCTGTGCATCGCCCGCGCGCTGGCGATCGAGCCGGAGATCCTGCTGATGGACGAGCCGGCCTCGGCGCTCGATCCGATCGCCACCGGACGCATCGAGGAATTGGCGCTCGAACTGAAGGAGCGCTATACGATCGTCATCGTCACGCACAACTTGCAGCAGGCGGCGCGCATCAGCGACCGCACGGCGTTTTTCCTGGCGGGGCGGCTGATCGAGATCGGAGCCACGCAACAGGTCTTCACCATGCCGGCGCGGACGGAGACCGAGGACTACATCACCGGACGCTTCGGCTAGGGCGGCGTCGCGGAGGGGGAGCCATGAGGAAACATTTTTCCGAGGAACTCGACGAGCTCAAGGAGCGGGTCGTCTACATGGGCGGCCTGGTCGAGACCGCCATCCACCGCTGCATGCGCGCCCTGACCGAGCACGATCCCTCCGAGGCGGAGAAGGTCATCCAGGGCATCGAGCCGGAGATCAACGCCTTGGAAGTGGAGCTGGACGAGCGGGCGCTGCGCCTCTTCGCCTTGCAGCAACCGTTGGCCATGGACCTGCGTTTCCTGGCGGCGGTGGTGAAGATCAACAACAACCTGGAGCGGATGGGCGACCTGGCGGTCAATATCTGCCAGGCGGTGCCGCACCTTTTGGAGCAGCCCTTCGCGCGGCCGCTGGTGGACCTGCCGCTCATGGCGGCGCGCACGGAGACGATGGTGCGGCATGCGCTCGACGCGCTGATGACGCGCAACGTCGAACTGGCGCGGGAGGTGCTTGAAACCGACGACGAGGTGGACGCCACCCGCGATCAGATCTTCCGCGACCTGCTGGGAAAGATGCTGCAGGATCCGAGCATCGTCGAGCGCGCCCTCAGCCTGATCCTGGTGGCCCGCAACCTGGAGCGCATCGCCGACCACGCCACCAACATCGCCGAGGAAGTGATCTTTTGGGTGGAGGGCGTGGACGTGCGCCATCACCGCGAGGAGCGGGGGGTGCGCGAGGGGGCGGCGGCGCCCGAGCACCGCGGCTAGCGCCGGCGCCGCAGCCATGAGCGCGGAACTCATCCTGGTGGTCGAGGACGACGCCGACGTGGCCGGCCTGGTGCGCCTGCAGCTAGAGCGCGAGGGCTTTCGCACCATCCACAACGCCACCGGCGCCGGCCTGGCGGCGCAGATCGAGGTGGAGCGGCCGGCGCTGGTGCTGCTCGATCTCATGCTGCCCGCCGCTTCGGGCTTGGCGCTGCTGCGGCAGCTTCGCCGCGACCCGCGCTACAGGGAGCTGCCGGTGATCGTGCTCACCGCCCTGAGCGAGGAGCGCGACCGCGTGCGGGGGCTGGACCTTGGCGCCGCCGATTACATCACCAAACCCTTCAGCGGCCGCGAGCTGGCGGCGCGGGTGCGCGCCCGCTTGCGGGAACGCGCCGCCCCCGCCGAGAGGCTGGAAGCCGGGGCGCTGCGCCTGGACCTGACCGGCCGCGCCGCGGCGCTCGCCGGCGCGCCGCTGGCGCTGAGCGACACGGAATTTCGCCTGCTGGTTTATCTGATGCGGCATCCGGGCCGGGCCCTGGCGAGGCGCGAAATTCTCGACGCGGTGTGGGCGCCGGGCCACTTCATCACCGAGCGCACGGTGGACGTTTACATGCGCCGGCTGCGGGCCAAGCTCGAGCCCGCCGGCGGGCAGCGGTTTCTCACCGCGGTGCGGCAGGTCGGCTACCGCTTCGATCCGCCGGAGCCGGATCGCTCCTGAGCGGCGATCTCCGCCACTTTGTCGCGGGATTTCTCGCCCAGCACGACGCGCGAGGCGGGGAGGCCAAGGTGCTGGGCCAGCGCGCGCTCGATGGCGCGGTTGGCGCGCCCCTCTAGCGCCGGCTCCGTCACCGCGACGGCGAAGGCCGCCTGCCCTTGCGCCGCGTCCGGCAGGCGCGTGAGCGACGCCTTCCGAGCGCCCGCTTTCGCCCGCACCGCGATCCGATAAGCCTTCATGGGGACCGGCGGCGGGCGGCTACTCGTAGCGGAGGGCTTCGATGGGATCGAGGCGGGCCGCCTTGCGAGCCGGATAGAAGCCGAAGAAGATGCCGATGGCGCCGGAGAAGACCAGCGCGCCGATCACGGCGACGCTCGAGACGTCCACCTGCCAGTGCGCCAAAGCGGAGATCAGCCACGAGCAGGCAAGGCCGAAAAAGACGCCGATCAGCCCGCCGAGCGCGCTGAGCACCACGGCCTCGATCAGGAACTGGCTTTGCACGTCGTCCTCGGTGGCGCCGACCGCCATGCGGATGCCGATCTCGCGCGTGCGCTCGGTGACCGAGACCAGCATGATGTTCATGATGCCGATGCCGCCGACCAGCAGGGAGACGGAGGCGATGCTGCCGAGCAGGATGGTCATGATGGTGCCGGCGGCGTTGGCGATCTGCTCGATATCGGCCATGTTGCGCACCGCAAAATCGTCGGGCTGGCCGGGGGCGATGCGGTGCCGCTGATGAAGCAAAGCGGTGATCTGCTGCTGAGCGGTGGTGGTGGCCTGCTTGGAGATGGCGGAGACGGCGATCCATTGCAGCCAGTCCTGGCCGGTGATTTTCTTTTGCAAAGTGGTGATGGGGATATAGACGACGTCGTCCTGGTCGTGGCCCATGCCGGACTGGCCGCGCGACTGGAGGGTGCCGATGACGGTGAAGGGCAGATTGCCGATGCGGATGGTCTGGCCAATGGGGTCGATGCCGGGGAACAAATTGGCGACCACGGTTTGGCCGAGCACGGCGACGTTTTCATCCATGCGCACGGCCTGCTCGGGGAAAGGTCCGCCCTCGGCGAAGTTCCAGTTGCGGATGCCGAAGTAATCGGGGCCGACGCCGTTGATCTGCGTGCCCCAGTTGTTGCCGCCAAAGATGACTTGCTTCGAGACCTCGGCGCCGGGGCTGTCGGCGGCGACGGTGGGGATTTGGCGGACGATGGCCGCGGCATCGTCGCGCGTCAGCGTCTTGGTCTGGCCCCAGCCCAGGCGCACGGCGCCCTGCTGATGGCTGCCGGCCATGATGAACAGCATGTTGGTGCCCATCGAGGCGATGCGCTCCTGCATCTGCTCGTTGGCGCCCTGGCCGACGGCCACCATGGCGATCACCGCGCCGACGCCGATGATGATCCCCAGCATGGTGAGCGTGGAGCGCATCTTGTTGCGGGTGAGGGCGCGGAAGGCGATGCGGACGATGGCCGCGAAATCCATGATTCGATTTTAGGACGGGAACGGCCTTACAGGTCGCGGGGGCCGGGGCCGGGCGCGGCGCCGGCCGGAGCCTCGCGCAGCAAGGCATGGAGGTCGAGGGGGCGAGTGTACATGCCCAGGCTGTCGCCGTCGCGGGGCCACAGGTGGCGCGGCTTGTCCCGATAAAGTTCGACGCCGTTGCCATCGGGATCGCGCAGATAAATGGATTCGCTGACGCCGTGGTCGGCGGCGCCCTCGAGCGGGATGCCGGCGGCGAGGACGCGATGCACGGCGCGGGCCAGCTCGGCGCGGCCGGGATAAACGATCGCGGTGTGATAGAGGCCGGTCGAGCCGGGCGGCGGCGGGGCGCCGTTGCGGCTCTCCCAGGTATTGAGGGCGATGTGATGGTGGTAGTCGCCGGCGGCGAGAAAGGCGGCGCCGGGGCCGAAGCGCTGCGTCACGGTCAGGCCGAGGACGCCGGAGTAGAAGGCGACGGCGCGCTCAAGGTCGGCGACCTTGAGGTGGACGTGGCCGATGCGGGCTGCGGGCGGGATGGCGTAGTCGGCGGTCATGGCAACCTCTTAGCCGCCAGCGCGCCGCCGGCGGCCATGCGAGCGGGATCGACCAGCTCGTCGAAGCGGGCGGCGGAAATGAAGCCGCTGGCCAGCGCCGCCTGGCGCAAGGACAGGTCCTCGCGCAAGGCGTGGTGGGCGATGGCGGCGGCGCGGTCGTAACCGATCTCGGGCGCGAGGGCGGTGACCAGCATCAGCGAGCGCTCGACCAGTTCGGCGATGCGGCGGCGGTCCGGCTCGAGGCCGGCGACGCAGTAGCGAAGAAAATTGGCTCCGGCGTCAGCCAGCAGGCGGGCGGCGTGGAGGACGTTGAAGACGATCAGCGGGCGAAGGGTATTGAGCTCGAAGTTGCCGCCGGCGGCGGCCATGGCCACGGCACCATCGGCGGCCATGACCTGCAAGCAGACCATGATCAGCGCCTCGCACTGGGTGGGGTTGACCTTGCCGGGCATGATCGAGGAGCCGGGCTCGTTGGCGGGCAGGCGCAACTCGCCCAGGCCGCAGCGCGGGCCGGAGCCGAGCCAGCGAATGTCGTTGGCAATTTTAATCAGACTGACGGCGACGGTTTTGAGCGTGCCACTCGTTTCGACGAGCGCGTCAATCGCACCTTGCGCTTCAAAATGATTCGCCGCCTCGCGCAAATTTAATTTCGTTTCGCGCGCGATGCCTTCAATTGTTCGCCGCGAAAATTCCAAATGTGTGTTGATTCCAGTTCCAACGGCAGTTCCGCCAAGCGACAATTCGCCCAAAAATTTTTCCGAAGATTCCAAGCGCGCGATTCCATGTTCAATTTGACTCGCATAGCCGCCAAATTCCTGGCCGAGATAAATCGGCGTCGCGTCCTGCAAATGCGTGCGACCAACTTTCAAAATCGCGGCAAACTCGCGTGACTTTTTTTCGAGCGCGGCATGCAATTCTTTCAGGGCTGGAATTAAATGGTGAACAATTCCATCCAAAGCCGCCAAATGAATCGCCGTCGGAATAACGTCATTGGAAGATTGGCCGCGATTGACATGGTCGTTTGGATGAACGGACTTGTCGCCGCGCTTGCCGCCGGAAATTTCGCACGCACGATTAG
>JBOGKX010000103.1:0-15498 GCA_050746125.1 Terriglobales bacterium | reverse complement strand
GGACGCCGGCGGCGGCTATCCTCGCGGCGGCGGCTACGACGGCGTTGCTCCGCTCCCGTTCCGTCTTCTCCTCCGGCGCGCCGGCCAAAGTGCTGCTCGCCGCCGTCGGCAACAGCACCGGCGACGCCCGCCTGAGCGGCGCGCTCGATACCGCCCTCGCCGTCAGCCTCGAGCAATCGAATCGCTTCGTCCTCTTCCCTCGCGACCGCGTTCCGGATTTGCTTCGCCTCCTCGGCCAGCCTTCCAGCGCCCCGCTGACGCCCGCCCTCGCCCGCGCGATTTGCCGCCGTGAAGGCCTTGCCGCCCTCATCGAGCCGGCGATCACCCGGACGGGCCAGGAGTACGCGCTCACCGTCGAGATCGTGGATCCCGCCTCCGGCGCGGTGGTCGCGTCACATATCGAGCGCGCGTACGGCAGCGACCATATCCTCGACGCCCTCGGCGTGCTGGCCGACGATCTCCGCCGCGACGCCGGCGAATCGTTCCTGGAAGCCAAGTTCGTGGCCCGCCCTCTGCCGGAAGTCACCACGCCCTCGCTCGCGGCCCTGCAAAATTACGCCGATGGCCTCGAGCAATGGCGCCGCGGGCGCTTCGCCGCCGCCGTGACGCTCTATAAGGCCGCCCTGCTCGCCGATCCCGACTTCGCCATGGCCCACGCGGCCCTGGCCGATGCCGATTGCAGCTACATCTATTACGACGAGGCCGGCTGCCGCAGCGAATACGCCAAGGCGCTGGCTCAGCCCCGGCGGCTAACCGATCGCGAGCGCGCCCTGATCGAAGCCTCCCGCGCCGACGACTTGGGCATGGTCGAAACGGCGACGGCGCTCTACCAGAGCTATTTGGACCGTTATCCCGACGACTGGTCGGCCCTCGAGGATTACGCTCATTTCCTGCGCCTGCACGGCCGCGAGGCCGAAGCCCTTCCCATCTACCGCCGCCTGCTTCGCGTCGCGCCCAACGATGCCCGCTCCTTGGTCGAACTGGCCACGGCCGAGATGAGCAGCGGCGACTACCCGGCCTCGCTCGCCGCTTACCAAGAAGCGTTTCATCTCGATCCCGAATGGGAGTTGGCCGGCGACACCGATCGCGAGTACGGCTTCACGCTGGTCCGCGCCGGCCACCCCGACCGGGCCATCGCCGCCTTTTCGCTCGCCCTGCGCCAACCCGCCTTGCGCGCCTACGGATTGGTTTCCTTGGCGCGGCTCGACTTCTGGCAAGGCCATCTTGCCCGCGCCGAAGCTCGCATCCATGAGGCGTTGCAAGCGCCCGGCAACGATCCGCTCGCCGTCGCCCGCCGCCATCTGCTGCTCGGCCAAATTGCCTGGGCGCGCGGCGAACGGCCCGCCGCTCTCCGCCAACTCCTCGCCGCGCGGGGGCAATGGAATCAAATCGAGCCCAAAGTGCCCTTCGGCTCGCTCCTCGGCCAGGAATTTGTCCGCGCCGGCGACGCCGCCTCCGCCGCGCGCCTGTTCGCGGCCATCGTGCCCCTCGCGCACCCGCAAAATCGCGAAGAGATGGGCTATGTGCGCCTGCTGCGCGCCGCCCTCGCCACCGCGCGCGGGCGCCCCGCCGAGTCCGCCGCCATCGCCGGGCTCCCGGATGCCAATGATGGCTCTTCGGTCCGCTGCCTCGCCGTGCTGGCGCTCGCCCAAGCCGATCAGCAGGCCGGCAACTTGCCCGCCGCTGTCGCATGGTTTCGCCAGGCCACCGGGCTCGCGAATTGCTGCCTCGGCTGGGAGCCGCAGCCGCGCAGGCAGGAAGCCTATTACTGGCTGGCCCGCGACGAACTCGCCCTTGGCAACCGCCCCGCCGCCCGCGCCTCCCTCGCTCCCCTGCTCACCTTGCTCGCCGGCGCCGACGCCGACTTCGGCCTCCATCGCCGCGCTCTCGCCCTCGCCGTGCAGCTCCACTGACGCCACCGGCGGCGTTGCGGGTCGCCGGCGGCCCTGCCCAGGCGATCTGGTTCGCGCCCTCGGACGCCGTAATGCCCCGGTGCCTAAGGTGGGGCCGGGAGGCGTCCGGCTCAGCAAAGAATGCAGGCGGCCGGCGTGGCGGCGCGCGACGGGTTTCCGTCCGCTACGCTCAGGTGAGCGACCAGCCGACCATGGTCGCGGCCAGGACCACGAACAGAACGCCGAGGCTGGCGGCGCTCAGGACTTTTCCATGGCCCAGCAGCGAATCGCGCGTGGGGCGGTGCATGCAGAGCAGAACGAGGGCGAAGGCGCTCGCGGCCCAGGCCATGGTCGCGGGCAGCGCGGGAAATCTTCCCATCAGCGCCATGAATTGGCTGGGAGGCTGGCCGGCCGGCACCCACCACGGAATCAGCGGCGTGATCGCCGCCGCGGCGGCGAAAGTCAGCACCTTCTTCGTGACCCAGCGCTTGACCTTGGCGCCGCGTCCGCGCAGCTTCGCGCGCCGCCAGACGAGAAAGTCCCAGGCGAGCAAGCCCGCGATCAAGGGAACCCAGCCGAAGGCGGCGAGCTTTTGGTCCATCCAGAGCCAGGCGCGAAACAGCGCCGCCGCGCGGTGCGCATGCACGAGCCGCGGCAGCACGAGGAGCGCCGCGGCGGAGTTGCTGGCCAGCGCCGCCAGCAGCATGAGCAGGCTGACGAGTTGCAGCCACTGGCGCGTCGGGATGGCGTGGCAGCCGGTGCAGCCGCGGCTCTTCGGCTCGAGCTCCGAGCCGCAGCGCTCGCAATAGAACGTCTCGGTCAACGTTGTCGCCTTGGCAGCCATGGTCCAGGTCTCGTGGTGGCGGCGTGGATCGGGCGGGCGCCAGCCTGGCCTTATAAACAGGCTCGGCTTGGGCCGAGAGTCCGCCCCAGCCTTTACCTGCAACTAGCCCGCCCTCGCGCTTGCCCCGCAACCCGGCGTGGCTCACGGCCTTGCCCGTTATGTCCACGGCCCGGCGGGGTGGGCGGCCCGCGAACGGAAACGAAACGAATCAACCCGGCGCAACTCGAGCCTCCGGCGCTCGGGGGAGGAGGACAGGTGCGCTTACGGCCAGCCGGGCGATGGGCGCCGCGGTTTTGTGTCGGGTGCGAGGGAAAACGATTCGTGGTGCGCCTGGAGGGAATCGAACCCCCGACCCACGGTTTAGGAAACCGCTGCTCTATCCTTCTGAGCTACAGGCGCAGCCCTGGGTCCACAGATCCCATTTTATTTGATTATGTCCATGCGCCGGTTCCCGGCAGACGACGGGAGCCAGGCGCCGAAGGATGCGGACGTGGCGCTTCCGACGCAACCCGCCTGGAGCTGGCCGGACAGCCGTGTGGGGCTTGCGGGCTCGGAAGCGATTACGCTAGGGCGCGCCCGCGCGAACCAGGAGGAGCAGATATGCCGTTGCACCGCCGGTGACCGCCGCGGGCGCGGCGGGGCGGGGTGGTGTACGATGCGGGGCATGCAAAGACGGGAGTTTCTCCAGGGGGCGCTGGCGGCGGGGCTGCTGGCGCCGGGCGGATTGGCTGCCGCGGGCGAGTTGCGCGCGGCGACGACGGGCGGCCGGCAGGCGGCGGACGCGGGCGCGAGGCGGGCGTATCTGCGGTCGGGAATCTGCTGTTATTCCTACCGCAAAGAGCTGGCGGCCAAGCGGCTGACCTACGAGCAGATCATTGACCGCGCGGTCGAGTGGGAACTGGACACGGTGGATCTGACCGTGTACTGGCTGCCCAAGGAGGACCGCGGCTATCACCAGCAGCTGCGGCGCTATGCCTATCGCAATGGGATCCATTGGTCGGGCATCGCCGTGCGCACCGCCTTCACCGGCGCCACGGCGGAGAAAAGGGCGCGTCAACTGGCCGACGCGCAGCATTGGGTGGACTTTGCCGACGAGATGGGCGCTTCGCACGTGCGCATCTTCGGCGGCCCGCTGCCGAAGGGCTGGAGCGAGGCGCAGGCGATTCTCTTTGTCACCGAGGCGCTGGCGAAGCTGGCGGAGTATGCCGGCGGGCGCGGCATCACGCTGGGCGTCGAAAACGACTTTGGCGTGACGCAGACGGCGGAGCAAGTGCTGCGCTACGTGCGGGCGGTGAACTCGCCGTGGCTGGGCGTGAACGCGGATTCGTTCAATTCGCCGATCGATTCGGTGGCACAGTTCGCGCGCTGCCTGCCTTACGCCACCCACGTCCACCTGAAAACGCAGGTACACGACGCGGCCGGCCAGGTGCAGCCGGCGGATTGGGGGCATCTTTTCGAGCTGATGGAGATGGCCGGCTATCGCGGCTCGGTGTCGCTCGAATACGAGCGCGACCAGGCGGAGGCCGAGGTGCCGGGCTACGCCCGCAAGCTGGCCGCGATGGCGCGGCAGTACAACGCGCGGCGGACGGGGGCCGCGGCGTGAGCGGCGAGGAGCCGCTCGCTTCGCTCTTCATCGGCGCCGACGCTGCCGCGCTGGGGGCGGCGGCCGCCGCGTACGCCGCCGCGCGACTGCGCGAGCTGGCACGGCGGCAGGCGCAAGTGGCGGTGGTTTTCGCCACGGGAGCCTCGCAACTGGCGACGCTACGGGCGCTAACGGCGATGGCCGACCTGCCCTGGGGGCAGATCGTGGGCTTTCATTTGGACGAGTACGCCGGGCTGAGCGGCGCTCATCCGGCATCGTTCCGGCGCTATCTGCGGACGGAGCTGACGAGCAAGGCGCCGCTGGCGGCCTTTCACTTCATCGCCGGCGACGCCGCCGATCCCGACCGCGTTTGCCGCGAGTACGCGCGACTGCTGGCGGAGCAGCCGCCGCAGTTGGGACTGATCGGCATCGGCGAAAACGGGCACTTGGCGTTCAACGATCCCGGCGAAGCGGACTTCGACGATCCCCAGGCCGTCAAAGTGGTTGCGCTCGACGACGCCTGCCGGCGGCAGCAGGTGGCGGAGGGTTGGTTCCCGCGGATCGAGGACGTGCCGCAGCGCGCGATCACCCTGACGATTCCGACCATCATGCGCGTGCCGGAACTCGTCGTGTCCGTGCCGGGGGAGCGCAAGGCGGAGATCATGGCGCGGGCGATGGGCGAGGCGATCAGCGCGGCGTGTCCGGCGACGATTTTGCGGCGGCATCCGCGGGCGCGGCTTTTCCTGGACGCGGCCTCGGCGGCGCGGATCGGCGGCGGGCCGCGCATGGCGTAGGAGGAACGGGCAAGGAGGTTCACGGTGGCGCGCAATCCAACGGGCAAGAGCCCAGTGGACAGAAGCGAAGTTACGCGGCGGCGGTTTCTCGGCGAGAGCATGGCCGCCGGATTGGCGGCGGGAGCGCTGGCGCGCTGGCCGGCGGCGGCGCGGGCGGAAGGCTGGGACGCCGCCACGGCACCGGAAACGACCCCGCTGGTGGTGGCCGCCGGCCGCGCCGTCAACCGCTTCGATCCCGATCAGGCGCTGGGCAGCTCGATGGATATCCTGTCGCCCGAGATCATCCCCAAGATCTACACGCCGGAAATGGTGGCCACTTGTCTGTCGACCGGCTGGGGCCCGATCACTTACCGCAATCACACCGAACTCGCGATCCAGGCGTGGCATTGGAACCCGAACGGCGCGTGGAGCGACCCGGCGCGGCAGGAGGGCTACTTCACTGGCAGCACGGAGCTGGGCACGCCGATTCACGATTCCTTCGGCTACGATCTGCCGCGGCGGGGCACGACGCGCGACGGCGGGGCGGACAGCGGCTACAGCCGGCTGACGGACGGCGACGCGACGACGTTTTGGAAGAGCAACCCCTATCTCACGAGCGCCTACACCGGCGAGGACGATGCGCGGCATCCGCAGTGGGTGATCGTGGACCAGCAAAGCGCGCAGCCGGTGAATGCCATCCGCATCGCTTGGGCGGAGCCGAGCGCGCGCGTCTATGACGTGCAGTACTGGACGGGCGAGGATCCGATGCGCTGGGAAGGGCAGTACTCGCCCGGCGGCAGCGGCGTGGGGCGGCAGGCGAACGGGCGTTGGAATCTTTTCCCCAACGGCGCCGTGCGCGACGGCCAGGGCGGCACGGTGCTGCTGCGCCTGGCGGAGGCGCCGCTCTCGGTTCGCTGGCTGCGGGTGCTGATGTCGGCTTCGAACGGCAAAGCGCTGCCGGGGGCGAGCGACGATGCGCGGGAGCGAATGGGCTACGCCATTCACGAGATCGGGGTGGGGAGCATCGGGGCCGACGGCGGCTTCCTCGATCTGGTCACCCACACGCCGGATGCCAACCAGACGCCGACGTATTGTTCTTCGACCGATCCGTGGCATCGCGCCGGCGACAAGAACGAGCGCGCCGACCAGACCGGCATGGACCTTTTTTTCACCAGCGGCATCACCAACCGGCTGCCGGCGGTGATTCCGGTGGCGGTGCTCTTCGGCACGCCCGAGGACGCGGCGGCACAGATCGCGTATTTGAAGCAGCGCGGCTACCCGGTGGGCTGGGTGGAGATGGGGGAGGAGTGCGACGGGCAGTACGCGATGCCGGAGGACTACGGCGCGCTCTACTTGCAGGTGGCGGCGGCGATCCATCGCGTGGCGCCGGAGGCGAAGCTGGGCGGGCCGGTGTTTCAGGGCATCAATCAGGACATCACGGTTTGGCCCGACGCGGACGGGCGCAGCAGCTGGTTCGCGCGGTTTCTCGACTATTTGCGGGCGCGGGGGCGGCTCGACGATCTGGCGTTCGTTTCCTTCGAGCACTATCCCTTCGACCCCTGCACGGTGGGCTGGGCGGATCTGTTTCGGGAGCCGGAGCTGACGCGCAGCTGCCTCGATGCGCTGCGGCAAGACGGGCTGCCGGTGCACGTGCCGCTGATGAACACGGAGAGCAACTTGTCGTGGGAGCTTTCCGAGTACATGGCCGATATTTTCGCCGGCTTGTGGCTGGCCGACAGCGTGGGGGCGTTTTTCCTGGCGGGAGGCGCGGCGTATTTCCATTCGCCGATCCAGCCGGAGCCGGTGCGGCCGGCTTGCCACGGCTGGGCGACATGGGGGAATTTCATCGCCGACGCCGATCTCAAGGTGCGCGGTTACACGGCGCAGTATTTCGTCGGCCAGATGATCAACCGCGAATGGGCGCGGCACGGGGCGGGCATGCACCGGCTGTATGCCGCGGCGGGCAGTCCGCTCGATGCCGCCGGGCGGGCGCTGGTCACCAGCTACGCGCTCGAGCGCCCGGACGGCGAGTGGGCGCTGCTGATCATCAATAAGGATCCCGATCGGGAGCACCGGCTGCGGCCGCGCTTCGAGCGGGGTGGCGGCGCGGCGTACTTCGCGGGCGCGGTGCGGCAGGTGACTTTTGGGCGCGAGCAGTACGTATGGCACGCAGACGGGCCGGGATCGTACGTCGATCCGGATGGGCCTGCGGTGGCGAGCCAACAAGCGGGCGGGGCGGCGGCGGAGTTCGTTGTGCCGAAGGCGTCGGTGACCGTATTGCGGGGGCGGATCGGGTAGCGGGGGAGACCGGCCGAGGCGAGAAAGCGGCGCCCGGCGGTGCGGGCAAGCGCCGCAATGCCAGTGGGTTGCGGTCGCGGCGACGGAGCGCTAGAAGCGCTCACGATTGGTCTCCTCCCCCGATGGGGGGTGGGGGGCGCGGGGGGGCGCCCCCCAAGCGCGGATTCGGTTGTCAAAGAGCGGACGCGTGGTTGCGCGCGGGCCCCTGGGGGCCCTACTAAAGTTGGATTCCGAGTTGCCGACCAGCGTTGCCTGGCCAATGCTAGGGTAGAGGGACGGAGGGGCGATCGCATGGCCAGCGCGCGCAGCATTTCGACGGCGGCATCTTGGCGCGCCATGTTCCACCCCCTGGTGGCCGCGTGGTTCGAGCAGCGCTTTGGCGAGCCCACCGAGCCGCAACTGGCCGGCTGGCCGCTGATTGCCGGCGGCGGCGACGTGCTGCTGGCGGCGCCGACCGGCTCGGGCAAGACGCTGGCGGCTTTCCTGGTGGCGATTGACCGCATCTTCCGGCAGGCCGTCGCCGGCCGCTTGCGGGAAGAGACGGAGATCGTCTATTTGTCGCCGCTGAAGGCGCTGGCGAACGACGTCCAAAAAAACCTGGAAGAGCCGCTAGCGGAAATCTGCCGCTATGCGCTCGAGCAGGGACATTTGCTGCCCGAGATGCGCGCCGCGGTGCGGACCGGCGACACGCTGGCCGCGGAGCGGCTGACGCAGACGCGGCGGCCGCCGCATATTCTCGTCACCACGCCGGAGTCGCTCTATTTATTGCTAACGGCGGAGGGCGGGCGGCGCATGCTGGCGACGGCGCGGACGGCGATCGTGGATGAGATCCACGCGGTGGCGGGCAATAAGCGCGGCGCGCATCTGGCGCTGTCGCTCGAGCGCTTGCAGGCGCTCTGCGGACGGCGGCTGCAACGCATCGGCTTGTCGGCGACGGTCAAGCCGCTGGCGGAAGTCGGGCGTTTTTTGGCGGGCGGGGCGCCGGCGCCGGAGGTGGTGGCGATTCCGCGGCGGCGCGCCCTGCAATTGCAGGTGGAGGCGCCGCGGCGCTCTGAGCTCGGCCCGATCGCCACCAACGACCAATGGGCGGAGCGCTACGACCGGCTGGCGGAGCTGGCGAAGGAGCAGCGCTCGATTTTGATTTTCGTCACGACGCGGGCGTTGGCGGAACGCATCGCGCATCACTTGCGGGCGCGGCTGGGCGAGGAGCTGGTGGCGGCGCACCACGGCAGCCTGTCGCGCAAGATTCGGCTGCGGGCCGAGGAGCGCTTCAAGCGCGGGGCGCTGAAGGCGATGGTGGCGACGGCTTCGCTCGAACTGGGCCTCGACATCGGCAGCGTGGACCTGGTCTGCCAGATCGGCTCGCCGCGGGTGATGGCGGCGGCCTGGCAGCGCATCGGGCGCGCCGGGCACTGGAAAGGGGCGACACCGAAGGGGCGGTTTTTCGCGCTGACGCGCGACGATTTGATCGAATGCGCAGCGCTGGTCGAGGCGATGAACCGGGCGGTGCGGGAAGGCGACGAGGCGGGCGCGCTCGATTTGCTGGCGGTTCCGGCCTGGCCGCGCGACATCCTGGCGCAACAGATCGTGGCCACCGCTGCGACCGGCGACTGGTCCGAGGACGATCTGTTCGCGCTGTGCCGGCGGGCGCATCCCTATCGCGATTTGCCGCGCGGCGAGTTCGACGCGGTGGTGCGAATGCTGTCGGAGGGCATCTCGCACCGGCGGGGGCGGGCCGGGGCGTTTCTGCACCGCTACGCCGAACCGGCGCCAGCGGCGGCGGGCGGCGGGCCGCGGGCGCTGCGCTACCGGCTGCGGGCGCGGCGCGGGGCGCGGCTGGCGGCGCTGACCAGCGGCGGCGCCATCGCCGAAAATGCCGCCTACCAGGTCGTGGCGGAGCCGGAGAACATGCCGATCGGGACGCTGGACGAAGACTTCGCGATCGAGAGCAACGCCGGCGACGTGATTTTGCTGGGCACGACGTCGTGGATGATTCGCGGCGTGGAGACGGGGCGGGTGCGGGTGGAAAACGCGCACGGAGCGCCGCCGACGGTGCCGTTCTGGAAGGGCGAGGCGCCGGGGCGGACGCTGGAGTTTTCGCGGCTGGTGGCGGAGTTTCGCCGCGCGCTGGCGGAGCGGGCGCAAGCGGCGGTCAGCGAGGCCGAGCGCGGCGCGCTGCGGGCCTGGCTCGCGGCCGAATGCGGCCTGGACGAAAACGCCGCCGCGCAGGCGATTGCCTATGCCGCGGCGGGGGCGGCGGAGCTGGGCGGGGCGCCGACGGCGGAAGAGATCGTCGCGGAGCGCTTCTTCGACGAGGGCGGCGGGATGCAGTTGGTCATCCATGCGCCGTTCGGCAGCCGCATCAACAAAGCGTGGGGCATGGCGCTGCGCAAGCGCTTCTGCCGCGGCTTCGATTTCGAGCTGCAAGCGGCGGCGAGCGAAAACGGGCTGGTGCTGTCGCTGAGCGAGCAGCACAGCTTTCCGCTGGAGACGATCTTCGAGTTTCTGAATGCGCGCACGGCGGCGCCGATTCTGACGCAGGCGGTCTTGCAAGCGCCGCTCTTCCAGACGCGCTGGCGGTGGACGGCGGGGCGGGCGCTGGCGCTGCTGCGGTTCACGGGCGGGCGCAAGGTGCCGCCGCAGATTCAGCGCATGCGGGCGGAGGACTTGCTGGCGGCGGCGTTTCCGCAGGCAGTCGGCTGCCAGGACAACCACGGCGGCGGCGATCTCGAGGTTCCCGACCATCCGCTGGTGGCGGAGGCGATGCGCGATTGCCTGCAAGAGGCGCTGGATCTGCCGGGACTGGAATCGGTGCTGGCGGGCATGGAAGCGGGGCGCATTCGCTGCCGGGCGGTGGACCGGCCGTCGCCGTCGCTTTTTTCGCACGAGATTCTCAACTCGGCTCCGTACAGCTATTTGGACGATGCGCCGCTCGAGGAGCGGCGGGCGCGCGCGGTCAACCTGCGGCGCACGCAAGGGGCGGAGGGCAGCGGCGCCGGCGCGCTCGACGCGGCCGCGATCGCGGCGGTGCGGGAAGAAGCCTGGCCGCGGCCGGAGAGCGCCGACGAATTGCACGACCTTTTGCTTTCGCTGACGTGGTTGCCGGCGGCCGCCGTGCCGGAGGGATGGGCGGGCTGGGTCGAGGCACTGCGCTTGGCCGGCCGCGTGGTGGCGGCGCGCGCCGGCGGCGCAACGGGCTGGATGCCGATCGAACGGGCGGTGGCGGAGGGCGTGATCGTGCCGGAGGACGAGGCGGCCTGCGCCGCGATTGCGCGCGGCTGGATGGAGATTCTTGGGCCGACGACGGCGGCGGCTCTGGCGGCGCGGCTGGGCTGGCCGGCGGCGGCGATCGAGAACGCCCTGCTGGCGCTGGAAGGCGACGGCCTGGTGCTGCGCGGACACTTCACGCGGGAGGCGGGCGGCGAGCTGGAGTGGTGCGACCGGCGGCTGCTGGCGCGCATACACCGGCGCACGGTGGCCGGACTGCGGGCGGCGATCGAGCCGGTTTCGCCGGCGGTGCTGCTGCGCTTTTTGCTGCGGTGGCAGCATCTTGAGCCGGAGACGCGGCTGCACGGAGCGGCGGGGCTGGCGATCGTGCTCGATCAGCTGCAAGGCTACGAGGCGGCGGCAAGCGACTGGGAGCGGCGCATCCTGCCAGCGCGGCTGGCCGGCTACGATCCGGCGCACCTCGACCGGCTGTGCTTTGCGGGCGAGTTCGCGTGGGCGCGGCTGGCGCCGCCGGCGGCGAACGGGACGGGACGGCGGCGGGCGGCGCGGCCGACGGCGCAGGCGCCGATCGCCTTCTTCCGCCGCGAAGCCGCGGGCTGGCTGCTGGCGGGCGCGGTGAGGGAGGAGACGCCGCTGAGCCGGCCGGCGCAGCTCGTGCTTGGCGCGCTGGAAAGGCACGGGGCGCTGTTTTTCTCGGATTTGGCGCGGCTGGCGGGCGCAAGGGAAGAAAAGCTGGTGGCAAGCCAGATCGAAGAGGCGCTGTGGGAGCTGGCGGCAGCGGCGCGCGTGACCGCCGACGGCTTCGACAACTTGCGCGCGTTGCTCGACCCCAAGCGGCGGCGCGGCGAGGGCAACGGGCGGCTGGCGCGGCCGCGGCAGGCGGCCGGCCGCTGGACCACGCTGGCGGCGCTGCATGGGCCGGCGAACGGCGACGCGCACGAGGGGGACGCGGAGGCGGCGCGTCGGGCTTGGGCGGAGCGCCACGCGCAGCAGTTGCTGCGGCGGTACGGGGTGCTGCTGCGCGCCCTGATGGAGCGCGAGTCGCCGCCGCTGGCCTGGTACGAGCTGCTGCTGGCCTGCCGCCGCCTCGAGGCGCGAGGCGAGATTCGCGGCGGGCGTTTCGTGAGCGGCTTCGCGGGCGAGCAGTACGCCTTGCCGGAGGCGGTCGAGGCGCTGCGCGCGGCGCGCAAGCTGCCGCCACTAGCGCGGCCGCTGCGGGTGGCGGCGAGCGACCCACTCAACTTGGTTGGCATCTTGACTCCGGGAGAGCGGGTTCCAGCGCAGGGCGGCCACTCGGTCGAGATTGGGTCGGAACTCATAGCACATAGCTCGTAGCTCATAGCCGGGGCGGCGGGCGCCGCGCGGCGAGGCATCCAAGCGGGCATGCGCGCACGTTCGCGCCTCGATTGGCTCGGTTCCACGCTGCTGGCGTCTGGCATCGTTTTGCTGGCGGCGGCCATTACGCAGTACGGGTTCATGTTCGCCCAGCAGGCGCGACTGCGAGCGAAGTGGAACGCGGCGGCGCGCATGGTGTCGGCTTCGGATCGCGCCTCCGTGGCCTCTGCCACGCGCGGCGCTGCGTCAGCGGCGGCGGATGGCCCTATCCGTATCGTGATCCCCAAGATCGGCTTGGACGACATGGTGGCGCGCGGCGTAGGCTATGGCGCGCTGCTGGCCGGCCCGGGATGGATGGAAGGCACCGCGCCGCCGGGCGCGAGCGGCAACATGGTGATTGCCGGACATCGGGACACGTTCTTCCGGCACGTTCACGAATTGAAGCCCGGTGATTGGGTCATCGTGCGGCGCGGCGGGCGCGCATTCCGCTATCAGGTGACCGCGCAGTACATCGTCAAGCCGAGCGACGTGGCGGTGCTGGCTGCGACGCGCGATGCGGAGTTGACGCTGGTGACGTGCTATCCAACCTTTTGGGTGGGGCCGGCGCCGGACCGGCTGGTCGTGCGCGCCCGCCTTGCGCCTAACGCCGGCGCGACGGCGGAGCGGGCGCGGGCGACGGCAGCTAACCGCTAAAATCGAGCATGGCCGCGAATCGCGACACCATCATTATCGGCGCCGGGCTGATGGGCTTGGCGATCGCGCGCCAGTTGCATGCCGGCGGCATGCAGCCGCTAGTGCTGGAGCGGGCGCGCGCCGGGAGCGCGGCGTCGTGGGCGGGCGCCGGCATGCTGGCGGCGCGGCAAATGGATCCCGCTTCGCCGCTGCGGCCGCTGGCGCTGGCGAGCGCGGAGGACTATCCCGAGTTCGTGCGCGAGCTCGAGCGCGAGGTGGGGACGAGCGTGGACTATCGTCCTTGCGGCAGCCTGGTGGTGGGAAGCGGAGAGGGGGACGCGCTAGCCGGGGCCGCGCTGCGGGCGGCCGAGCCGGCGCTGGCGGACGAAATCACATCGGCGGCGCTGGTGGCCGACCATTGCGTGGACAATCGCCGCCTGGTCGCCGCCCTCGCCGAGGCGGTGCGCTTGCGCGGCATTCCCCTGATCGAGCATTGCGCCGTCCGCGGCGCGACGGCGGCGGGCGGCGGCGGATGGGAGGTCGCGACGGAGGGCGGGCCGCGTTTTCAGGCCGCGCACCTGATCATTGCCGCCGGCGCGTGGTCGGGCGGATTGGCTGTGGCGGGGGTGCGGCCGAGGAAGGGGCAGATGCTGGCCCTGGCGGCGCCGGCGGGCCTGCTGCGGCACGTGATCGTGGCGCCAGGCGTCTATCTCGTACCGCGCGAGGACGGACGCATCGTGGTGGGCGCGACGGTCGAAGAGGCGGGCTTCGACACGACGGTCGAACCGGCGGCGATCGCGCGGCTGCGGACGGCGGCAATCGCGGTGGCACCGGCGCTAGCCGGCTGCGAGGCGATCGAGACGTGGGCGGGGCTGCGCCCCGGCTCGCACGACGACCTGCCTTATTTGGGCGCCATTCCCGGCGCGCCGGGGCTGTGGGCGGCGACGGGGCACTTTCGCGACGGCATTCTGCTGACGCCGATCACGGCGCGGGTGATCGCGGATCTCGTTACCGGGCGCGAGCCGCGGCTGGATCTGGCGGCGTTCGCGCCGGCGCGCTACCAGCCGCCGCTCTGATTGCCGCCGCCGAGGACGCCACCCAGGAGACCGCCCAGCACGCCGGCGCCGGCCGCGGTGCCGGCCGAGCCGCCGCCCTCGCGCGTGGCCTGGGCGGCGATGCGGCTGACGAGGCGATCGAAGGAAAGCGTTTGCAAGATGACTTCGCCGGGACCGGTGAGGACGATGAAGAACAGGCCCTCGCCGCCGAACAGCAGGTTCTTGAAGCCCTTCACGAACTCGATGTCGTAAGCCATGTTGGCGTCGAAGGCGACGACGGTGCCGGTGTCGATGCGCATCTGCTCGCCGGGGCGGAGCTGTTTGCGGATGAAATGCCCGCCGGCGTGCACGAGGGCGTCGCCTTGTCCAGTCAGCTTTTGCAAGATGAAGCCCTCGCCGGCGAAGAGCCCGTAGCCGAGCTTGCGGGTGAAGGCGACGCTGACGGAAACATCCGCGCTGCAACACAGGAACGAGTGGCGCTGGCAGAGCCAATCGCGCGGGCCGATGGGGAGCGGGTGAATGGTGCCTGGATAGGGCGCCGCGAAGGCGGCTTCGCCGCCGGTGGCGCTCGCAAAGCCGGAGAGGAAGAAGGAGTCGCCGGCCAGCGCGCGTTTCATGCCGGCCATGAAGCCGCCGCCGGTGCCGGTCTGCATCTCGACATCGCCTTGCATGTAGAGCAGGGCACCGGGCTCGGCGAGGACGGTTTGCCCGCCGGAGAGGGAGAAGACCGCGGCCTGCATCTCGTAGCCGGCAATGCGATAGGGCACGCCGGCCAGGCTGCCGCCCAGGCCGCTGGCGGAGTCGGCCGGCTCGGCCGCTTCCGGCACGGCCGCGCCGGCGGCGCTTTGCAAGGCCGCGAGCGGGGTGCCGCAATGGGTGCAAAAACGGGCGCTGTCAGGCAGGTCGGTGGCGCGGCAACTGGGGCAGGTCATGGGGCCAGGGTATCACTCGGGAGAGGGCAGATGGCAGGGAGCGGACGGGTATACTCGCGAGTCGTGGGCGATATCGAGAATGCTATCGGGCCGGAGGCGATCGCGGCGGCGGAGGCGGTGATCCGACCGCATATTCGCCGGACGCCGGTGATCACGGTCGAGGGCGCCGAATTCGGCGTGGACGGCGCGCAACTGACCTTCAAGCTCGAACTGCTGCAACATGCCGGCTCGTTCAAGACGCGCGGCGCATTCGCGAATTTATTGATGCGCGATATTCCCAAGGCCGGCGTCGCCGCCGCCTCGGGCGGCAATCACGGCGCGGCCGTGGCCTACGCGGCGATGAAGCGAGGCGTGGCCGCGAAGATCTTCGTGCCCAGCATCTCGTCGGCCGCCAAGGTGCAGCGCATTCGCGACTTCGGCGCCGACCTGGCGATCGGCGGCGAACGCTACGCCGACGCGCTGGCGGCAAGCGAGGCGTGGGTGGCGCAATCGGGGGCGCTGGCGGTGCACGCTTTCGACCAGCGCGAGACGCTGCTCGGCCAGGGGACGATCGGGCTGGAACTCGAGCAGCAGGCGGGCGAGCTCGAGACGCTGCTGATCGCGGTGGGCGGCGGCGGGCTGATCGGCGGCATCGCGGCCTGGTACCGGCGGCGGGTGCGGGTGATCGGGGTCGAGCCGGAGCTGGCGCCGACGCTGAGCGAAGCGCTGGCGGCGGGCAAGCCAGTCGATGCGGCGGCGGGCGGCATCGCGGCGGATTCGCTGGCGCCGCGGCGCGTGGGCGAGCTGATGTTGCCGCTGGCGCGGCGCTTCGTGGAACGGGTGGTGCTGGTGCCGGACGAGGCGATCCGCCGCGCACAGCAGGCGCTGTGGACGACGCTGCGCATCGC
>JBOGKX010000102.1:0-7248 GCA_050746125.1 Terriglobales bacterium | reverse complement strand
CCGCGGCGCGGCCGGAGTAGGCGGCGTCAGCCGCGTGGGCGGAACGGCCGGGCGCACCGGCGCCGTCGGTGCCCCGGTCCCGGTGGGACGGGCTGGACTGACGCCCGAGCTCGGGCTCGGACGCGACGGTGCCGGCGCCACGGGCGCGATCGGCGCCGCATATACGGGCCGCGGGCCGATCGAGGGAAAGCGTGGCGCCACCGGGGCCGCGGGCGTCGCCGCCGAAGAGGCGGTGCGCAAAGCCGGTCGCGGTTTTTCGCGCGGCTCCTCGGCGCTGGGTGGAACGGGCGGCACCGCGATTTCCGGCGGCGCTGGCGCCTCGCTCGCCGCCGCGGGCGAAACGCTCTCGACCGCCGCCGCGCGCGCTTCGCCACTCAAGTAGCGCCGAACCTTCTCCGCCACCTCGTCATCGAGCGCGCTCGAGTGGGTCTTGTGCTCGGTATAACCCACCGCCGGCAGCGCTTCGAGGATGACGCGCGACTTCACTTCCAGCTCGCGCGCTAAATCGTTGATTCGAATCTTCGCCATGCCTTACGCCAAAATCCTTTGCCTCTTCGCGCTTAGAGCGTGCCTCCGCCCTCCGGGTTCTCCGGCGGCCGCGGCGTCAGATGCTCGGCCACGTCGCCGTCGTCGGCGGGCCCGGCATCCAGCACGCCTTGCTGCTGCTCCGCCTCCCAGTCTTGCGCCGTTCGCGTCAGTTCGTCTTCCGGCACGGCGGCTTGCGGCGGCTCGCCCAACTCTTCGCTGCTGCCACGCTGCGCCAGGCTGGCCGCATCGCCGCCGTCGTCCGGCGGTGCCGCCGCCGGCGCCGCCGGCGCCGCCGGCTCCTCGATGGTGGCGCCAAAGAACCGGTTCACGGTCACGAAGATCTGTTCCACGCTCTCCGGTCCGATTCCGGGGATTTCCTGCAACTGCTCCGGCGTCATGCCGCCCAACTGTTCGACCGTGCCCACCCCGGCGTTGGCCAGGGCCTCGCGCACGCTGTCGTCCAAGCCCATCAGGCTGGCCAGCGGCGTTTCCCCGCCGCCGGTATCGCCCACCAGCGCCGCCATTTGCTCCTCTACCTCGCGGCGCTTCTCTTCCTCGCTCTTGATGTCGATCTTCCATCCCAGCAGCTTGGCCGCCAGCCGCACGTTCTGGCCTTTCTTGCCGATCGCCAGCGACAACTGGCTGTCGTCCACCACGACTTCCAACTGTCGCGCCTCCGCGTCCAAAATGGCGACGCGGCTGATCTTGGCCGGGCTTAGCGCATTGGCCGCGAACTGCACCGGATCTTCGCTGTACTCGATGATGTCGATCTTCTCGCCCCGCAACTCGCGGATGATGCTCTGTACCCGCATCCCCTTCATGCCGACGCAAGCGCCCACGCAATCTACGTCCTTGTCGCGCGAGTACACCGCGATCTTGGTGCGCTCGCCCGGCTCCCGCGCCACCGCCTTGATCACCACCGTGCCGTCGTAAATTTCCGGCACCTCGCTTTCGAAGAGCTTTTGCACCAGCGTCGGATCCGCCCGCGACACCACGACCAGCGGCCCCTTCAACGCCTTCTCTACCGCCTTGATCACCACCCGCACTCGCTCGCCCGGGGCGAAAACTTCCAGCCGCGATTGCTCGCGCCGCGGCAGCCGTCCCTCCGCCCGGCCCAGGTCCACGATCACGTCCGAGCCCTCCGCCCGCTTGACGATGACGTTCACCACCTCGCCGACGCGGTGAATGTACTCGCCATACACCGTGTCGCGCTCCGCCTCCCGCACTTTCTGGAAGATGATCTGCTTCGCCGTCTGCACCGCAATCCGGCCCAGGCCCTCGGTGGCCTTCTTGATCCGCAATTCCGCGCCGGTCGTCGCCGCCGGATCGATCTGCTTGGCCTCCGCCAGCGAAATCTCGCGCAGTGGATTCGCCACTTCCTCCACCACCAGGCGCAAGGCGTATACGTTGATCGCCCCGGTGTCCTTGTCCAGCTCGGCTTGCAGTTCCTCGTGCGTCTTGTAGTACTTGCGCGTCGCCACCGACATGGCGTCTTCGACCGCGCTGACTACCACTTGCGGGTCGATGCCCTTGTCGCGGCTGAGTTGCTCGATTTGCTGGTACAGTTGGCTCGCCATAACTCCTCGAATCTGTTTCCCGGGCGCGGCGCCTATTCGGGCGCCGCCAAAGTTGCGCGCTCCACTTCCTCGGCGGCGAACTCCCGCATCTCTCCGTTCTCCGGCAAGCGCACGCGGATCCGGTCCGCGACCCAGCCTTCCAGCACGCCGCTATACCGCCGCCTTGCCTCGCCCGGCCGCGGCCGCACTTGCAGCCGCACCCGCCTCCCCGCGAAGCGCTCGAAGTCCTGCCGCTTCACCAGACGCCGTTCCCAGCCCGGCGAAGAAACCTCCAAGGTGTAGGAGATCTCGTCCGGAATCACGGCTTCAGCGTCCAGCATCGCGCTCAACTGCCGGCTGACGCCCTCGCAATCCCCGTGCGTAATGCCGGCCGGTTTGTCCAGGAAAACACGCAGCAGACGCTGTCGTCCGCCGCCCAACCACTCCACGTCCACTACTTCTATGCCCTCGGAGCCGGCAATCCGTTCGGCAATGCCCTGAATCCGCTCTTGCAGCGCGGACCCCCGCCGCCCGATCCTGGTCGCTTCCATGCCGTGCGCCTCCGGTTTCGCGGGCCGCTTGGTTCGCGGCCAACAAAAAAGTGGGCTTGCGCCCACCTCACGTCGCGCCCCACATTCAAAAACAATATTAGCGCAGCCCCACTTACCCCGCAACCGCCTCGCCGCCGTCCCCCGCTCGCCGCGCCCATCTCTGCCACTCGCGCCGCCCGGGCTATACTGTTGAAACCAGGCCGCTGCCGGAACGCCATCGTGGCCGACATCTTTCTCATTCGTTGCGCCTTGATTGTGGTCGTCGCGGCCGTCACTGCTTATTTGCGCCCCTTGGGGCTGCCGCCCGCGTTCGCTGCCCTGCTCGGTGCGGCCATCGCCGGCGCCATCATCCTGTTCGAGATGCGCCTCAACCGCGCTAGCTTGAAACGGCTGATCGGCGCCGCCATTGGTTCCATTCTGGGGATCGTGGGCGCTTACTTGATCTCGTTGATCATTCGTGGCGCGGGCTTCGACCCACGCACCGCCGCTTTTTTAAGCATAACCACGCTCGTGGTGATGTTCTATGTGGGCCTGATCGTGGGCGCCGATAAAGGGGACTTGCTCAACTTGGCGGCGCTGGGCGGTCTGTTTAGCGGCGAGCGCGTCCGCCGCAGCGCTAAAATCCTCGACACCAGCGCCCTCATCGACGCCCGCATCGCCGACGTCGTGAACACCGGTTTTTTGGAAGGCGCCCTGCTGGTCCCTCAGTTCGTGCTGCGCGAGTTGCAGGCTGTCGCCGACTCCTCCGATGCCGGCAAGCGCAATCGCGGCCGGCGCGGCCTCGACGTAGTGCAGCGTCTGCAAAAGTTGCCGCGACGCGAACTGCTGATCGTCGAGGACGAATTCCCCGAGCTGCGCGAAGTGGATCACAAACTGGTCGAAATGGCCAAGCGCTACGAGTGCAAGATCGTCACTAACGACTTCAACCTCAACAAGCTGGCTCAGGTGCAACGCATCGAGGTTCTGAACGTCAACGATCTGGCCAACGCGCTCAAGCCGGTAGTGCTGCCGGGCGAGAGCATCCGGGTATTCATCCTCAAGGAAGGCAAGGAACACAATCAGGGCATCGCCTATCTCGACGACGGCACCATGGTGGTCGTGGATCACGCCCGCAAGCACATCTCGAAGACCGTGGACGTGGTGGTCACTTCGGTCCTGCAAACCGCCGCCGGCAAGATGATCTTCGGCCGCTGCGACGCCGAGGGGCGATCCGTCGGCCGCCAGGAACCGCGCCCGGATGGGCACGACGAAGCTCGCTCCTCCGCCTCCTCGGCGGCCGGCTAGCGGAAAGCTCTTCCATGTCCGTTTACGCGATCGTTCCCGCCGCCGGCCTTAGCACGCGCATGGGCTCGACTACCGGCGGCACCGCCCGTAAGCAAATGCTGGTTTTCGAGGGCGCGCCGGTAGTGGTGCACACGTTGCGCGCGCTGCATCGCTGCCCGGGCATCGAAAAAATTCTGGTCGCCGCCCGTCCCGAGGATCGCGCCGGCCTGGCGGCGCGGCTCGACGCCGAGCGCCTCGGCCTGCCCGTGGAGGTGGTCGAGGGAGGCGAAACCCGCCAAGATTCGGTAGCCCGCGCCCTGCGCCTGGTGCCGGCCTCGGTGCCCTTCGTGCTCGTGCACGACGCGGTGCGGCCCTTCTTGGACCCCGAAGTCGTGGCTCGCGCCCTCGCCGCCGCCGAACAGCATGGCGCCGTGATCGTTGCCGTGCCGGCGATCGATACCATCAAGCAGGTCGAGCGCGTCGCTGGCGATGAAACCCGCGTCCTCGCCACCATGCCGCGGGAAAAGCTGGTCATGGTACAGACCCCGCAAGTCTTTCGCCACGATTGGCTGCGCGACGCCTTTGCCCAAGCCGCCCGCGAGGGCTTTCACGCCAGCGACGAATCGGGCCTGCTCGAGCACGCCGGCCACGAGGTTTACGTGGTCCCCGGCTCGCCTCGCAACTGGAAAATCACCACCCCTGCGGATCTGGAACTCGCCGAGATTTTCCTCGGCCGGCGCGAAATTCCCCGGCCCCGCTGAGCACCCTCAGCTGCCTTTTTTCCACTTCGCTTCCAGGCGCAGCGCCACCTCGTCTTTAATGCGATAGGTGACCTTTGCCTTTTGCCCGTAGTCGAGATGCTTGTTGACTAGCTTCTGCTGCAGAGCGGGAGAGTAGCTGAACGTCCGCAGCGCGTTCCGGTTGTGCGGATCGCGCAGCGTGATCGCCGCATGGCTGAAGACCTGCACGAACCCCGAGTACGTCGCCACGGTCGCCGGCGGCTTCCGCGGCCGCAGCCGGATCGCCGGTCCGGTCTGTTGCGCGGCCAAGCCCAGAGCCATCGCCAGCAGCATTGGGATGAGTAAGCGTGAATGCCGTCGCATCGTGAATTTTCAGCGCCCGAAATGCTGCGCGTTGACGGCGGTGAACGCCTGCCATTTCTCCGGCAGATCGTCGAGCGCGAAAATCGCCGCCACCGGACATACCGGCACGCAGGCCCCACAGTCGATGCACTCGACCGGATCGATAAAGAGCTGATTGGCCGTGGCGAAATCCGCCTCGTCCTTCTTGGGATGTATGCAATCCACCGGGCAGGCGTCCACGCAGGCGCTATCCTTGACGCCGATGCACGGCTCCGCGATCACGTAAGCCATCTTCCTCCCCCTGCATCAGCATAACCCGCCCGGACCTTCGCCGGTGGCAGGGCGCCGCGCCGCGACTGCAGCGCCCTGTGCGGAGTAGAGGAAGCTGCCGGAGTTTATTGGCAACCGGTGAAATTCAACGTCGGGCCGGTCACGTTCGGCGTCGGCGCCGTCACCGTCAGACTGGCTTGTACAGAAGGCGGAGTGCCGCAATCGGGATCCTTCGAGGTGGCGTTGAACGCCAGTCCGTCCACGGTGTAGGCGGCGCTCGTCGTCGCCGCCGCTGCGGTGTAAGAGGTGCCGCCGGCGGCAAACGCGCCGACCGTGGGCAGGCCCACGGGCAGATCGAGCGCGTAGTTCGCGCAGTCGGTATTGGCCGCGCAGGTCAGGGTCGCCGTGCTGGCCACGGTCGCGATCGAATCCGTCGCCGCCGACTGTTGCGCCAGCGGCACCGTTACCAGTTGCGAACCGCTGCCACCAACGGCTTGCAGCGCGGAAACGCTGGCCAGCACCGCCACTCCCGCGCCGCTGCCGGCGCTCGTCGCTACCCCGGTCACCATGGCCGGCGGCGCCGTGACCGCGTACAGTGGCACGGAGCCCAGCGCGCTGCCGTTGCTCACCCCGGTGGTCACCGTGGCCGCGTAAGCGACGTTGTTTTGATCCACTGCGACCGCCACCACGTCGTAGGTGCCCGCCGGCACCGGGCAGAACACGAATTGTCCGTTGGCGTCCGCCTTGGTTTCCATCGTCACGCGATCGATCCCGGCGCTATCCTTGGTTTCCAGCGCCACCAGCGTCGTGCCGCCTGCGATCGGTTTGCCGGTGGCGTGGTCCACGATCGTGCCGTTGATCGAGGAAGCCGTGGTCGAAACCTCGCCCGCGTGCAACACCGGCTTCAACAGGAACCCGCCGTTGCCGGTGACCACGATCGACGCGCACGAGTCGAAATCGATGTTCAGGTCTTCCGTTTTCCCCGCCGCCACGGTGAAGTGCCCGCCCGCGATTTGGCCCGAGGGGATCTTGATTCCAGTCTGCGCTTCGCTCGCCAGTTTCAACGGAACCACCGTGCCGCTTGCCAAAACCAAACAGTTCGCCGCGTTCCCGCATTGATTCTTGGCGATCGAGCTGGCTGCCGAATCCGCCGCCAGGATTATGCGAATTTGCTGGTAATCGCCCGCCTTCAACTGGGTGGAGGAGCCCAGTGACGCTAGGAAGCACTGATTGTTAGCCTGTCCCAGCAAATCGATTTGCATCGGCGCGCTCTTCAGGTTCGGCGTCAAGTCCACCCAACTTGAATCCCCAGCGGCTGCACTGGAGCTGGTGCTGGCCATGACATCGGTCACGGTAACCCATACATGGCTGTACATCCCGTTTCCGCCATTGGCTGAGCAAGTCGAGGGATCACTGACGGTCGTGGTTACTGTTCCGTTGGCAGGTGTCGCCGCCGAACTCCCCGCCCCGCAAGCCACCCACGTCAATAGCCCGGCCGTCAAAACCGCCGCACTAAGCCCAAATGAGCCAATTTTGGTCATGGTTATCCTTACTCCCCGCCGGCAACTCAGTGCAACTGCGCTGCCACTCCCAAACCCCTGGAATTCAGGCCTCGCGCGGCGGAGCAAACCGGAAAAAATGCCGCTCAAGAGAAAATTTGATCAACCCTGGCGCCCGCTGCGGCGCAGCCAAAGCCGTCCACTTCAAGCCGTGAGGGATGAGCCCTGCGGCGACACTGATGGCCCTGCGAATCCCGCCTGATCCCCCGGTGCCCGGTGCGTGGTGCCTAGTGCCCGAAGCCCGGCGACGCTTATCGCCCCGCCCACGCCGCAGCTGCCGCCGAGAGCACGCCGGGCCCACTGCGACCACCTTCGAGCGGGGCGAGAAGCGAGCCGGGCGAGGCCGCAGGCCGGCCGGGCTGCGCAGCGTACACGGAAGTACGTGAGCAAGCCCGGCCGGCCGAGAACGAAGCCCGGCGACGCTTATCGCCCCGCCCAC
>JBOGKX010000101.1:0-49071 GCA_050746125.1 Terriglobales bacterium | reverse complement strand
GTCGCCCAGGTTCTGGGCGATGAAATCCACGCGCTGTTGGTCGTCGGGAGCGCCCGCGGGCACGGTGCCCATCACGACCACGTCAATATTGGGACCCGCACCCTGCAATACTTGTGCGCGCGGAGGTGCGCCCCAACTGCCCAGCACCGTCGGGCCCAAATAGAGGCGCCCTGGCGCGTACTGACTCAGCACGGCCTTAATTTCGGAAAAATACTTTTGGGCGTCGGCCAAAAGGAAATCGTCCAGATCTTTTTTGATACTCGGGTTGGCATCGCTCAGATGGATGTAATCCTTGGGAATCCAGGGATGGGTGCCGTCCTCATCGAGCAAGCCGGTGCCGGATCCCCAGCCCCCGCTGGAGCCGAACGTGGTGTAATTGGAGCCCCAGGCGCTGTTCAACGCCTGAATCATGCCATAGCGCTGCTGGAGAAAGTTCGCGAGCGCCTGCTTGGCATAGACGGTCGTGTCCGTGTAGGTCACGCCAGTTTTGGGATTGCTGGTTTGTGTCGGAGCGGTGACGAGAACGATCCAACCTAAATGCGGCTGCTCTTTGCCGCCGACCACCTGGCCATTATCCAGTGTTGGGAAATCTCCGCCCGCGCCGAAGCCGAACGTCGTGTCCGTCTCGTCCACCTGCAAGCCAACGAGGTAAGAGTTATTGGGGCCGTGCAGCCACTCTTGAGCGACAGGCTCTTTCTGCAAATAATTAGCGATCCACAGGACATAATTCGGATCCCAGAAGTCGGGCGCGACGTTGCTGTAGGCCGAGTACACGTTAGGGTTCAAGCCGTTCATCAGATCCTTGACCGGGCCATTCGCGTAGCCGCCCTCGTTGGTTTGGGTGTAGTGCGAAGCCGCGATTAAGCCGATGAACGGCATGGGCACGGGCTGTTGTCCATTCGGCCAGATGCTGCCGTAGTCGGTAGCGGTCGGCTGGGTCCATAAGTTCGAGTATTCAGCCAAGGTATTGAAGCCCCAGGCCTTCAATCTGCGGTTCTGTTGCGGACCCCAAGTCAAATCCGCGTCACCATATTTGGCAATCGCTTGAGTTTTGTAGCGGACGCCCGCGTAATCGAGGCCATCATCCACGTCCACCGTGTACATGCCGCGCATCCAATACGTGTTGCCCGCCGGCGTGCAGAGGTACCAGCGGTTGCCGATCTTGGCGGTGTAGAAAAAGGCCGCTGGTCCCGCGGGGCAGGGTCGCGCCAGCGCGCCGCCGTAGGCATCGAGAGCCGTGCCTTCTATGGAGATGCTATAGCTGCCGCTGGCTGTCTGGGGGGACCCGGAAGCCGAATCGGCGACCCTGATTGTCACCGGGTAGGTGCCGGCCTGGCTGGAGACGCCGGTGATACGGCCGGAGCTGGCATCGAGCGAGAGGCCGGGAGGCAACTGCCCGGCCGAGACGCTCCAGCTATAGGGAGGGGTCCCGTCCTGCGCCGTCATGATCGCCGCATAGTTGCTCTGGATGCTCGAGGTATAGAGACTGGTGGTGGTGATACGGAGCGGCGGGTTCGTGTCGATGCTGCCGGGATAATCCACTGCGGCACTGAAAGTGTTGTTATTGCCCGCCAGTGAGTCGAGGCTGCCGCCGAGAGCCAAGTTCAGGCTCACCGCAGCGGGACCATTGAAGCTGCCGGCCAGGGCGCCACCGGTGACGTTCACCGAGCCCGTCGCTGTCGCCGATCCAGACGTTCCCGGCGGCGTGGTGACCGAGGTGAGTGTGAGATTTCCCTGGAGTAATAACGTTCCTTGAGAATAACCCCAACCGCCATTGGACGTGTAGGTCAAAATCAACGTGGCGTTTTGGCTCACTGTGTAATTGCCACTGCCCGCGGATTGGACCGTGGCGGGCACAGTGGCGCTGCTGGTAACGATATACGTTCCCTCCGAGCCGAGAGTGCCGGAACCGCTAGCCCCTCCGTAGGCGAAAACCCAATTCCCGTTCTGCTCGGTCTCTAGCTGCAGGTTGATGGCGGCGCTACCCGTCCCAGCAAAGGCAAAAGAGTAATACGACGATCCGAGCCCGATTGAGTTTTGCGCCGCGACGCTGCCGGCTAGCGCCAACACCAAGCACACACCGCCCCATTTGCTCCCCATAATTTTCTGTGCTAGTCCGCGCGGCAGCGCGTGGCGATGCCACGACCCGGTTGACGCGCTTTCCTCACCCTCCCTAGGTTGAGCAGGCCGGAAAAAAACTCAGGCCAGTCTCGCAATGACAAGGCACGCGTTATGCCATCTCCGAATGCTTTATTCCTTGGATTTCGTGCCTCCGAAAACAAGTTGAGGTGCAAACTTGTTGCGCAGCGGCGTGGAAACTCCTTAACCGGACAGTCGGCGTACCGTGCAGCGGCCGAAGCTTCGTTTTGACGCAGCCAAACCGCTGGTCCATGTTCCGGCAACGGAGTGGGGGTTCAAGTTCCTTCTGCGGCACCATTGATGCGAGCCCGTTGGCCGGCCGGCCGCGGAATTAGAGGAACCAATATAGTTATCGTGCTGCGAAGACTCCATCATCACGCCCATCACGGCTGAACCCATTTGCGTGTGGAGGTGTGCATGTGGAGAGTCCGCGTGGGGGTTTTGGCGGTGGTGGCGGCGTTAGCGACGAGCGCTTGGGCGGGACACAAGCCCGACTGGACGCCGGGAACCATCGTGGCTATGAAGTCTTCCGAGTGCGGCGCGCACGTTAGCGCCGGCAATTCGGTGCTCGGCTCGGTGTTGGGGACGGACGGGGAATCCGCCAAGCGCCAGATCGTGCTGTGCAAGGACTATACGCTTCGCACCGATTCCACGATCTACACTATTCGGCCCAAGAAGCAAGACGCCGAATTGCTCCCGGTGAACGCCGCGGTCGAGTTCTATATCGACAAGGACAAGATGAAGCTGCGCCGGGCCGAGAACAAGAAGCAGACCGAGTTCATCGTTTTGGCCGAGGTTGCGGCCAATCCACCCAAGAACGCCAATTAATTCAGCAGCCTAGTCGCCGCGCGGCGCTTTGGGCAGCGAGACGAGATTGGCGAGCAGGCGAAACGCGCCCGGCACGCCCTGCGGCAGCTGGCGATAGAGCGCAAAGGCGTCATAGACGTAGAGCCCGCGGCCGTAGCGCGCGATCAACAACCCGCCCTTTTGCGCCGCCTGCCCTTGGTCGTGAGTCTCGAGCATGGGGTGGTACTCGGGCGCCCAGCTATCCCAATAGCCGTGGCCCCGTTCTTCGACCCAGTCGTCGAAGTCCGCGGTGGTGATGCGATTGGGAAAAGTGAAGAGCGGCGAGCCGGGGTCGAGAATCCTCACCGGCTCTTCCTCCTGGGTCACGCGGGTGCCCCGGGACATATCGTAGGGATAGGGCCCGTAATCGTGATTCATCTCGCCGGTGTTGTACTGCACCACCAGCACGCCGCCCTGATGCACGTATTGCAACAGACGCTGATTGAAACGGCGGACGTCCGGGCGCGCCGCATAAGCCCGCACGCCCAGCATGATCTCGTCGTACTGGTCAAGATTGCCGGCGGCGAGATCCTGCGGCCCGAGCAGAGTGACGTTGACCCCAAGGGTGGCCAGAGCCTGCGGCACGGTGTCGCCGGTGCCCATGACGTAGCCCAGCTTCACCCCCGGCGTCACGCGGACTGGCACGCCGATGGCGCGGGCGGTGGCCGGCCCATAGAGCGGATAGGGGCGCAAGCCGCGATAGCCGACCATGCGGAAGCCTTCGCGGTAGGTTTGGCCGTCGTAGTTGGCAAGCGCGGCGATGGTGTAGGTGCCGGCGGCGATGGCGCCGGGAGTGACGGTAAAGCGCACGGTGGCTTCGGCGCCCGCGCGCGGCAGGTCGAAGCCGGCGGCGGCCGGATCGCTCTTCCAGCCGGCGGGCAGTCGCAAACGCACCGTGCCGCGCGCCGCGGCGGCGACGTCCCCGGCGATTTGGGCGGTTACGGCAAAGGGAGCGGCGCCCTGGTTGCCGATCGGCAGCACCGCCGCCTGCGGCGTGAGCGCCAGCGAGATGGCAGGACCGACGATGAGCGGCAGCAGCACCTGGCCCAAGCCGGTTTCATGGCGGGTGGTCAAGACGTTGCGGCGGATTTCGACCGGCACGCCATCCACGGAAAGCGTGACCACGGCTTGCAGGGGATAGGGCGCGAAGGGTTGAAGAATGTACTGGGGCTCGTCGAGCTGGTACCAGGACTCTTCGACGGAATCGCGCGGGCGCCAGTAGGGTCGGGTGTAGTCGGCATTCGGCGGGACAAGCACCTGAAAGTTCCACGTCGAGACGGCGGCGCCGGCTAGCGCGCCGGCATTGCCGAGCGGCTGCGAGGCGGCAATCGACGTGGTGCCGCCGGGGCGCCAGTGCGCCGCCAGGCGCACCGAAGCTACGCGCACCGGCAGCGGCGATCGGCTGCTGACGTCCACCGCAACCGGGAACGTTTCGCCGGGAACGGCCACGCGCAGCGTGTCGTTCCAACGGAAGCGGCCGAAAAAGCCTCCCGCCTGCTGTTCGGGCGCGACCATTGGCAGCACCTGCGCGCCCAGCGCGTCGGCGATGGCGGCTTGGAATTGATGCTCTTTGAGGGCTAGCTCAGCGCCGATGTCGGCGCGCGCGGCGGCGGGAACGGCCGCAGCGGCAGCCAAGCGGTTCGCGAGGCTGCGAGTCAGAGCCAGCCCACGGGCCAGGGCGGGCACGGAGTCTTGTGGCGCGGTCATGCGAAAGGCCGCAGTCGCGGCGCTCACTTGCCGCGCGATCTGCTGGAGCGATGGCGCCAGCCACACGGGCGGCTGGGCGCCGGCCCATGCCGCCAAGCCCGGCAAGGAAGTATCGAGGCCGGCAAAGAAACTGGCTTCGTGATCGGCGCCGGAACCGTCGGGAGCGAGGCGCTTGTAATAGGAGTGGTCGGGACCGGGATGGGCGATCGCGCCACCGCCGTACTGGCTTATATGCTGCCACCAGCCCTGGCGGGAAATTTCTTCGTAGGTTTCGCCCAGCACGGGATCGTAGCCGCCGGCGGACACGTCCACGTTCCAGCCCTCGTTGGCACGGACATTGTCCATGTACAGCTTGCGCGCTCGCCAGGGGCGCAAGCCCTGCCGGAGTTGCTCCGGGAATTGCGTGGGGTCGGCGGCGGCGCGAAATGCGGCGCGTGCCAGCAAGCCCGCCATTTGGTGGTGGGCATGGCCGTCTCGTGGCGCGCCTTGAAAGCGGGAAAGGATCACCAGCGGCCGGAAAGTGCGGATGGCGCGCACCACGTCGCCCAACACGCGCTGCTCGCCCCACTTGCGCCGCGCTTCCGCCACCGAGCGCGAGTAGCCGTAGTCCACGGCGCGGGTGAACATTTGGGTCGAGACGCCGTAAAACCGATCCGCGTCCAGCACTTCGCGCGTGCGCAGTATGCCGGCGGCGTCGAAATAATCGTCGTTGATGATGTTTTGGCCGCCCTCGCCGCGGGTTAGCGTCAATAAGCCCATGCGCACCCCCTGTCCGCGTGCCTCATAGGTGAGCATGCCCCCGTCCTCGTCATCTGGATGGGCGGTGATCTGCAAGGCGCTGGCGGTGGTGGCGAGCCGTTTGAGCATTTGCCAGGTGCCGGCGGCGCCGCGGTCCACGGGCAGGGGCAACACGGCCGAGCCCAGCCAGGCGAAGTCTTGAGCCGCCAGCAGGAGGGAGAGCGCCGCCAGGACGGCGAGCAAGTTGCGAAAGCGCATGGAAGCCACATTGTGCCATGCGTCCGGCGGGGCAATGGTCCACCGGGTGAACTGCATTAAAAATTTCTTAACAAGCGGGGATTGAGCGGATTATGGTTGCAATTCCTCATCACCGATTGGGTACCTTGAGATACAAGGGACGTTGTATGCGGCCAAGGAAGGGCGTAGTGTCGGGACCAGGGCTCGTCGCGCATCACGGCACCCCCCGCCGCCGCGCACCTCGACGCGCAAGCGCGGCCCGCCGCTTCGCCGCCCAGGGCGGCGAGGATAGCCAGCCAGATTCGTGATAGTTGGGATAAACGCCGTGCGATTCGATGCCTCTATTTCGCTGCTGGGCGCCCTAGCGGCGGTGGCCGTTACAGTCATACTTTCCCAGATTCCATTTCAACCGAGCCGGCGGCGGCTGCGGCGGGCATGGCTGTGGGCCTGGAGCGTGATGGCGCTCCATTTCAGTTTTCAAACCTTGCAGCGCAGCAACCTCGGCATGCCGGCGACAGGAAAGCTCGCCGACGGCCTTCTGGTGTTGGCGATCTTGCTTTTCGTGGACTGGGCCTTTCAATTGCCACTAGCCGCCAGCAGTGGCGGTGACGCGCTGGTTTCCACCTTACGCAGAAGCGCGGGCTGGCTGGCGCGCATCTTCGCCGCCGGCCTCGGCGCGTGGGTGCTGGTCGGGCCCGATTGGCGGCCGGTGGCGCAAACGGTCGCCTTTGGGCTGTTGCCCGTGGCAGGCGGGCTGGCGGTCATGCGCCTGCAAATCGGCTCGCGGCTCACGCGCTGGGTGCTGTCGCTGGCGCTAATTTTCTGGGGGCTGGGCTTCATCTTGGCGCCCTGGTCCTGGGCGATTTGGGCCAGCCTGGACCACGGCGCCCTGGTGGACGTGCAGACGCTGATCTGCAAGGTTTTTTGCGGCTTGGCGATGGTGCTCTTCGCGGTGGACGAGCAACGCGCCTTGGCCGAGGCGCGGCGCGATTATTTAGGCGACCTCTATCAGAACTCGCCGCTTTGGTATCACAGCGTGAATACCCGCGGCCAAGTCATGGAGATCAATCAAGTCGCTCTCGATTTCCTCGGCTTGCCGCGCAGCCGGGTGATTGGCCATTTGATTCGCGAGTTCGCGCAGCCGCGTTCCTCGAAGGCGCTGCCCACGCCGGAAGCGGTGCTGGAGCAGGTGCGCCAGGCGGGCAAGCTGGACGGCTTGGAGGCGGATTTCGTTGGCGCCGACGGGCGGTTGCATACGATGCGGTTTTTCATCCGCGCCACCTTCGACCGCGCCGGCCGATGGACGGGGGCGCGCTCGGTGCTCTGGGACGTGACGGCGGAAAAGCAGCTGCAAGGTCAACTCCTCCAGTCGCAAAAGATGGAAGCGATCGGGACGCTCACCGCCGGCGTGGCGCACGACTTCAACAACCTTCTGACTTCGGTGCTCGGCCAGGTGGAGTTGATCGGCGCCAAATATGCGGGACAGTTGCCGGGCGACAGTGGAGCGCGGATTCACACCATCGGGGAAGCCGGGCGGCGGGCCGCGGACCTGGTGGCGCAACTGCTGGCTTTTTCCCGGCGGCAGCGGGTGGAGATGGAGGCGGTCGACCTGGCCCGCGTCGTGCGCGAGACGGGGGACATGCTTCGCCACGGCCTGCCGGAAAGCATCTCCATCGAGGTGCGCGTGAGCGCGCGTCCCGGCACCGTACAGGGGAGCTCGACGCAATTGCAACAGGTCCTGCTCAACTTGGGCGTGAACGCGCGCCAGGCGCTGCCCGACCGAGGCGGTTGCCTGCAGCTCGCCTTGGAGGACCGCGAAAATTTCGCTCCCCGCGACAAAGAGCGTGGTTGCTGGGCGGTGCTTACGGTGAGCGATAACGGCGTGGGCATGTGCGAGGAAGTGCGCGGCCGCATCTTCGAACCCTTTTTTACCACCAAGGAGCAAGGAAAAGGGACTGGACTTGGCCTCGCAATCGTGTACGGTATTGTGCAGGGGCATGGGGGAGTAATCACGGTGAACAGCGCGCCGGGCCAGGGCGCGCGGTTCGAGATATTTTTGCCGTTTACTCCGGCCGCCGCGCTGGCGGCGGTCGCGATGGAGGCAGAGCGATGACGCGCGAGCGAGTACGCATCCTGCTGGTCGAGGATGAGCCCGCGGTGGCGGAGACGACCGCGGAAATGCTGAAGCATTTGGGTCATGACGTGACCACCCTGACCCTGCCCAGCCAAGCCTTGGAATTGGCCAGCCGCGAAAAAAACAGCTTCGACTTGGTGGTCAGCGATATCACCATGCCGGAGATGAACGGCCATCAGTTGGCGGATCGCCTGCACCGCCTCTGGCCGGAGGTGCCCGTGCTTTTCATGACCGGCTACGATTCGCAGATGGCGGAGAGCAGCGGCGTGCCGTTTTTCATTCCCAAGCCGCTTAGCTTGCAGTCCTTGCGAGAGGGGATCGAGAAGGTGCTCGACGACCCACCCATACGCGAGCGCGCCTTGGGCGGTCCACCGCGGCACTGAGGGGAGCGGCTCGCCGCCGCGGGCCGGGTTATCTCGCGCGGCCCAGTTGTGGCCTAATAGGGGTTCGCGAATTCGGACCGCCCTGCGAGGTTCTCATGTTGCGACGTGCCGTCCTACTGTCGATTCTTTTTGTATTTGTCGCCTGCGCCGCGCTGGCGCAGTCCGCTCCCGCTCCGGGGGTGGACCTCAACGCGCTGGACCGCAACGCCAATCCCTGCACGGACTTCTTCCAGTACGCCTGCGGCGCTTGGAACGCCTTGAATCCTATTCCTCCCGACCAGTCCAGTTGGGGGCGATTCAACGAACTGGCGGAAAACAATCGCCGGGAACTGCGCGGGCTTCTGCAAGACGCCGAGAGGGTCCGCCCAGGGCGCACCACGGTCGAACGCCAAGTGGGCGATTTCTATGCCGCCTGCATGAACACCGCGCAGGTCGACCAACTAGGCGATAAACCGCTCGAGGCTGAACTGAACCGCATCGCCGCCATCCACGATCGCGCGCAGCTGATGGCGGACGTGGCGAGGCTGCACGCGGAGGGCGTCGGCGTCATGTTCGGCTTCGGCGCGCGCCCCGATTTCAAAGATTCGAACATGGTGATCGGGGCCGCCGACCAGGGCGGGCTGGGGCTGCCCGACCGCGATTACTACACCAAGACCGACGCCAAATCGGTCGCCCTGCGCGCCGATTACCGCCGGCACGTGGCCAAGATGTTCACCTTGCTCGGCGACTCGCCGGCGGCGGCCGAGCACGAAGCGGCCACGGTGCTTAGCTTGGAGACGGAGCTGGCGCGCGCCTCGCTGGAGCGGGCGGCGCGGCGCGACCCCAATCGGATCTACCACAAGATGACGGTGCCGCAGCTAGAGAAGCTGGCGCCGGCGCTCGATTGGCCGCGCTTTTTTTCCGGCGTAGGGGCGCCCAAGGTGACGGCGGTGAACGTGGCCGTTCCCGGATTTTTTACGGCCTTGCAAGGCGAATTGACCAGCCGGCCTTTGGCGGATTGGAAGACGTATTTGCGCTGGCATTGGGTGCACAACGCCGCCCCCTACCTTTCACGATCGTTCGTGGACGCTAATTTCGCCTTTTATGGCAGGACGCTGACCGGCGCGCCGCAGATGCAGGAACGCTGGAAGCGCTGCGTCCGCTATACCGACGAGGAGTTGGGCGAGGCCCTCGGACAGCTTTACGTGGCGCGCTATTTTCCGCCGGCGAGCAAGGCCAAGGCGCAAGTCATGGTGCAAGATTTGGAGCGCTCGCTCGAGGCCGACATCACCAACCTGCCTTGGATGACCGAGGCCACCAAGCGGCAGGCGACCATTAAGCTGCACGCCATCGTCAACAAGATCGGCTATCCGAAAAAGTGGCGCGACTATAGCTCGATTCGCCTCGCCCGCAACGATTTTTTCGGCGACGTGCTGCGCGCCGACGCCTTCGAGGTGCACCGTCGCTTGTCGTTCATCGGCAAGCCGCCCGACAAGGGCGAGTTCGGCATGACGCCGCCCACGGTCAACGCTTACTACTTGCCGCCGCGCAACGAAATCGTCTTTCCCGCCGGCATCTTGCAACCGCCCTTTTTCAGCGCCCAGGCTCCCGATGCCGCCAACTTCGGCGGCATGGGCGTGGTCATCGGCCACGAGCTGACGCACGGCTTCGACGACGAAGGACGCAAGTTCGACGCGAGCGGCAACCTGCGCGATTGGTGGACGGCGGCCGACGCCAAGGCCTTCGAGCAGCGCACACAATGTATCGTCAACGAGTACGGCGGGTTCAGCCCGGTGCCGGGCGTGTACCTCAACGGCCGGCTGACGCTGGGCGAAAACACCGCCGACAACGGCGGCTTGCGCATCTCCTATGCCGCCCTGGAGTCGGCGCTCGGGCCGGACGGAATGGCGCGCTCGGTGGACGGCTTCACGATGGCGCAACTGTTCTATGTGGCCTATGGGCAGATCTGGTGCCAGAACGTGCGGCCCGAGATGTCGCGCATGCTGGCCACGGTCGACCCGCACTCGCCCGGGCGCTTTCGCGTGAATGGCGCGGTGCAAAACGATCCCAACTTCGCCGCCGCCTTCCATTGCGGCGAAAACACGCCCATGAACCCCGGCCCCAAGGCCTGCCGCGTCTGGTAGTTCTAGCGGTGGCGCGCCGCAGCCGTACGGGAACGACGGCGTGCCTGCTCGCGCTTGCCGCGGCGTACGGCCTTCTGATGCCGTATGGCTCGGCGCCGGCGGCTGCCAGCGCGCGGCTGACGGCGGTGGCGCGGCGCCGCGGCTGGGACTGCTTGTTGGGTCGCCGACCGGGCCTTGGCGCGGTTGGCGACTTGCGGCGCGGCGAGACTGAGGTGCTCGGCGGGAGCGACGATTGTTTCGACCATGGTCGGTGGCGTGGTGACGCGCAGGCGAAAATCCAGGCCCGCGATCGCGGCGCCGCTGGAGACGGAGACCGGGGCCGTAGTCGCGCCCACGATGCTGGTCTGCGGCGGCAGCGAATCCATCAGTACCTCGATGCGATACGCGCCCGGCGCCACGTTATCGAAGTGGAAGGCGCCCCTCGCATCGGTGAAGGCGAGTTGATTGCCGGGCGCCAGGCGCAGGGCGACGCCGGCGAGATCCGGCGCGGGGTCGCTCGCCGCCTGCCCGTCCGCTTGCAAACGGCCGCGCACGGTTCCGACCAATTGCAGGGGAATGACGATCGCAGGCGTGCCGCTGGCGCGCACTTCGACCGGAATTTCGGTTTGCGATGGCGCAGTGTAGCGCACCGGCAAGTGGTCGACGTCGAGTTCGAGCGTGTAGCGGCCCGTGCGCACGCCGTTGAATTGGAACCGGCCGCGGGCATCCGTGGTGGCGACGGCCCCATCCAGACGCAGCACCACTCCCGGGATGCCTTCGTCGCCGGCCGCGCGTTCGCCGCTATGGGCGCGGTCGTCGAAGACGACGCCCTCGACCGATCCATAGCTAGGGATCAGCCGCGAGGCCAGGCCCTCGCCTCCGTTCGTCCACAGCGGCACGCGCGCGCCCCATCGAAAGCGTTTCGTGAGCCGGATAAAGACAACTTGCTGCGAATTGCCCGGCAGCAAAAAAACCGGCCCGGCATCGAGTCCGGCAAGCAATAAGCGCTGGGCATTGAGTTGCGACACTACCGAGTTGCGCACGAACTGAGCGGAGAGCTCCGATTGCCCCGGCAAGTGGATTTGCGCTTCCGCCACCCAAGTACGCAGGGTTGTCAGCGACAGCGCGGATTGATCGCGCAGGTCGCGGCCGATCAGGCCGCTGGCAAAGAAGGTCAGCCGCCGGCCCAGGCTGAGGCTGGCCGCCAAGTTCATACGCATCGAGAGGGCCTGGGAGGCGCCTGCGCTGTAGCCTTGTTGCAGGCCGAAGGCGGCCGAAAGAAAACTGCGTCCGAAGCTGCGCTGCTGGTCGATTTCCTCGGTTTGGATGACGGACGCCGCGCCCAAGCCGCGGGAACGCGTTAGCCAATCCTGCCAGCGAAACTGCGTTTGGTTCTCGCCGTAGCGGCGCGTCGCCTGCGCCTCGACGGTAGTCAGCCGCGCCGCCGCCGCCGCGCCGCTAAGGCTGCTCAGTTCGGTTTCGCTGGCGTTGGCACTCAGGGTATATCCGGCGCTGGGGGCGAAGGTCAAAGCGCCGCTCGTGCTGAGGACATCGAGCGTGGGTAGGGCGGGGTCGTTCGTGACGTTATCGCGAAAGTCGGCGCCGGTCGAGGAAAGACTCCAGCGGCGGCCGAGGCGAAAATCGCCGGCGGCATAAGCGCCTTCGCGGTCTCCCACCACCAGGTTGCTGACGGGAAGATAATCCGGACTCTGGCGCATCACGTAGGCTTGCAAGTCGTAATGGGGGCGCGCCAAAATCGGGCCGCTGGCGAAGGAAACGGACCGACCGGCGTCCGCGGGTGCGTTCGCGGCGGCGTGCGAGACGGCGACCTCGTTGAGCCACTCGGCGCCCCGGTCCAGGCGCCAGTTGGCGTTGAGAAAGATCTCGTGGGAGGCGGCGGGGATTGGGTTCAGCCCGCCGCCGAGCACTGGGGCGAGGGTCGTATTGGCGGTGGTATGAAGAAAACGTGCTTCGAATTGCCAGCGATGCCAGGCGGGAGGACGCAGCGAAACACCCCAGATGAAGTCGGGAGCGGAGGTGAAAAAAGGAATGTAAGGGCCCTGCGAGATGAGGTTGCGGCCGCCAAAGGCCAGCAGTCGCCAGCCACGCTCGTCGCGCAGGGCAACCTCGCCTCCCGAGAGGATCAGGTTGGGGCTAAAGAGATTCGCGAAATGCTGGCTCAACAGGTCGGAGGGCAGGTTGAGCGTGCCGGCCAGAAAATCCGCTTGTTGACCCAGAAGCGGAGCGTTGCGCCAGGCGGCCAGGTTGTTGCCGCTGCGCCAGCGATCCCCGTCGGTGGCGGAGTCGAGATTGAGCGAGAAAAGGCCGTCGCGCGCCGATGCCTGCTCGAACTGTAGAATCCAGCCGAACTGGCGAGGACCGAAGCCGGCCGGCAGGAACAATTGCGTGCCGGTTTGCGAAAGCACTTCCGTCCCGGCTACCAACACGCCGGGTGGACCAGGGTTCTGTGCCACGGCACAGGCGGCGGCGACAACGACCAGTAACGCCAGGCCAATACAAGAGCGGAGAGAGCCGGCGCGGTGGAGGCGGTTACCGCGCATGGCCGAGCCGGGCCATGGTCGCCGCCGGGGGCGCCGCGCCGATCACGACCGTTTTCCTCACTTGCAATAGCGTGGGTTCGCCCATGTTGATGGTGGCGCGCAACTCATAGGTGCCGGGACTCAGGGTCGTGTCGATAGGGAAAGCAAAGGTGCGCTGGCTGGCGGGCAACACGATCTGGCTATCGAGCGGCAACCGCGCCAGGGTCTTGCCGGTGGCGTCGAGCAGTTCGATCCGGCCCTCGGCGCGAAAATAGGTGCGGCCCTGATTGCGAATGCCGAGGGCGATTTCCAAAGCCGGTTCGCCAGTCGCATCCGATGCCGCCCGCGGGCGCGGGGCGAGGGCCAAATCGGTGACCGTGCCGACCGCCTCCGGGTTGCCAACACGGATGTAAATGATCGAAGCCAGCCGCGCGACCGTCAACACCTGCTTGCCTTCCGCCCGCTTGGTGGGCGGAGCCGAGGTAAACAGCAGGGCGGCGCGGCAGCCCAGCGGCCGCGTTCCCGCCGGTACCTGAATCGTGTAGCGCACCCGCTGCATCTGGCCGGGCGCGAGTTCGAAATTTTCCGGCGAGACGTGGATCCAGGCGGCGCAAGCGAATTCGTCGGGCGCGGGCGCGCCGGCATCGAGAAAGATCGGCGAGCCGTCTGCCGCCAATGTCCAGTCGTTGACCGTCGCCTCGAGCCGCACCGGCGCGAGCCCGTCGTTGGTGACGTGGGCCGAGTCGGTGTAGGCGGCGCCGGGCTGCAAAGCGAACTCGACGCGCAAGGGCGAGACGGCCAGCTTCAGCGCTTGCGCCTTGGCTGGCCGCGGCGCCCATGCGATGGCGATGAGGAACACAGCCAAGCCGGCGAGAACTGGACGAAGGCTTGCGGAACGAAAAGTGGGAACGAATTCCATGGCTTTGAAAGCGGAGGAGAAGCGATGCTTCGAGATGGCGCAACGGGCGGCGTTTCCGCCGCCCGTTGCACATCGGTTGGGGTAGGGAACGATCACAACCAAGCCAGCGTGTAGGTCACCTTGCTGGTGTAGGTGTCGGCGGCGTAGTCGCCCGCGGCCAGCGTATATTGCACGCTGAAACTCTGCGCCGCGGCGTGCGTGCCGGCGCCATTCGAAAACAGCGTCGTGGGGGAGGTAGCGAGAGGAATCGCGGCAGTGGTCAGCGTACCGGAACTGATCGTGCCGGCCGTGGCCTGGATGCTGAGATTCGACAGCGGCGGCACGTTGGCGTCGCTGCCGACGAAATTGGTCGCCTGCACGTTGAGCGTCACGTTGCCGCTGGACTTGGAGGCGCGATAAGAAAACAGCACCTGGGTCGGTGAACTCGAAGTCCAGGGCTGCGTGAAGGTGTCGCCGGTTTGGGTCAGGGTAATCGCCGAGCCGGCGGTAATGGTCAATTCCCCGGTGGTGGGCACGTTGACCGACAGATTAACCACGGACGAAGACTGAGCCCGGGCGGGGATCAGCATGAGGCCGCCAGCGATCAGCGCCAGGGCGGGAAGGGTCCGAAACCAGGTCTTGCGCGTCATGTTCGTTTCTCCTCGGGCTGGCCGTTCGTCCGGCCGGCACTGGCTAAATCTGCAACTGCGTCGCCAAATTGCGCGTTGCCGCTGAGAAATTTCTAAGATTAGCTGTCTCTTAGGGTTGCCCCCATCGCCACCGTAAAACACCTGCACGGCCACGCTCTCATACCGTGCCGTATTTTGGCGCTGTGCCGTCGTACCGTGTCCAATTACCAGGCTGATGCTGTACGGAAATCAGATTGTTTGAAAAACGGACGATAGTAGCCTGGGACAACGGTGGAAAAATCCAGGACCAAGACGAGCCGCGTTGCCTGTACGACCGACCAGTTACAGGCAAAACCTCTGCTGCTAGCGATCGACGATGACAGCGACGTGCTGGCAACGCTGCGCGACGCGCTCGAGGGACTTGACGTGGAAGTTCTCACCGCGTCGCGGGGCGCCGCCGGCTGGGACGAGTTCTACCGGCGACAGCCGGCAGTCGTCCTGCTCGATTTACGCCTGCCGGATTTGGATGGCATGGACCTGCTGACCCGCATGGTCGCGCACGATCCCGCCGCCGAGATCGTGGTGTTGACCGGCTACTCTTCCACCGCGTCGGCCGTGGACGCGATGCGCAAGGGGGCCTGCAACTATGTCGAGAAGCCGTTTTCGATCGAGCCACTTCGGCAGCTGGTCGAGGAATTGCTTGCGGCGGCGCGGCGCCGGCGACACGAGCCGGCGCTGGGGCCGGAGGAGTTGGCGGGATTTGCGGCCGAGGGCATCGTGGGCGAGAGCCCCGCCATTTTGGCGCTCTTTCGCACACTGCGGCGGATGGCGCCGCATTATCGCACCGCGCTGATCAGCGGTCCGACCGGCAGCGGCAAGGAGTTGGTGGCGCGGGCGCTGCACCGGCTCTCGCCGCACGGTCGGGGACCGCTGGTGGTGGCGAACTGCGCCGCCATCGTCGAAAGCTTGTTCGAGAGCGAGGTCTTTGGCTATGTCAAGGGCGCCTTTACCGGCGCGAACGGCGACAAACTGGGTCTCTTCGAAGCCGCGCATGGAGGGACGCTGCTCCTCGACGAGATCGGCGAGATGCCGCTGGCCATGCAGGGCAAACTGTTGCGCGTTATCCAAACCCAGCAGGTGACGCGAGTGGGAGCGGTGACGCCGCGGGCGGTGAACGTGCGCATCGTCGGCGCCACCAATCGCGACCTGAAGCAGGAGGTGGAGGCGCGGCGGTTTCGCGAAGATCTCTATTTCCGCCTGGCGGCGTTCGAGATTCGCGTCCCCTCGCTCGTCGAGCGGGGTGCCGACTTGCCGCTGCTGAGCGAGCACTTCGCGCGGAAATTCGCGGCGCAATACGGCAAGCCGGTGCGCGGCTTATCGCGGCGAGCGCGCGCCGCGATCGAGCGGCATGCCTGGCCGGGCAACGTGCGGGAGCTCGAACACGCCATGGCCAGCGCCTGCTTGGCGGCGGAGGGGAAATGGATCGAGGCGCGCGATCTGCCCGCCGCGCTGCTCGGTTCGCGCCAGGGTCCGGGCGCGAAGGCGGCGCCGAACAAGGCGCCGGCGGGCTTCGAGACGCTGGAGGAGCTGAGCCGGCGCCACGCTCGCGAGGTGGTTGCGGGCTTCGACGGTAATAAATCGCTCGCCGCCGAGGCGCTGGGCATAAGCCGCGCCACGCTCTACCGGCTGCTGCGCGAGCCTTCGCGCCACGCTAGCTAGCGACGATCGAATAAACCAACCTGATGGGCGAATGAGCCCCGGCGGGGAACGAGTAGTGAACTTGAAGCTTGCGGCGCAGTCCGTGCGCATTGGCGCCGGCGGTCCACAGCACGACACCGGTGGCGCCCGGGGCGACTGCAATCGGCGTGCTAGGCGCGTTGCCGCCGCTGAGCAGCACTGCGACTGGCGCCGCTACGCCGCCACCCGCCGGCTCGGCGGTCACCAAGATCGCCACTCGCCCGGTCTGTTTGCTGGCGCGGTAACTGAACGTCAGCGTCGTCGCCGCCCCCGGGCCGTTGACAAGGACCGCGCCGCCGGGTCCGCTTCCCGAAGCCGACAACTCCGCCGCCGCCGGAATTCCAAAGCGTACCTGCGCCACGCGATGCTGGGCCGAGGCTGGAAGCGCAGCCAGGAGCAGGGCGCCGATGATGGCAGCAGGAAGTCTCACGCCCATGGGAGTAGCAGTCGAAACGCCAATCGCCCTGCCCGAAGCAGAGCCTAACACCCTGATTCGCCATGATTTATAGCATTAGCCTGGCCTAATTTCCAGGCCCTTGGCGCGGTGTCTGTCGCGGCCCTGAGAATGTGTCTCGATTCTGTACTCTCAAGGCCATCGTTTGTCGCCGGTAGCTGCCGCCGAGTCGCGTGGTAGGATACGGCGGCATGAGCACAATGACACGGCGGCAACTGCTCGAATTGGCCGGGGTGGGTATGGCGGCGCTGGCGGCTGCGCCGGCCTGGGCGGCGGAAAGGCATTTCGCCGGGCCCTTCGGCGTGCAGATGTACAGCATCCGCGACGGCATGCAAAGCGATCCGGCGGCGGCGCTGCACATGGTGCGGGAGATCGGCTACGACGAAATCGAGGCCTGGCAGCCCAACGGCGTCAACGCGCGGCAGCTCAAGCCGCTGCTGGCCGCCGCCGGCCTGCGGGCCACGAGCATGCATACGGTTTATGCGGAGCTCGACGGCAAGCTCGATGCCTTGATCGCCAACGCCCATGAGCTGGGCGCCGGTTGGATCGTTTGCGCGTGGGTGGACGCGAAGTGGCGGCGCAGCGCGGACGACTACCGCAAGCTGGCCGACAAGTTCAACCGCTTTGGCGAGCGGCTGCGGCGGGCGGATCTGCGCCTCGGCTATCACAACCATACCGAGGAGTTCGAAAAGTTCGACGGCCGGCCCGGCCTGGATTTGTTGATCGAAAACAGCGATCCGCGGCGGCTGTGGTTCGAGCTCGACATTGGCCATGCGCGCCGCGCGGGGGCGCGCCCGGCCGAGTACCTGCGCCGCTATCCGCGGCGCATCAAGCTTCTGCACCTCAAAGATGTCGCCCCCAAACCGGGCGTCGCCCATCCCAGCAAGGCGGACGACTACCAGGATGTGCCGATGGGCACCGGGATTATCGACCTGCCGGCGGTGCTGCGCCAAGCCGCAGCCAATCGCGTCGAGCGCTACTACGTGGAAGAGGAAGCGGGCGACGTCCGCCGGCGGCTAACCACGGATTACAAATACCTTCGCAGCGTCGCTCTCTAGCACAGCGCCGAAGCCGCCCAGCTAGCATTGCCTGGGCGGCTTGGGCGTCAACAGCAAAATCCCAATCGCGGCGACTAGGCAGTTAGCCCTGGAACGCCAGGCGGCCATCCTGGGAAGTGAAGGGCAATCCAATGTGCAAATCTTTTCACTCTACGGATGAAAGCGAATTGCCACTTTGCACTCCAAGTCCTTGCTCTTCAAAGGATCTCTGGTCGAAGTGTTGTGCGCAAAATGGCAGCGGAAGTGCAACACTGTCAGGTGCCGGGGGAAGTCTGCGCCTGAGGGGGAACCGAGAGTGAGTGGCGAAGAAAGACGCGCCGGCACGCACAGGCAAGCCAATGCTGCACATTGGGCTGGGACAATTCCTGCATGGAATCACCCCGACCGCCATGTATTTGGCGATGTGGGTGGCGGCGATTCTGGGGCTGGTCTGGAAGCCGAGCGCGCCGCTCTATGTGCTGATCCCGATGCTTCCGTTGGAGACGATTCGGGCGAAGGTCATCCCGATGCCGTTGGGGAGCCATTTCATCGAGATCCTGCTATTCGCGTCCCTGCTCGGAATCTGGCTGCATTCGCCGGCGCCACGGCTGCTGAAGAATCCACTTAACCGCGTGATTATCGCGCTGGTGGTAGTGACCTTTCTCTGCCTGGTTTTGGGATCTTTTTACCTGGGCGTGCCGCTGGCCTTCAGCAACGCCGATCCGCGTTTTGCGGCCTGGTTCGACTACATGCTGATGCCGCTGACGTTCGTGGCCGTCTTGGGGGCGATCCGAACGCGCCGGGAAATCACAATCTTGATGGTGCTCATGATGCTGAGCGCGGCCTGGGTGGCGCGGGATGCGAACGCCAACATCGGGCAGCACAGCCAGGCGGTGTTCAACGAGAATTCGCGCAATGCCGGGCCCTTGGGGTTTGCCGGGGCGAACGGCACGGCGGTGTTTCTGGCGCAAATCGAAGCTCTCGCGCTGGGCGCGCTGCTTTTCTGCAAGAAGTGGCGGATGCGGATCGCGTGGGCCGCCCTATTCGGCATTGGCATGTACGGCCTGGTGTATTCGTATTCGCGCGAGGCGTATTTGGGCTTTTTAGCGGCGGTGGTCTTTCTCGGCGTGACGCGCAAACGGATTTTGCTGGTCGGAGTCGTGGCGCTGCTGTTGGCGTGGAGGGTGGTGCTGCCGGCCTCGGTGCAGCAGCGAATCGAAATGACCTACAGCGGCGGCGCCGCCGCGGGTTCCTACGTCCAGCCGGGGGGCGGCAAGGAATTGGATGCGTCGTCGGCGGAGCGCATCGCCCTATGGAAGGACGCTCTGGCGATGTGGGCCCACGAGCCCGTATTCGGCGCCGGCTTCGAGACCTTTGCCTTCGTGCCCCATCTCGACGGCTTGCGGGACACGCACAACTACTACGTCAAGTCGCTGGCGGAGACCGGGACGATCGGATTCGTGGTCTTCGTGTGGATCCTGGCGACGATGTATTGGCTGGGCTGGCGGTTAGCCAAGCTGAGCGAGGAACCGTTTTGGAGCGGCTTCGGGCTAGCCTTCGCGGCCAGCGTGGTGTGCGTGACCGTCGCCAATTTTTTTGGCGACCGGTGGACGTATTTTCAAGTGGACGCGTTCCTGTGGGCGCTGGCGGCGATCGCCGTGCGCGGCTGGTGGCTGGCGCGCGCAGCCCGGAGTGGACCTGTTGCGGGCGAAGTTCTCGAGACCGCGGCCGGCGGCCAATTGGCGCCGACGGCATCGGGGGCGGTATGGCGATAGCCGATGCCGGTGCGACCGTCGCGCGTCCGCCACGGCACGTCCTTTTTATCGTCGATCAGTTGGCGGAACTGGGCGGGGGCGAGCGCGCGCTGCTGCGCTTGGCGGGCGGGCTGCCGGAGCACGGTTGGCGGTGTTCGATCCTGACGCTGCGCGAGGGACTGCATCCGCGGGCGCGGGATTGGGCCGCAAGCGCGGACGCGCTGCATGTTTGGCCGCTGCGGCGCGCGTACAACTGGGAGGCGTGGCGGATGGGGGCGCGGCTGCGGCGCTTGATCCGCGAGGAGCGAATCGGCATCGTGCAGACGTATTTCGAGAGCTCCGATCTGTGGGGCGGGTTGAACGCGAAGGCGAGTGCCGGCGGGCTCGGACCGGCGCCGCGCCGGCGCGTGAAGCTGATTTCGAGCCGCAGGGACATGGGAATCTTGCGGCAGGGCAAGCACGACATTCTTTACCGCTTTATCAATCCCTGGTTTGACCGGGTCGTGGCGGTTTCCGATGCGGTGCGGGAGCAAGTCATGAAACGGGAGCATCTCCCGGCGGCCAAGGTCGTGACCATTCCCAACGGCCTCGACCTCAGCCGGGCCCAGGGCAGCGAGGATAGGGCCGAACTGCGCGCGCGCTTCGAGTTGCCGCCGCATGACGGCGCGCTGATCGTCGCCGTGGGCAATTTGCGGCGCGTGAAAGGCATGGACGTGGTTTTGCGGGCCATGGCGGCGGTGGCGGCGCGGCGATCCGACGCGCGCCTGGCGGTGGCGGGCGGGGAAGCCGAGCCTGGCCATGAGGCGCAACTCCGCGCCTTGGCGGCGAAGTTGGGAATCGCCGCGCGGGTCCATTTCCTGGGCGCCGTCGCCGATGTCTTTCCTTTATTGCGCGCGGCGGACGTCTTTTGCCTGTTGTCGCGCAGCGAGGGAATGCCGAATTGCCTGCTCGAGGCGATGGCCTGCGGGCTGCCCAGCGTGGCTACCCGCGTGGGCGGCACGCCGGAGGTCTTGCGCGATGGCGAAGGAGGATTCTTGGTGGCGAGCGAGGATCATGCGGCGGCGGCCGAGTGCATCGAGCGGCTGATCGCGGATAGCGATCTGGCGCGGCGCATGGGGGCGAAAGCGCGCGCGCGGGTCGAAGAGCGGTTCACCTTGCAGGCCATGGTGGCGGCGCACGCGCGCCTCTATGAAGAGGTGCTCGCCGGCCAGGCGCGCGAACATGCGACGGAGGGTGGAGACTACGCTCCTAGCCCCGCGCTATCTGGCGCCGGCCATTCCTTGGGAAAAGGGCGTTGATGCGCCCTTTCGCGGAAATCGTCTTTTGGGCCGCCGTGGCGCTGCTGGTTTACGCTTACGCCGGCTATCCCTTGCTCTTGGCGGCGATCGCGCTGCTTTTTCCGCCGCGCCGGGCGCCGGAAATGAGCGACGACGAGCTGCCGACGGTGACGCTGCTGATTACCGCGCGGAACGAAGCGGCGGGAATCGGCGCCAAGCTGGAGCGGAGCCTGGCGCTCGACTATCCCGCCGACAAGCTGGAGATTCTTGTCGCCTCCGACGCTTCGACCGATGCGACCGACGAGATCGTGGCAGGCGTCGCGGCCCGGGAAAAGCGCGTGCGGCTCGTTCGCGTACGCGAACGGCGGGGCAAGACCCATGCGCAGAACGTGGCCGTGCAAGAAGCCCGGGGCGAGATTATCGTGTTTTCGGATGCCACCGCGGTCTATGATCGCGGGGCGATTCGGGCGCTGGCGCGGGAGTTCCGCGACGAGCGGGTTGGCGCGGCAAGCGGGCGATTGATCTTCGTCGATCCGCTGCGCGGGTCGGCGGCCAAGGCCTCGCCCACCGGCGCCGGCTCGGCGGCGTTCTGGAGCTACGAGGTTTGGATCCGCCGCCTGCAATGGCGCGTACGCACGCTCACCGCCGCGACCGGCGCCATCTACGCGGTGCGGCGGAAAGCCTATGCCCCGCTGCCGGAGTCGAAGTCCAGCGACATCGCCGAGCCGCTTTGGCTGGTGCGCAACGGATGGCGGGTGGCGTTTGCTTCCGGCGCGCTGGCCTACGAGGACACGACGGTGACGGCGCGACAGGAATTCCGCATGCGGGTGCGGGTGATCGTGGGCGGAATCTTGGGAGTGTTGAGCGCCCCCGAGCTGCTGCGGCCGTGGCGCTGGCCCTGGGCGAGCTTTCAGCTTTTTTCCCACAAAATCGCGCGCTGGCTGGTGGGTTGGGCGTTGCTGGCGCTGTTGGCCGCGAACCTGGGGTTGATCGGGCAGTGGCCGTTTCGCTGGACGCTAGCCGCGCAGTTGGCGTTCTACTTGTCGGCGCTGGCCGCGGTGCACTGGCCGCTGCACCGGCTATGGCGGCCGCTGGGCATACCGGCGTATTTTTGCACGCTGAACGCGGCGGCCGTCGTGGCGAGCGTGGAGATTCTCCGCGGCCGCGATTACGCCACGTGGACGCCGGTGCGGCGCCTTGGCTCCAGCGACTGAGATGGCCAACCTGCGGCAATTCGCTCGCAACGTCACCACTAACTGGCTGGCCCTGGCCGCCAACATCGTGGTGCCGTTTTTCCTGACCCCGTTCATCGTCCACCACCTCGGCGACGTTGCCTACGGCCTCTGGATTCTGATCGTGGCCACCGTCGGCTACATGAGCCTGATGGACATGGGGCTGCGCGCGGCGATTATCCGCTTCGTCTCGCAGTCCGTGGCGCGCGGCGAACACGATGAATCGAAGCGCGTGGTCAGCGCCGCGCTGCAAATGCGCTGCCTGATCGGCGGCATCGTTCTGCTGGTTGGCATCGGCCTGGCGCTGCTGTTTCCGCGCTTCTTCGCGGTTCCGCACGACCTGTTGCGCAGCGCGCAGTGGGCCGTCATCGTCACCTCGGTCAACCTGGCGCTGACGCTGATCCTGGACGTTTACGGCGCGGTTCTCGCCGCGCTGCATCGCTTCGACGTCATCAGCTATTGGACGATCGCGCAACTCCTGCTGCGCGCCGGCGGCCTGGTATGGCTGTTGCTGGCCGGCCACGGAATTCTTGCCCTCGCGGTGTGGGAGTTGGCCACGACGCTGATTGCGAAGCTCGGCATCCTGCTGCAGACCCTCCGAGTTTATCCGCAGCTCTTGCTGCCAATCGAACGGCGGGCGGGCACGCTGCGCAAGATCTGGGGCTATAGCTTTTGGGTCTTCGTGAACAGCATCGCTTGCCAGCTTGTCTATGCCACGGACAACCTGGTCGTCGGCGCGATGGTTGCGCCCGCCGCTGTAACGTTTTATACGATCGGCAGCAGCTTGCTCAGCTATTCCGGACAAGTCGTCAGCTCCGTCACCACGACTTTCACGCCGATCGCCAGCGGGTTGGATGCCGAGGGCAAGCTGGGGCAGTTGCGCCGCTTGCTGATTCAAGGCACAACGCTAAGTTTGGCGCTCATCCTGCCCACCACGCTCGCGCTCTTCTTTCGCGGCGGCACGTTTATCCGCCTCTGGATGGGCGCGCATTACGCCGTGGTCTCGGAAACGGTACTGCGAATCTTGTTCATCAACATCGTGTTGACCGCTGCCACCGTCACCGCGAGTCAAATCTGTTATGGCATGGGGCGCCACAAGACGCAGGCGATTTGGGCAGCCATCACTGGGGCGGCCAATCTGGCGTTAAGCATCGGTCTGGCCGCGGCCTGGGCGCCGCGCGGCCTGGCTTGGGGCGATTATGCGGTTGCCTGGGGCACGGCCGTTCCGGCTTTGGCCATGAATCTCGTGTTTTGGCCGATTTACGTGCGCAAGGTGCTTGGCGTGCGGGTGCGCGATTTTGTCTGGCATGCGTGGCTAAGAATCGCCTTGGCGAGTATTCCGTATGCTATTGCCTGTTGGTGGACCGAACGAATCTGGCCGGCGCACAATCTGGTTTACTTCTTCTTGCAGATCGCCGTCGTGCTGCCGGCGTATATCCTGCCCGTGGCGGCGATGTTTTGGAAGGATGCAGCGCCGTTGTTGCGGGATCGCCTGAAGTGGTGGCCGCGAGCGGCGGAAAGCGCCAATGCCTAAGGTCTCGGTAATCATTCCCACCTACAATTGCGCGCGTTACCTGCCCGCGGCAATCGAGAGCGTGCTGCGGCAAACCTACCGCGATTTCGAGATCATCGTCGTCAACGATGGCTCGCCGGATGACACGGATACGGCGGTGGCGCCCTACCTCGAGCGCATCATCTATATTAAGCAAGCGAACTTAGGCGCGCCGGCGGCCCGCAACCGCGGGCTCGCCGCCAGCACGGGGGAACTGATCGCCTTCCTCGATGACGACGACGAGTGGATGCCGGAGAAGCTCGAGCTTCAGCTCCCCGCGTTCGACGATCCGCGGGTGGGCCTGGTGTATTCGGATATTCGCGTCGTCCATGACGACGGGCATGTGATCGAATCCTTCTTGGCGACTCGGCCGCTGGCGGCGAGCGGATATATTTTCGAGAATTTTCTCGCCAGCGGGTTCATTCTCACTAGTTGCGTCGTCGTCTCCCGGCGATGCCTGGAAGACGTCGGCCACTTCGACGAATCCATGAGATCACTGCAGGATTTCGATCTCTGGTTTCGAATTCTTCGCCGCTGGAAGGCGGCGCTCGTGCGCCGCGCCTTGGCGCTGCGCCGCCTGCGGGCCGGCAACATGACGTCCGACAGGAACCTTCCCAGCCGCTTTTACGTCCGCTTGTACGAAAAAGTGCTAACGGAATTCGAACTCTCTCCGCGCGAACGCGCGATCGCGCGATCGCGGATGGCGGAGGTTTGCTATGAGCGCGGCTATTATCTCAGCTACCGGGGAAGCCAGGCGGAGGCGCGTTCCGTTCTCCTGCGCAGTTTGCGGTACAACGCGAGGCAATTGCGAGCTTGGCGATGCCTGGCGGCGACCTTGGCGCCGGCGGCGATTGCCGCCCGGCTGCGCAATAGCAGCCCAACGGAAGCAGAACGGCTCTAGGTCCCTCGGTATCGAGCGCCACGGCCTGATTTGCCGATCTGCCGTAAATGATCCAACCAACGACGGCGCGGTCACCGTGCCGGTCTTAGTTGGTCGGGCCGTCGTTCAGCACTACAAGCCGCAAATTCGGTAGGTCCGCGCAAATACGTTCCCGAAGGCGTTAGCGCCAAGAACTGGGGTGATCGCGTGCGCCGCAAATATTCGCCTCCGGACGGCCGGCTGCTCTCAAGTTCAGTCGTGTGGTTCGGTGAATTTGTCCGGTTTTCACCCGCGCCCGCGCTGAGGCGCTTTCTTCACACGGCTAAGCCGTGAATTTCCCAAGAGCCGAGTTGGCCGCTCAGGTGCGCCTATGCAAGCCAATAGGCGCGGATCCCTGCCGCTTCCGCCTACCGGCCAGAGCGGGTCGGTCGCGAGGCCAGGGACAACCGCCCAGGACCTTGCAATGGCAAACAACTATACTGTTTGGGCGCAAACTCGGCGCGTAAGCATGATTTTGGCGATTCTGAGTCCCGTGGTTCTTTTATTGGCGGGTTGCGGCGGCCAAACGAGCATGCTTTCCAGCAAAAGACCGGCTTCGCCGCCCTCCTCGGCGCAGTTGGCGTTAAGCCCCGCCACGGTCTCGTTTGGCAACGTACCCGTCGGCACCAGCGCGCAGCAGACCGTGACCTTGACCAACTCGGGGCAAGCTTCCGCGCAAATCACGAGCGTGAGTCCCAGCGGGTCGAATTTCGGCGTGACGGCGGCCTCGTTGCCGTGGACGATCGCGCCCAATCAGGCTAAAACCTTCAGCGTTTCCTTCGACCCATCCGCGCCCGGCAGCGCCAGCGGCTCGGTGGCCGTCGCCGGCGATTCCAGCGCTCCGCCCCTGCCGCTGAGTGGCACCGGGATGGGGGCGCAGATCAACGTGAGCCCGGCGAGCCTCGATTTCGGCACCGTGCAGGTGGGCCAGAGCGCCACCAAAACGCTCACCATCGGCAACTCGGGCAACGCGGCCGCGGTCATCTCGCAGTTGAATGTGAGCGGCGACGCGGCTTTTACCTACTCCGGCGTGACGCTGCCGGCGACCATCCAGCCCAACGCGTCGGTTCAGGTCAATGTCACCTACGCTCCGACGTCGGCAACCGATCCGTCGGCAACGCTCGTTCTGGTGGCGAATACGCCGCAATCGATCTCCGTGAATTTGGTCGGCAGCGCCAGCGGCGGATCGGATCTCGTGGCCAGCCCCGGCAGCCTCGATTTTGGCTCCCTGGCGGCCGGTCAGACCGCGACGCAAACGCTCACCCTCACCGACACCGGCACGGTGGCGGCGACGATCACGCAAATTCAGGTGAACGGCGCAACGGATTTCAGCTACTCGGGCGCGAATCTGCCGCTCTCGATCGCCCCGAACGCGTCGGCGACACTGAGCGTCACTTATAGCGCGCCCGCTTCGGGCAGTTCGAGCGCCACGCTGGTCGTTACCGACGGCCAGCCGCTGCCGCTTTCCGTGCCGCTGAGCGGCGGCAACAGCGGCACGGTCTGGTATATTCGCGACGATGGCGGCACCCGCCAGCAGTGCACCGGGAAGACCAACGCGGCTTACCCGGGCAGCGGCAGCGGCCAGCCGTGCGCTTTCAACAATCCCTTCTGGCTGGTCACGGCCAACCAGACCGCCAGCGATTGGAGTTGGATCATTGCCGGCGGCGACACCGTGCTGTTCGAGCCGGACGCAAGCGGAAGCGCGGGCGTGTATTACATGGGCTTGACCGCGGGTGCGGGCCGGGCCGGCGCCAACCTGCCCAAGTGGCTGCACTGTGGTGCTGACGCAGCGGACTGCGTGCTGCCCGCGCCGCCGAACGGCACCGCCGCCCATCCCACGAGAATTCTGGGCGCGAACTTCGGCCACTGCCACAACTCCGCCCACACCGGCCTCGTGGGGCCGCCGCAGCTCGTGGCCATTAACGGCGAATTTTACACTCTGACTCTTCAGAACACCGACTTTATCGACCTGGAGTGTCTCGATTTGACGGATGCCGCGGGCTGCACCTCCGTCGCCCAGGCAGGCCATTGCCAAACTGGCCAGGATTACGGATCGCACGGACTATTTTTTGAGTACCTCGTCAACCAGGGTCCATCCAATCTCACCATGCGCGACGTCGCCGTGCATGGAATGGCTTCGGATGGAATTTCAGGCGGAAAGTTCAACACCGCCGCGAGCGACGTTACAACGCTTTCCGATATTTACGCCTGGGGGAATGGGGCTTCCGGTTGGGACTACGACGGCGGCGGCTGCGGGATCCAATGCGAGAGCACCGGGACGATCAACATTAGCTATATGGACATCGAGTGGAACGGATGCGCGGAAGCGTACCCAACCGGCTCGGCGGCCGGGCAGCCTGCCGCGAATGGCTACAACTATTGCTACGACGATAATGATGGCGGCTATGGCGACGGTTTGGCCATCATCGCCACGAGCGGCGCGTGGACCCTCGACCATACGACCTTCAAATACAACACTCAAGACGGTCTGGACATGCTGCACATCGCCGATCAGAGCGGTGTTCATCCTAGCCAAGTCACGCTCGAGAACTCATGGGCGGAAGGCAACATGGGCCAGCAGTTCAAGCTGGGATTTGGCGGCGTAGTCACGATTCGCAATAACGTGGCCATTGACAACTGCCGCCGCTTGAGCGAGCCGTTCGCGCCGAACCCTGCCGGCTACAATACCGGTCTCTCGGACTTCTGCCGCGCGGCGGGCGATCAATGGGACCTTTACGTGGGCGACGGTGGTTCGCTGACCATGCAATTCAACACCACCGTCGGCTATGGCGCCACGATGTACGACTTCGGGTGCGCCGTCACCTGCACGACCAACTACAAATTCGTGTTCGAGGACAACATCAGTCTAGGTATTCCCGATCCCGGCCGCAGCGGCACGCTCCCGGGGGGATTCTATGAAGCTTCTTCGCAATTGGGCACCATGTTTACCAATCCGGGCTCGGCGCTAGATCACAATCTCTGGTTCCAAATGAAGAATGGTTGCCCGGCGGTGCCCACCGAGACCAACTCGGTATGTTCCGATCCGCTCCTCAACAATGAGTCGGCGGGCATAGACGCGATGAGCGCTTTCGGCAGTTGGGGGCTGTTCCCCGCCGATCCTGGGCAGCCGCCGGCCACGCCCAGCGGCGCGACCTCGCCGACCAAGGTTAGCCCGGCGGTGGGCGCAGGGATTGCGATTCCGGGCGTAGATTCGGACCTGCTAGGCAACCCGATCTCGACGCTGGTCACGATCGGCGCATTACAGCCGTAAATCCGCAGCCCGTGGGCCGCCTCCGAAACCCGGTATATTCAATGCATGGGTCCACGGGGGGAGCCGGCACGCTGGCGGAAAGCTTTGCGTTCGGGGAGGTGGTTGCCATCGCTGGCTCTTCAGGCGGCCGGGCGGCGTTTCAGAGCAGGGCGGCGGGGCGGTCAGCTCATCATTGGGGTGGCGGATCACTTCGAACCGCAGCGCAATCCCACCGGACCACCCGTTAGCCAGGCTGAGGCCGAGCGCCGCATCGAGACGTGGCTGCGGGAGTATCCCCGCGCGGTCACGGAGTCCCGAGACAGCGACGGCCACCCCTTCAAGCACACATACTTTTATCCGGCCGAACAGAGCAACCGGGCTTTACTGGAGGCGATGGCGGAGCATTGCCGCGCGGGTTGGGGAGAGCTAGAAGTTCATTTGCACCATGGAGTCCAGGCTCCAGACACGGCGGAAAACACGCGGCGATTGCTAGAGAGCCTGCGCGACGAGCTGGCATCCCTAGGGTGCTTGGCGCGCCGGGAAGGGGACGGTCGCTCCTCGCCGCCGCGATACGCGTTTGTGCACGGCAACTGGGCGCTGGCCAACTCCTGGGGCGGGCGGTACTGCGGCGTCGATAACGAGATGCGGATCCTGGCGGAGACGGGGTGTTATGCCGACTTTACGCTGCCATGTGCGCCAAGCCCACCCCAGGTCGCCAAGATCAATTCGCTTTATGAATACGCCGGCAACCCCGACCGCCCAGTACCGCATCGGCGCGGGTTCAATTTAACCGTGGGGCGCCCGCCTTCGGTCTTTCCAATTCTTGTTCAGGGGCCGTTGGGGCTCGACTTTAGCCGCTTGCCGCCACGCATCGAAAATAGCGAGATTACCGCGCAGCATCCTCCCACGATGCGTCGCTTGCGGCTATGGCGGCAGGCGGCGATTTGCGTTGCGGGGCGCCCGAACTGGGTATTCATCAAGCTGCATTGCCACGGGATGTTGGCCGAAGACGCGGGGGTCATGTTCGGAGATGGGATCCGGGCGTTCCTGCGCGATCTGGGGCAAGCGAGCGCGGCGGAGGGGTTTGCGACTCATTTCGTGACTGCGCGGGAGATGACGAACATCATCTTGGCGGCCTGCGATGGGCGCGAGGGCAATCCTGGGGATTATCGTGACTACCGGTTTCAGCTAAGGGGCGCATCGGCGAATTGGCCGCCATTATCCGAGGCAACGCGCACGGCGGGGATTAGCGGACACTTAGGTTAACGACGAGGATATGCCGCCAGGGTAGCGGCGGCGATAGCGGACCAGTCGGCGATCTTGCCCGCGGCGCGGCGAGACGCGGCATTCAGTTGCCGGCGCCGCTCGGGGGAACGCGCGAGCTCGATCAATAGGTCCGCCAAAGCGTCGCAATCTCCTTTCGCCGCGAGCGCGGATTCGGGTGGAGCGCCCAGCAGATCGCGAAAGAGCTGAAGATCGGTGGCGACGATGGCTTTGCCGTGGCCGATCGCCGTCATCACCGCGCCGCTGCTGGTGATTTCCCGGTAGGGAAAGACCGCGACGTCGGCGGCGCGATAGAGCGAATTGACCTCTTCGGCGGAAAAATAGCGGAACAGCAGGCGTACGCTGGATCCCAAGCCGAGCCTGGCCGCGTGTTCGCTGAGCGCGGCCACGACTTCTTCATCCCCGGTGCCGGCGACGATCAGCATGGCCCCCTTTAACCCGCGTTCGAGGGCCGATCTCCAGGAATCCAAAAGCCAGTCGAGCCCTTTATAGGCCTTTACGAAGCCCTGGAATAAAAACACGCATGATGCGCCGGAGAGATCCCAGCGCCGGCGATCTTCGGCGCGATCGGAAGCGGCGCCCTCATGAAAGATCAGGCCGTGCGGGATCACGAAAATACGCTCGGCGGCAATATTGAATTCTTGTTCCAGAGCGCGTTTAGCGTCTTCGCCATGGCAAATCAAAGCGTCGGCCTTGCGATAGAGCTTGGCGAATTCTCGCCGCCGGCGGCCGGCCGAGGCGCCGGGCAGAGTGTCGTGCGGCAGCAGATTATGCACGGTGTGTACGACGGGAATGCCTGTGGCGTGCAACCAAGCGATTGCCCAACGATCGACAGGCAAACCGGCATCGGCCAGCGCTAGCTGCTGCACATGAATCACCGCCGGACGCCGCGCCGTGAGCCGCAGCGTCCACGCCGCGAGATTCAAGCAATACTCGACGGCCTTCAGGGGCCGGCGCCACCGGCTTCGCCGCACGCCCAAGCGGCGCACCCAATCGCCGAGGCCGGGATCGTTGCGCAAGCCTTGGCGGGAAAAGAGGTCGGGCTCCAGGTGGTAGCGGATCGAGGCCAAGGTGACCGGTGCGCCGGCTTTTTGCAAGGCGCGGCAGAGGTAGGAACAGTAGAAGGGCTGCACGCAGCCCAAATCCATGAGTACGATCGGCCTGGGAACCTTTGGCCGCGCCGGCGGCTCGGATGGTGCGGCCCCGGCCACCTATTGCGCCCCGGCCGACTGGGCAGCGTTCAGCGCTTCCCGCAACCGCGCCGAAAAAATGCGGGCGTTGGCGCCGCACAGCATGCTGATGTGATTACCGGGCACCACGGCGCATATAGTCGAGGCGGCAAAACGGCGCCAGCCCTGGCGCGGGTCCAAGGCCGGCGTCACTCCAGAATATTCGGACTCTGCCGAAAGGGAAAGATGCACGGCGCCTTCACCAGGGACTAGGGCGCCGCGCCTATCTCCCGGCGCGCGTTAGCGTGACCGCGGCGGCGACGGCCCCGGCATCGAGGTTACGTTTAACAATTTGCGCCGGGACGCCCATCACGGTCGCGCCGGCGGGCACGTCGCGATTGACGAGCGAATTAGCGGCGATGCGAGCGCCGTCGCCGATGGAGATACGCCCGATGATCGTCGCGCCAGTGCCGACGTACACGTCGTCGCCCAGGCGAGGCGCGCCACGGCCGCCGAGGCCCTTCGTGCCTATGGTCACCTGGTGGCCCAGGCTGCAATTGCGGCCGATCACAACCTCCGGATGAACGCGGAGACTACCCAGATGGCTGAGAAGTAGCCCGGCGCCGACGCGGGTAGGGGGCGCAAGTTGAACTTGCCAGAAGATGTCGGAGAATTTCTCGAAGAAAAAGAAGGCCACCTTGGCGGGCCAATGCAACCAGCGCCACGAAGTCTCCTGGTGGGCCCAGTAGCCGAAACGATAGCCAAAAACGGGCCAAAACGCGGGCTTCACGAACGCCGCCAGCCGTGACTCGCCGCTCTGGCGGTAGCGATCGAGGTCGATTCGCAGATCCTTGAGCATGGGTTCGGTTACTCCCCTAAAGAGCGCGCGGCCGCGCGCTCGGTCCTGTGTCGTTCACCCGGACCCGCCGGTTCAGCACCGGCAACTTCCGCACTTCCTGCAAAATTCCGCCCAGGCAAGATGGCGAAAAAGGATCGTCCACTGCGGCTCGCAAACGCCAGCCAAGGGCGCGCCAACCGTGCCCGCGAGCGCGCTGGGCGTCGGCCATTTCATGATGAATGCCGGCCATCGCGCGGCGCTGCTCAGACCATGAGACCGAACCGGCCCGGTAATGTTTGCGGGCGAAAGCCCGCTGCGCGGAACGCATGCGGTCGAGGTCGGAACTCATGGATCCGGCGGAGACGCGGTACCCAGCAAGCACGTCGTCCACATAGCCGACTTTATGGCGCGAGGCGATGCGGAACCAAAGATCGCGGTCCTCCGTGGCCCGCATGCCCTCGTCGAAGAGCCCCACGGAACGCAGCACGCTAGCCCGGATCAGCACCGTCGGGCAGGGTAGATGAATCTCGCGCGTATAAATCTGGCGGGCAATCCGTCCACTGAGGCGGCGGCGATCTTGGCGGGGATGGAACAGGGGCTGGCCGGCGGCGTCCATGAATAGGACGCCGGAATGGAGGAGGGCGACTTCGGCGTCGGCGTCCATGAGCGCGACGCCGCGCGCGAGCCGCTCCGGCAGCCAGATATCGTCGGCATCCAAGATGGCGAGAAACTCGCCGCGGGCGCTGCGAATCGCCGTATTGCGGGCCGCCGACAGGCCGCGGTTTTCCTGGCGAACGTATTGCAGCCTGTCCCCCAGGCGTTTCTTGTATTCCGCCGCGATCGCGGGCGTGTTGTCGGTGCTGCCGTCATCCACCAGCACGATCTCCCAATCGCCGTAGGTCTGCGCGATCACGCTATCCAGCGCCGCGGGCAGGTATTTAGCCGTGTTGTAGCACGGTACGATGGCGCTGACGCGCGGCATTACCGTATCGCTCCAATCGCGGCCGGGAAGGGCTCTTGCGCACGCGATAGGTTCATGTCGCCGTAAAGCTGGAGATAGGCGGCCGCCATTTGAGCGGCTGAAAAGCGATCTTCAATCGTGGCTCGCGCGGCGGCGCCCAGGCGCGCCCCCAGGCCCGGTTCGGCGAGCAAGCGCTCGATCGCCCCGCGCAATGCTTCGACATCGCCAGGCGGCGCCAGGAGGCCGTTTTCGCCGTCGCGAATAACGTGACCGATGGCCCCCACCCGGCTGGCAAGGACTGGCCGGCCGGCGGCCATCGCCTCGAGCACCACCATCGGCAAGCCTTCGTCAAGCGATGGGAGCAACAGCGCATCGAGCGAGGCATAAACGCCGGGCATGTCCTCGCGCCGGCCGGTGAAGATCACGCGATCCGCGATTCCCAACTTCGAGGTTAGTTGTTCCAGCGCGCCGCGCTGAGGGCCATCGCCGACCAGCGCCCAGCGTACTTCCGGAAAACGCGCGGCCAGCTCGGCTGCGGCGTGGAGCAAGCCATCCAGGCCTTTTTCCGGCGATAGCCGGCCGACCGCGCCAAGCAGCGGGCCGGGCGGGTTCAGCTCGGCGCGCAGCGTCGGCTGGGCGTCGCGAAAGCGATCGAGATCGACGCCGTTGGCGATGGTGGACAACGCCGCACTCGAAATTCCATACTCGCGCAGTTGGCGGCTCATATCGTCCGAGACCGCCGCCACCCGCGGAAAGCGGCGCAAAGTCCACCGATCCATGCGGTCGTATATTTTCAACGCTAGCGTGTCGTGCACGAACCCGTGGCAGGTCGTGGCCAGGCGCACCGTCAAGCCGCGCGCCGCCCGCCAGGCGAAAAGCCGCGCCTTGTAGCCGTGCGCGTGCAGCACCTCGATGCCTTCCTCGCAAAGGTAGGAGCGCAACCGGCGAATCGCCTGACCGTCCCATCTCCCGCGGCAGGGCAGCGCCTCCGGCATCACCCCGTGCCGCGCCGCCAGGGCGCTTACCTGCGGATCGCGGCGATGGCGGTTCTCGATCAGCATCAGCCGGCAATCGCAGCCGCGCGCATTGAGCTCGCGCGTCAGTGCCACCACCATGCTCTCGGCGCCGTAAGGTCCGGAACTGCTGATAAGTTGCAGAATTTTCATCGCGCGTCCTCCGCCACATGCGCCCACCGCGCCCAGAGCCAGTGGTAAACGCGGTCGCCGAGCAGACCTTTCAACCGCCGGCCCAATTCCCGCCGCCGCCGCAAGGCGCGCAACGGTTCCGGGTCGCCGTTCAGGAGTTGCGCCAAGGCGCTGGAAGGCATGTCGCGCCGGGCCATGAATCGGCCAATCACTTCCACGCCGCAGCGCTGCGCCGGGAGAGCGCAGGGGTCGGAAGTATAAACCTGCCGATAGCCGGCTGCCGCGCAAGCGGCGAGAACTCGATCGTCGCCCCGGCCGCCCGGCAGCGAGAGCGCGGTCACTTCGCGTCCCAGCCGGTCCTCGAGCGTTTGCTTGGGCCGGCGCAGCTCGTCCGCCAAGGCGCGGTCGTCGCAGTGGGTCAACATGGCGTGCGCCCAGCCATGCGCGCCGATGGGGTGGCCGAGGTGCGCCATTTCCGCGAGTTGCGCCCAGCTCAGGTAGCCGGGTCGGGCGCCGATCCATCCGGCGGTGATGAACAGGATGGCGGTGATGCGCGCTTGTTCGAGCGCCGCCAGCGCGTGCCGGTGGATGGAGTCGTGACCGTCGTCGAAGGTCACCGCCAGGGGCGAGGCGCCGCCGCGCGCCAAGAGCTGCACGTGGGCGGCGAACGCCGCCGGCGTCACGTTGTAGAGGAACGACGATTCCGACGCGGGCAAGACGGTGTGGTAGCAGATCGCCGGGGCGATCGGCAGCATGCGCGGCGATGGTTGTGGCGAGGCCATGGTTAGTTGCGGCCAGCCGGAGCCTTGCGGACGACGACGAATAGGTTCATGCAGAAAAACTTGCATGGCCAAAGGCGCGCGAGCCGCTGGTATGCGGCGGCCAGACGCGGGCTGATTCGCGCCACATACTGGCCAAACGGCATGTAAACTCCGCATAAATCCACGATCTCGAAACCTTCAAAAAGATCGCGGACTTGCCAGGGATACAAATAATGCCCTTGCCGGTCGCGCAAGACGTGGTCTCGAATCTGATTCAACACGAGACCGTAAAAGGGGTTCTTGAAGTCGAGAACGGCGACCGCGCCGTTGCCGAGCACGCGGCGCATCTCCGCCAGAATCGGCTTGCGGTGCCCATGCGGCACGTGATGGAAAAAGCGGAGGGAGAACAGCCCGCGGAAAGATTCGGAGGCGAAGGGCAGGGCCCGTCCATTGCACTGCGTCAGATGAAGCTCGTGGTGCGCCGCCGCGGCGCGAGCGCGGGCGACCCCCATCATCTCGCGGCTCAGATCGGCGCCGAAGATCGTCGCCGGACCGCCGAAGTAGGAAGCGGCGCCGACGCCGGTGCCGATGGCCACGTCGAGGATGCGACCCGGCTCCGCCGCGCCGATAGCCCTCAAGAGTTGGTTACGAAAAAGTCCGAGATGGTACTTGCCCTGAAAGGAGACGTACCGATTTTCATCGTAAACGGTCGCTTGGCGGTCATAGCCGCTTTGCGCCACGCGCTCGTGTTCGAGTAGAGGCATCGCGTGTCAGCCCCGTTTTTCCGGCATCAAACCAGCGATCATGCGTTCCGTCACCATAGTCATATAGCGGTTTTTAATTCCTGCTTTCGTCTGCGCCGAGGTCCGCAACAGATTGTGAAGATTGCCCAGCAGCTCGCGCCCCCAGTAGAAGCGAAATTCGTCGTTTTGCAAGTCGGTTGGAGTCAAGCCGCGTCCCTCCACCACCGCGCGAAAGCACGCGGAGGCGCGGCGCAGCCCGGTGAGGCTGGTGAAGCGCTGTTTGAGCAGGTCGTAGCGGAGACTGGCCAGGTCGCGCGGCCAAAACCCCGGACGGGCCCCGTCCACGTCGATTACGGTGAGGGGGCCGGGGAAACGAAAATAGATGTTGATGGCGATGAAATCGCCATGGCACCAGACCGGGGTGGTGGCGGCGAGCTTCGCCTCCGCCCGGGCCGCGAGGCGCAAAACCAACTCGCGCCAGCGGGAGATCTGTACTGCCCGGTCGGGAGCGAACCCAGCGATGCCGTCGAGCACCTGGGAAAGACTCGCGGCCTCCGCGGCGAAGAGCTCGCGCGCGGGGACGGTCGGCGGCGTGACGCGGGAAAGCGCAGCCAGCCAGGCGCCGGCCGCGTAAAACCCCGCGGTGCGATCCCGCTTGGACCCCTGAGTAAAGACTCGGTCCAAGCGCAGGCCGGGCGCTGTCTCCATGGCCACGGAAGATTCGAACAGCGCCAGGGGGCGCGGCACCGTGTAGCCGCTTGCGAACGGGAGCGAGGCGCTGAGCCAACTGAGCTTGTCGAAACACTCGCGAGCATCCTGTTCGGCGCTGCGCTCCACGAGACGGCCGCTGCTTCCCTTGAAAATCTTGATAACGATAGCGTGGCTCCGGCCCCTTGCGCTGGCGTTGCACATTGCCGCACGCGAATAAGGAAACTCGCGCACGGCGCCGACCTCCAATTCAATGTCCGGCGCCGAGAGCGAAGCTGCGATACCGCTCGACAGCCCCCGAACGAAATGTGCCAGATCCGGGCTGGCCGTGGGCGGCGGCATTGGCTGAGGCGAGGTCATGGCGCGAATTGAGGCGACAGATTCCGCCGGTGTTAGTTCCTTGCGGTAAGCGCCTTCGCTTCGGGTGCGTTGCGCAGCGCCGCGTCGAGGTGCAGGGCTGAGTCCAACTCCGCCTTGGCCTTGGCCTTTTGCCCGCTGTCGAATAGGGCGGTGGCCAAATGCAGATGGAAGCTGCCATCCTTGGGCTGGCCCTGAATCGCTTCCTGAAACAATGGGATCGCGCTGGCGAAGAGCCGCTGCTTCACGTAGATCATCCCCATCGTGTCGGCGACGGTCGGCACGTGCGGCATGGCGCGGCGGGCGCGCTGGGCCAAATCGAGAGCCTGGTCGAGGTTGACCCCTTCCTGGCAGTAAATCCAGGCTAAGTTATTGCTGGCGATGCCGCTGTTTGGATCGATCGCCAAGGCCTGCTCGTAGGCCTTCTGCGCGTCCTCGGTGCGGTGCAGCTCTTCGTCGATCATGCCCAGCGTCGTCCACAGCCCGGCGCTCTTCGGGTTGATCTTGACGGCGCTCGCGAACTCCGTTTGCGCGCCGGCAGGATTTTTCCGTTTTTCGTAAAACGAGCCCAGCATGACGTATCCGGCCAAATTCTTGGGATCGAGCCGGATCGCCTTTTGATAGGCTTGCTCCGCCTCGCCCATTTGCCCGGCGCTTTGGTAGGCGCCGCCCAGCAGCGTCTCGAGCCCGGCGGAATCGTGCTTGGCGGCGCGCGCGCGCGCCATGGCTATGCCCGCCTGCAAATGCCCTTGCGCATTCGCCACCGAAAGCATGCCGGCCAGCGGCTCGAGCGACGCCGGGTCGAGCGTCGCGGCGCGTTCGAACTGCGCCTTCGCCTGCGCGTACTGCCGTTGCATCAGGTAAGCCGTGCCCAGGCGCAGTGCGGGCTCCATCGCGTTGGGCGCCAATTGCGCCGCCAACTGCAGGCTCTTTGCCGCCGCCGCCGGCTGGCGGAGGTCGATTTGCGCGCTGCCGGCCAGCAGCAGCGCCGGGACCAGGCGCGGATTGGTGGCCAGCGCCTGCTGGGCGTAGCTGAGCGCCTGCTGCGGCTGGCGCTCATTCAGTGACAACTCTCCTAGCGCCAATTGCGCGTCGGTGTAGCGGGGATTGAGCGCCAGCGCCTGCTTAAAGCTGTTTTCAGCCAAATTCGTTTGCCGCGTGCCCAAATAGGCTTGCCCCGTCAAATACTGGACTTGGGGAATATTCGGGTTGGCGCGCTGCGCGTTCTGGAGCGATTGCAACGCGTTCTGCGGCTGATTGGCGGCCAGGCGCACGCGCGCCTGCAACACCAGCGCCGCGATGTTGTTGGGTTGATCCTTCACCAGCGCATCGATGGCCTGCGCCGCCTCCGGCAGTTTCTTTTGGCCGAGGGCGATCTCGGCCCATTGCAGCCGGGCCGGCAAGAAGTTGGGAGCCCGGCTCGCCAGCCCTTTGTCGATCGTCAGGGCCTGGTCGGCGCGGCCGGTGGCGAGATAAAACGTGGCCAGCCGGAATTGTGAATCGGGCGAATGGTTCTCGATCTGTTCAATGGCCTTGAATGCGTCTTCCGCCTGCGGCAGCTTGTGCTGGGTGACGTAGAATTCCGCCAGCGCCTGCTGCGGCGGCACCGCGTGCGGATTGGCGCGCACGGCCGCCAGCAACTCCTGCTCCGCCTTGGCCGGCTGGCGTTGCATGAGATACGTGCCCGCCAGGTCGCGATGCGCGGCGAAGTCCGCGGGATCGAGCGTGATGGCGCGCTGGAACTCCGCCTGCGCTGCGGGGAGCTCTCGGCCGGCCAACAGCAGCATCCCGAGCGCCTGATGCGCAGGGGCAAAACCCGGCTGGGCCTGGAGCAATTGCCGCACCGTGCTCTGCGCCTCGGCCATGTGGCCCTGGGCGGCGAAGACGTTGGCCTGCAATAGAATCGCGGCGCCGCTGTCGGCATGCTTGGCGAGAACTGCCTGCGCCTCCTTCAGCGCGTCAGGGTAGCGTTTCGCCGCCAAATAGAAGCGCCCCATGGCCATTTGCGCTTCGGGATAATCGGGCTGGATCGCCACCGCTTTGCGCAGCTCGGAGAAGGCTTCCGGGAACTGATGGTTGTTGGCGTAGGCCTCGCCGAGCTTGAAATGCAGGCTTGCCGAGTCGGGCTGCAACTGCAAGGCGTTGCGGTACTCGATGATGGCCTCGCTGTATTTGGCTTCCGAGTTGTAGTGCTCGGCCATCTTCACCATGCGCGACTGGCGCTGCGCCTTGCTGGCGCAGCCGGCCAGCAACAAGGCGCCACCGAGAAGGGCGGTGAGAAAGGCGGCGAATTTGGCGTTCGACATGGCGTAACCTCGCGTCCCCGGCGGCCGGCGGCCGTCACAGACGATGAATCGTGTCACTGCTGTATCCGCGCAGGGCGTTGCGGGTGTCGACCACCAGCGCCGCCTCGCGGGCGATGAACTCGTAATCGAAGTCGCTGTGATCGGCGACGATCACGGCGCAGTCGGCTTGCCGCAAATGGGCCAGCGGCTGCGCGACCAGGTCCAGCCCCATCTCCCGCAAGCGGGGCACGTAGGGATCGCTGTAGCTCAACTTCGCCCCCTTCTTGTGCAGCAGATGCATGATGTCGAGCGCCGGCGACTCGCGCAGGTCGGCGACGTCCTTCTTGTACGCCACGCCCAGAATGTGGACGGCCGAGCCGCGCAGCGCCTTGCCGTGGTCGTTGAGCGCGTTGGCGATCAGCGCGACCACGTGCTCGGGCATCTTGGCGTTGACCTGCTGCGCCACCTCGATCAAGCGCGGCTCGAAGCCGTGGGCGCGCGCGCGCCACGACAAATACACCGGGTCGATCGGAATGCAGTGTCCCCCGAGCCCGGGGCCGGGATAGAAGGCCATGAAGCCGAACGGCTTGCTGGCGGCCGCCTCGATCACCTCCCAAACGTCCAGCTTCAGCTCGTGGCAGAGCAGGGCGATTTCGTTGACCAGGCCGATATTCACGTTGCGGAAGGTGTTTTCGAGCAGTTTCGCCATCTCGGCGGCGCGCGCCGACGAGACCGGCACCACCCGCTGCACCGTGGCGCTATAGAGAGCCTGCGCCGCCTGCGTGCACAGCGGCGTGATGCCGCCCACCACCTTGGGAATGTTGGAGGTCTGGAAACGGGCGTTGCCGGGATCGACGCGCTCGGGCGAGAAAGCCAGCAGGAAATCCTCGCCCACCTTGAGCCCGCCCCGCTCCAGGATGGGCAGCACCACTTCTTCCGTGGTGCCCGGATAGGTGGTGCTCTCGAGCACAATCAACTGCCCGGGCCGCAGGTGCGCCGCGACCTGCTCGGTGGCTCCGACGATGAACGACAGGTCGGGGTCCTTGGTCTTGCGTAGCGGCGTTGGCACGCAGATCGAGATGGCGTCCATCTCCGCCAGGTCGGCGGCGTCGTCGCTGGCCCGCAGCCGGCCGGCGCGCACCTGCCGGCTCAGCTCGCCGCTCGGTACGTCGGCGATATAACTCTCGCCGCGATTGATGCGGGCCAGCCGCTCCGCGTCCAAGTCGAAACCCGTGCCGCGAAAGCCGGCGCGGGCAAACTCGGTCAGCAGCGGCAGGCCCACGTAGCCTAGTCCCACCACGCCCACGCGGGCTTGGCGGCTGACGATTTTGGCCAATAAATCTTGCAGGCCGGGGGGGGCGGCGGTAGCGGGACTGAGCGTCGCGATAGTCATGTTAATTAGCGGGCTCCTCGGCCGAGAATGATGATCTTGACGGTCTGGAACATGATGAACAGATCCATGGTGATGGACAGGTTCTTGATGTAAAAAAGGTCGAACTCGAGTTTCGTTTTGGCGTCTTCGCGGCTGCTGCCGTAGCGGTAGCTGACCTGCGCCCAGCCGGTAATGCCTGGCCGCACGCTGTGGCGCAGATCGTAGTAGGGAATCTCGTTGCTAAGTTCGGCGACGAAGACCGGCCGCTCCGGCCGCGGTCCGACGAAGGTCATCTCGCCGCGCAAGACGTTCCACAGTTGCGGCAACTCGTCCAGGCGCAGCGCCCGGATCACCCGTCCGACGCGGGTGACGCGGGGATCCCGCTCGCGCGCCCAGACTGGTCCACTCATCGCCTCGGCGTCGGCGCGCATCGAGCGGAATTTCAGAACCTGGAAGACCCTGCCGTTCAGCCCCACCCGCTCTTGCCGGTAGAGGATAGGCCCGCGCGACTCCAGCTTGATCGCCACCACGACGAGCGCGATAAGAGGGCTGGCCAGCAGCAATCCCAGCACGGCGGCGCCAAAGCCGAAGGCGCGCTTGTAAAAACGCAGCGCCCAGGATTTCCGGAAGCCGTCGCTGAAGATCAACTCGCTCGGCCGCAGATTTTCCACCGGCAGGCGGCCGGCCACTTTCTCGTACAGGCTGCTGGTTTCCTCGACCGGCACGCCGAGAGACCGCACCGCCAGCAGTTCCTTGACCGGCATGCGGCGCCGCCGCTCGGCCAGCCCCACCACGACGCGATGGGGACGGTGCTCGGCCACGATTTGGCGCAGCTCGCCGAGTTCGCCCAAGCAGGGCAGCGAGCCCATGGCGCCGCCCACCATGCCGTCTTCGGCGACCAAGCCGATCAGGCGCAGCCGCAGGTCGGGACGATTCTGCACCTGCCGGATCAATTCTTGGGTGCCGGGGCCGGCGCCAACCAGCAAAATGCGCTCGCCTTCGCCCCAGGCGCGCTGCGCCCACTCGAGCGCGACCCGCCACAGCAACACCACGAAGATAATCGTCAGCACCGCCATCTCGGCCAAGCCGCTGCCGAAGCGCATGTGCGGGAGCAAGAAATACAGCGCCGCCAGCAACAGGCATGCCAACCCCAGCGCCTGCAGCAGGCGCAGGAAAATCACTTGCCCGGAGGCAGCGCTGCTCAAATCGTAGAGATCGCTGAAGTGCAGGCAGAGCTGGCAAATCAGCGTCATCGCCAACACCTTGCCGAAGACCGCCGGCAGCGCCAGCATGGAGAGATGAAAATCGCCGGTGCGGAAGGCCGCCACCGCCCAGATCGAGAGCAGGATCAGCAGGTTCTCGCTTAGCACCAGCAGCAGGAGATGCCGCGGAGTGTATTGGCTGAAGACCTTGATCAACGCCGCCCTCCCTCGTTTTGCTGGTAGTAGCGATAGAAGTAATCGTTGCGCTCGCCGCCCGCCATGCAATTGAGCACGGCGCCGAGCAGCTTGGGCTGCAGCAACTCCGCCGCTTGCCGCACCAGTTCGTAATGGGCCACGCCGCTGCGCACCACCAGCAGCGCTCCATCCACCAGCCGCGCCAGCACCTGGGTGTCGGCGATGGGCGACATGGGCGGCGAGTCGATGATCACCAGGTCGTACTCTTCGGTTTCGGCGAGTAGATCGCGCATGCGATGGCGGTTGAGCAGCTCGACCGAATCTTCAAAGGCGGGCAGCGTCGGCACCAAGTCGAGGGTCGGGTGCAGGCGCTGGCGCACGTCCTTGATGCCCTTGCCGTTTTGCAGGCAGTCGGCCAAGCCGATCTCGGCCGGCACGGCGAAAAACTCCGCCAGGCTGGGCCGGCGCAGGTCGCCGTCGACGAGCAACACGCGCTTGTTCTCGAGCTGGCTGAAGCTGAGCGCCAGGTTGGCCGCCATCAGCGTCTTGCCTTCGCCGGCAACCGCGCTGGTCACCAGCAGCGTGCGCAGATTGCGCTCCCGCGTCAGCGTCGCCAAGTGGGTGCGCAGCACGCGAAAGCGCTCCCAGGCCAGCAAGTTGGGCGTGGGCGTGCCGGGCAAGGCCTGCAAGGCCACCATCATCTCGCTGGGCTGGGCCAGTTGCAGCGCCGGGATGAGGGCATGGCCGCCCGCGCCGCGCCGCGCGGGGAGCAGCTCCGCGGGGCTGCTGGCCCGCGCGGCTTTGCCGCCGTCGCCTTCGCCGCGGTGTCCCAACGATGAGAACAAGCTTTGCATGATGATCTTCAATCCTCTCGTCTTGCCGGCACCTAGCGCCTCAGAACCATTGCGTCAGGCCCAACCGGCCGTGCGCATGCAGGTAAAAGCCAACCCCCAGGGCGGCGGCGCAAATCATCGCCGAACCGACCGCCACCAGCCAGCGCCGGCGGCTCCGCGCCTGGCGCCGCGAGGCCTGCGTCACCAGCGCCGGCATCGCCGCCAGCAGCGGCACGGCGGCGAGGTAATAGGCCAGGTCGCGCTGGTTATGGATGCTGCCGTCGGCGAACTCCCGCGCGCCCCCCGCCACCACTCCGGCGAAGATGCCGAAGACCACCGCCATCATGTATAGCTGCGGCAGGTTGGGCTTGCTCGGCCTCTCCGGCAAATTGGCCGGGTCGATCACCCGGAACTCCTCGCCCTCGGCCTGCGCCTCCATGGCGGCGGCCATCGAGGCGGCGTTCTTTTTCTGCAGCAACGACTCGTAGTTGGCCTTGGCGATGTCGTAATCGCGCTGCACGCTGGCCATGGCTGCTTCCACCGCCGGTTCGCGCTCCACCCGCGCTTGCAGCAGCTTGCCGCGTTTCGCCCGCTCCGCTTGCTCCTCGGTGCGGAGGTGAATGTCGGCGTCGAGCGCTTCGATCTGGCGCCGGATTTGCTCGCGCGGCCCGCTGCCCGCCGCCTCGGCCGCGGACGACCCCGGCTTGGCGCTGCCCGCGATGGCCTTTTTGAGCGCCGCGATCTGATCCTGCATGCGAATGACGTCGGGGTGGGTGGGTCTGTCCACCTGCTCGAGCAGCGTCAACTGCGTTTCGTCCTTGGCCAGTTCCGCCGCGAGCGGCGAACTCTGGGGCGCCAGTTGGGGACTGGCCAGGTTGGTCAGCATGCCTTGCAGATAGGTCTTGGTCTGCTGATCGCGGGCAATGCTATCGCTGTCGCTCTGCATCAGCGTTTGCAAATTGCTGAGCTCTTGCAGGTTGGCGCTTTGCTGCTCGGGCAGGCTGCCCATGTTGCGCGCCTTGATGGCTTGCAGCTGGTTGCTCTCGGCCTCCAGCGTCTGCCGCGCCTTGCCCAGCTCGCTGTCGATAAAATCCTTGGTGCCCACGGCCTCCGACTGGCGCACCTTGAGGTTCTCTTCGATGAAGAGCGAATCGAGCTTGTTCGTCACCTGCTGCGCCTGGGTCGGGTCCGGTCCCTCGTAGGCAATGCGAAAGGCCCCCACCGATCCGCCGTGATCGTCGCCGCTGGCGCTGGTGGTGACCTGGATGTCGGAGCGCATCCGCGCGACGAGCTGCTCTTGCGTCAGGCTATTTTTGACCTCCGGATAGAGGCCGTATTGAGCGACGATGGCCAGCAGGTTCGTGCGGCTCAAGATCTGTTGGCTGATCTCGTTCAGCCGCTCCGCTACGTCGCTGGTCACCGTCGGCCGCACGAAATCGGCCGGCACCTTTTGCGGCTCGACCAAGATGAGCGACTCGGAGCGGTACACCTTTGGCAGACGGCGCGCCACCATCGCCGTGCCCCCGGTGACGAGGATGGCGGGCACCAGGATCCACCAGGCGCGGCGGCGGATGATAGCGACGTAATCGCCGATCTCGGTCGGCGTGCGGCGGCGCATCGCGGGCATTTATGCTTCCTCCTGCCGCGCCACCCGCGCCGAAGCCGGCGGCGTGCGATGGGGCGGTATGCCGGCTTCCTTGATCTTGTAAAGCAACGAGCGATAGCTGATGTTCAACGCGCCGGCGGCACGGCGTCGGTTCCAGTTGCTGGCCTGCAGCGCCCGCAAGATGAACTTGCGCTCCACCTTGGCCACCACCTCGCGCGTCACCTCCTTCAGCGAGCAAGCGCCGTTGGGGCTGGGTAGGGTCAGGTCGTCGCTGCGGGTGAGCAATTCGCTGATGATCACGTCTTCCGAATCGAGGATCACGTAGCGCCGAATCACGTTTTCCAATTGCCGGATGTTCCCGGGCCAGGTGTGGCGGCGCAACTCGGCCATGAGCAAGGTCGACAGATGGCGGGGATGATGCCCGTATTTGCGGCTGTAGTAGCCGAGAAAGTATTCGACCAGCGCCGGAATGTCTTGCGCTCGCTCCCGCAGCGGCACCAGCTCGATGGTCACCGCGTTGATGCGGTAAAACAGGTCGCGGCGGAAACTGCCCGCCGCCATTTCTTCCTCCAGGTCGCGATTGGTGGCGCAGACCACGCGCACGTTTACGTGCTTGTCGGCGCGCGAGCCGATGCGATTGAATTGGCCGTCTTGCAGCAGTTGCAGAAGCTTGGCTTGCAAAGACGGGTCGAGGTCTCCGATTTCGTCCAGAAACAGCGTTCCGCCATCGGCCATCTCCACCCGGCCGGGCTTGGCGAGATGGGCGCCGGTAAACGAGCCTTTTTCGAAACCAAACAGTTCGCTCTCAACCAGCGTGCCCGGGATGGCCGGGCAGTTCACCTTCACGAACGGCCCCGCGGCCCATGGCGAGCACCCATGCAACAGCATGGCGATCAGCTCCTTGCCGGTGCCGCTTTCGCCCCGGATCAAAACCGGAATATTGGCGCTGGCCGCCTTAGACACGGTCTGTCGCACCGTGGTCATGGCCGGGCTGGTACCGAAGATCACGTCTTCCGGGGGTAAAGAATTGGCCACCAGGGGGGCGGTGAAGGGTTCGCTAGCCATCGTGCTGTCCGGTAGTGCAGCTTGTGGGCCAAACTTCTGCACACCCTATGCAACCCGCGGGAACATCGGCAAGCTCCGGGATTGCAAAGAGTTGCAGCTTCGGGATTGGGTTCGGTGTCAAAAGTTGCTCATTTTGAGCATGGGAAACCCCTTGCCCACGAGGGAAAATGGTTTCCCTTGCAATCGTTTAGAGGGAGGGCGGCGGGTCCGGCTCCCGGACTGGAGTCGGCGACGCGACGGGCAAGTAGCCCGCGAGGGGATGAGTCGATTTGTGCCAGTGTCAATTTAGTAATGCGATGCACCTCAGCCCGTCTGCTCGCGCGACGCGAATGCTATGCTCGACGGTTATGAGCGAGTGCTTGGTGACGGGGGCGGCGGGGTTTATCGGCTCGTCGTTGGTGCAGGCCCTATTGGCAGCCGGTCATACGGTGCGAGGCGTGGATAACTTCTCGACCGGCAAGCGCGAAAACCTGGCCGGCATCGGCGCGTTGACGTTAGTAGAGGGTGATTTGGCCGAACCGGTAGTGGCGGCCAAGGCCTGCCGCGGCGTTGAGATCGTCTTCCACGAGGCCGCGATTCCTTCCGTGCCGCGCTCCGTGGCCGACCCGCTGGGCAGCAATCGCGCTAACGTCGATGCCACGGTGCAGCTGCTGGTGGCGGCGCGCGAGGCCGGGGTGCGACGGGTGGTCTATGCCGCCTCCTCCTCCGCGTACGGCAACAGTCCGACCCTGCCCAAGCGGGAAGATTTCCTCCCCGATCCCATCTCTCCGTACGCCGTCGCCAAACTTGCCGGCGAACACTACATGCGTTGCTTTCATGCCGTATATGGGATAGAAACCGTCTGCCTGCGCTACTTCAACGTCTTCGGTCCGCGCCAGGATCCGAGCTCGCCCTATTCCGGCGTGCTCGCCAAATTCATTACCTTGATGCTGGCGGGGCAGGCGCCGACGATGTACGGCGATGGCGAACAGTCGCGCGACTTCACCTATATCGACAATGTCGTCGAGGCCAACTTGCTGGCGGCGCGGGCGCCGGCCGACGCGGCGGCGGGCCGGGTATTTAATATTGCGCTGGGAGAACGAGTCAGCCTCAAGCAAGTCGTGGCTCTCTTGCGGCCGCTGACCGGCTTTCAGGGCGAGATAAAACATGAATCGGCGCGGGCCGGCGACGTCAAGCACTCGCTCGCCGATATTTCCCTGGCGCAAAAATATTTGCGCTACCAACCGCAAGTCACTTTTCAGAGCGGGCTCGAGCGCACCGTGGCATGGTACCGATCCCAATCTGCCGCCACGGTAGCCTGAGCGCGTACACGCCGGGCTTTTAAGTGCAGGGGATTGCACTCATTGTCCCTGGCGGTCGCCGCAGCGACCCTGTTGGATCTCCCACCTCGGAACAAGTAGTTGCCTGCTAAATCAACACATTTGGTGGGCCCGGCCGACGGACGGATGGAGTGCAGCAATACTTCGTACTTTGGCACTAGAAGTGCCCCTATGGCCAGTGGCCGCGGTATTCGGGAACAGCTCGAAGCCAGGTCGCGAACAGGAGCGGAACAACACGATGAGACGAGTGGCAATCGGTTTAGCGCTGGCGCTGGGATTGGCTCTGCTGCCGGCGGCGGCGAGTGCGGATTCGATCAATTTTGGCGGCGCCAATATCACATTGACGCCAATTGGCACCACCGAGGTGGGCATCACCTTCGCCACTGGTCCGCTCCAGAACCAAGCGGGAACCGTGACGAACTATCCGGATCAACTTTATGGCGCGCCGGTTGATTTCACACCGGTTTCGTCGAACGGCTTTTTGTTTACTCCCAATGGCAGCTTCGTTTCCGGATCCGACTCCGGCACCCTGCTAATCGCCGGCGGAGGGGCTGGCACGCTGAATGCGGACGTTCAGTTCCTGAATATTACCGACAACTCCGGATCACTCACGATCAATGTCGGCCTGACAAGCATCGGTGGCGTCTCCGGCACCAGTTCTCTTTTGGACTCGTTCCTCGGTGCTCCTTCGGCCCAAGGCATTCTGACCTTGCAGTTCATTGGCATGAATTCGCTCGGCGACTTCACGCAGAGCGTGGCGACTTCGGTATCCGGCTCGCTGGCGACTCCCGAACCGGCCTCGATGGCGCTTTTGGGAACGGGCCTGCTGGCGCTCTGCGGTTTACTACGCCGCCGCTTCAAATTAGGAATGCAGGCCTAAAGCGGATGCGCTCACACCCTGGCTGCCCTTAGGACCACGGGAGTGACGGCATGCACCTTGCCGAGAGGGAGAAGTACAATCTCCCTCTCTTTTTTTGTCGCTAAAGAGCTTAGACTGAGGCGAGATTTGCAGGTCAGGCCATGAATCTCAGCACGCCAGAGACAGATGCTTCGGCGCCCCGCGGCGCAAAAGCGCCGCCAGCCTCCGCCGCGGTGAACGCCGGCTGGCAATGGCGCGCTTGGCTGCGGCGTGCCTGGTACGTCTGGCTGGCGGTGATCGTTGTCTATGCCGGCACCGGCGTGGAATTGTTTCGCAACTGGGGGGAAGATCCGAATTATTCGCACGGCTTCCTGATGCCGGCAGCGATTCTCTTTTTTCTTTGGTACAAACGCGATCTTTTTCGCCGCTTGCCGGTACAGCCCAGCCGCTGGGGCTTGGCGCTGATTATCTATTCGCAAGTTCAATTTCTGCTCGGCTACTTGGGCGCCGAATTTTTCCTGCAACGAACCTCGTTCTTGTTCTTGATCGCCGGGCTGGTGGTTTTTATGTGGGGCTGGGCGCACCTGCGCAGCAGCGGCTTCGAGTTTGCGCTGGCGTTGCTGGCTATACCTTTGCCGGAGGTGATCTTCAATCAGATCGCCTTTCCCCTGCAACTGATTGCCTCGCAATGGGCGGCGGCGATCCTGCAATTCACCGGCATCCCGGTTTTTCGGCAAGGCAACGTGCTCCAGCTGCCTTACCGCGTCCTGGACGTGGCGGAAGCGTGCAGCGGCATCCGCTCGCTCTTCAGCTTGATCGCGCTGGCCATGATCGTGGCCTACTTCCTGCCGATTCGCCGCTGGCTGCGCGTCGTGTTCGTGCTTAGCAGCATTCCCATCGCTATCATCGCCAATGCCATCCGCGTGGCCGCGACCGGGCTGTTGGGACACTATGTCGGGCAAGAGTTTGCCACCGGATTCTTCCATGAGTTTTCGGGCTGGGTGATTTTCGTAGTAGCGTTCGCGCTGCTGCTCTTGGAGGCGGTGCTGTTGCAGCGATGGAGCGGGGCGGATCAAGGGCTAGCGCTCGGCAAGCCTTTGCCGCGCACGGAGGCGGGATGACGCGCAAACTCATCGTGATCGCGGCGATCTTGGCGGCGACGTTCGGCCTGCGCACCTGGCTTTCGGCCGCGCCGGACGTGCCGACGCGTCAGCCGCTGGCTGACTTCCCCGGCCAATTGCAGGGCCGGGGCCAGCTCTGGACGCTGGTGAGCCAAGAGCGAGTCGCGCCCGACGTGTTGAACGTGCTGAAGGCCGACGACTATCTGTTGCGCGACTATCGCGATTCGCAGGGGGCCGAGGCCGGCTTCTTTGTCGCCTACTATCGCAATCAAAAAGCAGGCGATGCCATGCACTCGCCCAAGAACTGCCTGCCCGGCGCGGGCTGGGAACCGGTGATGAACGATCGCATCACGGTGGCCGACACGAATGGGCAAAGGGCGCAGGTGAACCGTTACCTGGTCGAAAACGAGGGCAACCGCATGATGGTGCTCTATTGGTACCAGGCGCAAGGCCGCATCATCGCCAGCGAGTACTGGGGCAAGTTCTACTTGATTTGGGATGCGCTCACCCAGCACCGGCGCGACGGCGCCATCGTGCGCGTGACGCTGCCGATGGCCTACGGCGAATCGATCCCCGCCGCCACCGCGACCGCGCTCAACCTGGCGCAAGCCAGCCTGCCGCGCCTCGGGGCTTTCCTTCCCAACTAGCCATCCCAACTAGGTCCTGCGGCGCGTGGAGGCGAGAGCGGCGCGCAGCGCCGCGAGGGCGGCAGCCGGCCCGCCGTGATGAGCAAAGACGGCGCTGCCGGCGACAAACACATTCGCTCCCGCTTGTGCCGCGGCGGCGATCGTATCCACTTCGACGCCGCCATCAATCTCCAAAGCGCAATCGAGGGTCAGCGCGTCGATGCGCCGGCGCAGGCGGCGGAGTTTGTCGAGCACTGGAGCGATGAACCGCTGGCCGCCGAAGCCAGGGTTGACGGTCATCTGCAGCACCATGCCGACGCGGGGTAGGATTTCCTCGATCCAATCGAGCGGCGAGGCGGGATTGAGGGCCACTGCCGGGCGCGCCCCCGCTTCGACAATGCTCTCGATCATGCGATCCAGATGAACGGTGGCCTCGGCATGGACGATGATCCAATCGGCGCCGGCTTGCGCGACAGGCGCAATCCAGTCTTGCGGCCGCGCCGTCATCAGGTGGGCTTCGATCGGCAGCCGGGTCAGGCGGCGCAACGCGGCGACGAACATCGGCCCCATGGAGATGTTGGGGACGAAATGGCCGTCCATGATGTCGACCTGGAAGCGGTCGGCGCCAGCTGCCGCGGCGTCGGCGATCTGGGCGCCGAGCCGGTTGAAATCGGCCGACAAAATCGAGGGCACAATCTGGAGGGGAGGGTGCGAGGCGGATTTCATGGCTGGATTTCGAGCTGGCGGGCGATGCCGCAGGCGCTCTCCAAGGCGGCGCGGTACAGGGGATCGCCGCCGCAGATCGAGAGCTCGATCGCGAGGCAGTCGGCTTCGCGGTGCGGGTCTGTCATCGCCGGGCCCGTCCAGTGGCCGATCTCCTGTCCGCTGTGGTGGACGCTCATCTGTAGCCGTGGGCCCTGGTGGCTGATAACGACGCGGAAGCCTTCGCCCTCGACTTGTATCCTCAGGAGTGCGGCCGAGCGCCAGGCGGGGGTGGTCTGGAATGCCAGGCCGACCGCCGATGCCGTGCCGGTGGAGGGGTGCACGAGCTGCAAGC